>JBOIGD010000164.1:0-14667 GCA_050742615.1 Casimicrobiaceae bacterium | reverse complement strand
GTCGCCTTCGACCAGGACCGTGAGATCACCGCGATTCTTGAAGGCGAGCCAGGTGCCGCGGTCGGCGAGGATATAGGCGCCCATCGATGCCGCGGTATTGAGCGCCGGGCCCATGCCCTGCCCGGTGTCGCGGTACCAGGGGCCCTTGCTCTTGTCGATGTCGATGCCCGCCACTTTCCACAGCGCGAGCTCCGCCATGTTGGTGCCGCTGCGGTCGCCGCGCGAGACGAACGGCGCCCGCGCGCTCTCGAGCTTCCGCAGCGCGACCACAATGTCCTTGCCGCCGCCGATTTTCGCGGGGTCGCTCTTGGGGCCGATCAGCACGAAATCGTTGTACATCACCGGGAAGCGCGTGACGCCCTGGCCTTCGGCGAGGAATTTTTCCTCGGCGGCGCGCGCGTGGACGAAGACGACGTCGGCATCGCCGCGCCGGGCGACATCGAGCGCCTGCCCGGTGCCGAGCGCCACGACGTGCACCTTGATGCCGGTTTTCGCTTCGAAGATCGGCAGCAGGTAGCCGAACAGGCCGGACTGCTCGGTCGAGGTCGTCGACGCGACCGTGATGAACTTGTCGGCGGCGTTGGCGCCGAACGGGGCGAGCGCGGCCAGCGCGAGGATGGCGGCGAGAAAGACGCGTCGTGTACTTACCATGGCAACTCTCCTTCGAGGAATTGTTTCGCTTCGCCGGTTTTCGGCTGGCGGAAAAAGCGGTCGGCCGGCGCACGCTCGACGAGGCGCCCCTGGTGCAGGAACAGGATCTCGTCGCCCAGCCGGCGCGCCTGGCCGAGGTTGTGAGTGACGAGCACGATCTTGGTGCCGGCGGCGACCATCGCCCCGATCACCTTCTCGACTTCCTGCGTCGCACCCGGATCCAGGCTCGCCGTCGGCTCGTCGAGGAAAAGGACCTCGGGCTGCAGCGCCCAGGCGCGCGCCAGGGCGAGGCGCTGCTGCTCGCCGCCTGAGAGCACCCGCGCCGAATGCGCGGCGTACGTCTCGAGCCCCACCCTGCGCAGCGCCTCGTGCGCGCGCGCTGCGCGCGAGGCCCGTGGCACGCCGGCGACGCCCAGCGCGTAGCTGACGTTGGCGAGCGCCGAACGCCGCAGCAGCATCGGCCGCTGGAAGACCATCGCCTGCCGCCGCGGCGCGCCGGGCGCCTCGGCGGAGCTCCAGCGGATCGAGCCGGCGGAAGGCTGCAGCAGGCCATGGCAAAGGCGCAGCAGCACGCTCTTGCCGGCGCCGTTGGGTCCGACGATCACCGTCCGCGGCCCGGGCTCGATCGCCAGCGATACGTCGTCGATGATCCGGCGTGCGCCCGCGGTGAACACCACCCGCTCCAACCGCAGCGGAAGGAGTGCCATCGGGGTGCGCATGTCCATGGCCGCGATCACCCTAGCGCCGCTGCGCGGTTTCCTTGACCAGGTACGCCGCCGCGTTCAGCGCGACGACGATCGCCACCAGGATGATCCCAAGGCCGAGCGCCAGCGGCAGGTCGCCCTTGCTGGTCTCCAGCGCGATCGCGGTGGTCATGACGCGCGTGACGCCGTCGATGTTGCCGCCCACGATGATCACCGCGCCGACCTCGGCTGCCGCCCGGCCGAAGCCGGCGAGCACGATCGTGACCAGCGAAAAACGCAGGTCCCAGAGCAGCGTGGCCACCGCGCCGAGCCGCGTCTCGCCCAGCGAGCGCAACTGCTCGCGGTATTCGAGCCAGGCATCTTCGACGACCTGCCGGGTGAGCGCGGCGATGATCGGCGTGATCAGGATCGCCTGCGCGATCACCATCGCTGTCGGGGTGAACAAGAGGCCCAGTGTGCCGAGCGGCCCGGCCCGGGAAAGCAGAAGATAGACCACGAGCCCGACGACCACCGGCGGCAAGCCCATCATCGCGCCGAGCACGACGATCGCGGTGCGGCGCGCCGGAAAGCGGCTGACGGCAATCAGCGCGCCGAGCGGCAGACCGGCAGCGCTGGCGATCACCACCGCCGTGAGGCTCACGCGCAAGCTCAGGGCGACGATTTCGCCCAGGCGCGGGTCGAACGCCAGCAGCAGACGCCAGGCTTCGACGAAGGCCGCCGGGAAACTGGTCATGGCGCGTCGTTCCCTCCAAAATATGTTCGCAATCGCCTATATCTCAATCTTATCAATACTACCTTTCCAATTCAGCATGATAAATGGTTTCTCCGCCAGTCGAAACAGGTAATAACATGCCGATACAGCGTTAACTCGGCCGCCGCGGGACCCACCTCCGCCGCCCTCGATCGGTAAAGTTTTACGGTACGATGGGCGCCCGCACGCCGCGCCGTTCGCCATGGAATTCGCGTTCATCATCGACCCGCCGCAAGGGCTGAAGGCTTACAAGGACACGAGCGTGGCGATGATGCGTGCGCTGCAATCGCGCGGCCACGCGATTCACGTGCTGGAGCCGGCGGAGATCTACTGGCAAGCCGGCGCGACCCGGGCGCGCGTGCGCCGGATCGAGGTCCTGCCGGACGACCATGACTGGTACCGCGCCGGCGAGCCGGTGACGCGCCCGCTTGCGTCGTTCGCGGCGGTGGTGATGCGCAAGGATCCGCCGTTCGACATGGAATACCTCTACTCGACGTATCTGCTGGAGGCGGCCGAGCGCGAGGGCGCGCACGTGGTCAACGGCCCCAGGGCGATCCGCGACCACAACGAAAAATGGGCGATCGCCGAGTTTCCGCAATTCACGGTGCCCACGCTGGTCACGCGCGACCCCGAGCTCATCGGCGGCTTCATCGACGAGCAGGCCGACGTGATCCTCAAGCCGCTGGACGGCATGGGGGGATCGTCGATATTTCGCGTCCGGCGCGACGACGTCAACCGCAACGTTATCATCGAGACCATGGCGCACTTCGGCGCGCGCAGCGTCATGGCGCAACGCTTCATTCCCGAGATCGCACAGGGCGACAAGCGCATCATCCTGATCGAAGGCGAGCCGGCGCCGCACGCGCTGGCGCGCATCCCGAAGGCCGGTGAAACGCGCGGCAACCTGGCGGCCGGCGGCCGCGGCGAAGCGCGGCCGCTCACCGCCCGCGATCGAGAAATCGGCGAAGTCGTCGGACGGGCGCTGGCGGCCAAGGGGCTGTTCGTCATCGGTCTCGACGTGATCGGCGACTACCTGACCGAGATCAACGTGACCAGCCCGACCGGCTTTGTCGAGATCACGCAGCAGACCGGCTTCGATGTCGCCGGCGCCTTCGCGGAGGCGCTGGAGCAGCGCGTGCGCGCGCGCTGAGGTCGGGGCGGCTGCCGCTACCGGCGCATGCTAAGATAAAGCGACCGGAGCGGGCGAAGGCGTCGCCTGACGGTTCAATGACAAATGCCGTGCAACGGACTCAGCGAGCGGCTCGCCGGGGGGAAGCACCAACATGATCGGCATCCTCATCGTCGCCCACGGCACCTTGAGCGACAGCCTCATCGGTGCCGTGACGCACGTGCTCGGGGGCCGGCCTCCCCAGTTCGAAGGCATGCGTGTCGCGGCGTCCGACGACCCGCTGAACCTGCTGCCGCGGGCGCGCGAGGTCGTCAAGGCGCTCGACGCCGGCGACGGCGTGCTGATCTTCTCGGACATCTTCGGCGCCTCGCCGTGCAACCTCGCCATCAAGCTGCTGCAGCCGGGACGCGTCGAGGCCGTGGCCGGGGTCAACCTGCCGATGCTGGTGCGGGCCTTCACCTATCGAGGCAAGGGCATGGATACGATGATCAAGAAGGCCATCAGCGGCGGCTGCGACGGCGTCGTGCGCGTCGAGGTGGATCCGGTCTATGCAGCAACGCGAAATTGAGATCGTCAACAAGCTGGGATTGCACGCGCGGGCATCGGCCAAGCTGACACAGCTCGCGGCCAAGTACCAATGCGACGTGTCGCTCGCGCGCAGCGGACGCAAGATCAATGCCAAGAGCATCATGGGCGTGATGATGCTGGCGGCGGGCAAGGGCGCTCGCGTCGTGCTCGAGACCGACGGTCCCGACGAGACCGAGGCGCTCGACGCGATCACCGCGCTGATCGGCGACTGTTTCGGCGAAGGACAATGACGGCGGCTGGCGATGCGCGGCAAAGCGTCGCCATCGGCCGACACAAGGAGTTTCAGTATTCGCGGAACCAAAGTTTGCCGGGCAAACTCAATGAAGAGGCGTGTTTTCCGGGCAACTCCGGAAGGGCATGTTCACACCTCGACAGCGACGGGCGGCTCGATCATGCAAACTCTCCAAATCGGCATCACCAATCGCTTGGGTCTTCACGCACGCGCGGCGGCACAGGTTGTGCGCCTCGCGTCGCAATTCCGCTGCAACGTTTGCCTGATCGTGAACGGCCGGCGCGCCAGCGCGCGGAGCATGGTCGCGGTGATGATGCTCGCGGCAAGCATGGGTGCGACCATCACCCTGGAAACGAGCGGGCCGGACGAGGCGGCGGCGATGGTGGCGATGGTCCAACTCATCGGCGACGGGTTCGGCGAGCAGCATTGATCCGGCGCGCCCGCCGGTGAGCTTTGTCCTGCACGGGATCGGCGTTTCGGGCGGCATCGCGATCGGCCGCGCCCAGCTCGTGTCCCACGCGACCCTCGAGGTCGCGCACTACGCAATCCGGCCCGACCAGGTTCAGGACGAGATCGAGCGCCTGGCGCAGGCGTTCCGGACCGTGCAGAAGGAGCTGGAGGCCCTGCACGGCGCGATGATCTCGGGCGATGCGCCGGCCGAATTCGGCGCCTTCCTTGACGTGCACTGGATGATCCTCACCGATCCGACGCTGTCGGAGGCGCCGAAGCGGATGATCGCCGAGCAAGGCTGCAACGCCGAGTGGGCGCTGATTCAGCAGATGAACGTGCTGGTCGAGCAGTTCGAATCGATCGAGGACCCGTACCTGCGCGAGCGCCGCGCCGACGTAGTCCAGGTCGTCGAGCGCGTGCTCAAGGTCCTGCTCGGCAAGCCGGGCGGCGTGCGCCCCGCCAGCGCGGAGGACCAGACGATCCTGGTCGCGCACGACCTGTCGCCGGCCGACGTCATCCAATTCAAGAGCCATCATTTTGCCGCCTTCCTGACCGACCTGGGCGGCGTCACCTCGCATACGGCGATCGTCGCGCGGAGCCTCAACGTGCCGGCCGTCGTTGCAACGCACAATGCGCGCGGCCTGATCCGCGAGCACGAGCTGCTGATCGTCGACGGCGCGAAGAACGTCGTCATCGTCAATCCCGACCGCTCGGTGCTCGCCGAGTACCGGTTGAAGCAGGGCGAGCACGAGCTCGCCCGCAGGAAGCTCAAGCGGCTGAAAACCACGCGGGCCGCCACGCTCGACGGCGAAGGGGTCGAGCTCTTCGCCAACATCGAGTTGCCCGAGGACCTCGATCAGGCGTTGGAAAACGGCGCGATGGGAATCGGGCTGTTCCGCAGCGAGTTCCTGTTTCTCAACCGCCGGGGGCTGCCGTCGGAGGACGAGCAGTTCGAGGCGTACCGGATGGTCGCGGCGGGCATGCGGGGCAAGCCGGTGATCATCCGCACCTTCGACCTGGGCGCCGACAAGCACAAGGAGGGGCTCGACGGACTGGTGCGCGTGGCGCCGAACCCCGCGCTGGGCCTGCGGGCGATTCGTTTCTGTCTGGCCGAGCCGCGATTGTTCCTGACCCAGCTCCGCGCGATCCTGCGGGCGTCGCGCTACGGCGACATCCGGATACTGATCCCGATGCTGGCTTCGACCGCCGAGATCGATCAGACGCTGGTGCTGCTGGCGCAGGCCAAGGCCAGCCTGCTCGAGCAAGGCGTGCCCTTCAACGCCTCGATCGCCGTCGGCGGCATGATCGAGATCCCGGCGGCCGTGCTGACTATCGAGCCGTTCGCCCGGCGGCTGGACTTCCTGTCGATCGGCACCAACGATCTGATCCAGTACACGCTGGCCGTTGATCGCGCCGACGAGGCGGTCTCGCACCTGTACGATCCGCTGCATCCGGCGGTGCTGAAGCTCATCGCCATGGCCATCGCGACCGCCAACAAGCTTCCGGTTCCGATCGCGGTCTGCGGCGAAATGGCGGGTGAAGAGCGCCTGACGCGGCTTCTGCTCGGCATGGGCCTGCGTAACTTTTCGATGCACCCGGCGCATCTGCTGAACGTCAAGCAGCGCGTATTGACCACCGACGCGGGCGAAATCCGGCCGCTGGTCGCCCGCCTGCTGCGCGGCGAGGAGCCGGTCAAGGTCGCCGCCCTGCTGGACAAGCTCAATGATTGACTTTCGCGCGCGCGCCGTTAGACTAGGCCCTACGCGCCGATTTGACGATCAGCTTGCGGGCGCAAGGGAAGTCCGGTCCGGGTTTCCCTGACAAATACGGCTAAAGCGGCGACGGAGATCCGACCCGATTGGCGCCAAGCTGATCGGGTTTTTTTCGGAGGCACGCCTCGCGGCTTGTGCCGGCTCCGATCCTTTGACGCAAACGACGACCTCGGTAGGTTCGGTGACGCCCCGGCGCGCGGCGTTCGACGAGCCGCTCGCGCTGCGCTCCGGCGCGTCGCTGCCGGCGTTCGAGCTCGCCTACGAAACCTACGGCACGCTCAATGCGGCGCGCTCGAACGCGATCCTCATCTGCCACGCGCTGAACGCCTCGCATCACGTCGCCGGCGTGTACGCGGGCGAGGCGGGCAGCGAAGGCTGGTGGGACAACATGGTGGGACCCGGCAAGCCGGCCGACACCGATCGCTTTTTCGTCGTCGGCGTCAACAACCTGGGCAGCTGCTTCGGATCGACCGGTCCGGCTTCGATCAATCCGGCTACGGGCAAACCCTGGGGAGCCGCCTTCCCGATCGTCACCGTCGAAGACTGGGTCGATGCGCAGGCCCGGCTCGCCGACCGGCTGGGCATCGCCCGTTTCGCTGCGGTGATGGGCGGGAGCCTCGGCGGCATGCAGGCGCTGGACTGGGCGATCCGCTATCCGCGGCGGCTCGGGCGCGCGCTGGTCATCGCCGCCGCGCCGAATCTTTCGGCGCAGAACATCGCGTTCAACGAAGTCGCGCGCGCCGCGATCATGACCGACCCCGATTTCCACGCCGGCCACTACTACGAGCACGGCGTGAAGCCGCTTCGCGGCTTGCGCGTGGCGCGGATGGTCGGCCATATCACCTACATCTCCGACGAGCAGATGGGCGAGCGGTTCGGGCGGCAATTGCGCGACGGCCTCAAATACTCGTTCGCCACCGAATTCGAGATCGAATCGTACCTGCGCCACCAGGGCGAGAAGTTCGCCGGGTATTTCGACGCCAACACCTACCTGGGAATCACCAAGGCGCTCGACTATTTCGACCCGGCGTCGGCCAGCGGCGGCGATCTGGCGCGCGCGCTCGCACCGGCGGTGTGCCGCTTCCTGGTGATTTCGTTTACCACCGACTGGCGCTTTTCGCCGGCGCGTTCGCGAGAGATCGTCAAGGCGCTGGTCGACAACCGGCGCGACGTCTGCTACGCCGAGATCGTCGCCCCGCACGGGCACGACGCGTTTCTGCTGGACACGCCGCAGTACCACGCGGTCGTGCGCGCTTACCTCGCGCGCGCGGCCGAGGAGGAAGCCGCGTGAGCCCGCAGCGAGGGGCCCCGCGCAGCGCGCCCCGCGCAGTGTCCTACGCCGCGCGCGCCGACTTTTCGACGATCGCCGGCTGGATCGCGACCGAGGCGCGGGTGCTCGACCTGGGCTGTGGCGACGGCAGCTTGATCGCGTACCTGCGAGAGTCGCGCGGCGTGGTCGGCTACGGCATCGAAATCGACGACGCCGGCGTGCTGGCGTCGATCGGCAACGCCGTCAACGTCATCCAGAGCGACCTGGAAAGCGGACTGGCCGGCTTCGACGATCAATCGTTCGACAGCGTGATCCTGTCGCAAACGCTGCAGGCGATGCGGCACACCGAGGAAATCGTCCTCGAGATGCTGCGCGTGGGCCGCGAGGCGATCGTCACCTTCCCGAACTTCGGGCACTGGTCGCACCGTCTGCAGGTCCTGCGCGGACGCATGCCGGTGTCGACGAACCTGCCCTACCAGTGGTACGACACGCCGAACATCCACTTGTGCACGGTGGCCGATTTCGACGCGTTCTGCGCCGAGCGCCGCTTCCAGGTGCTCGAGCGCGTGGTGCTGCACGACGCGCGACGCGTGAGCATCGCGCCGAATCTGCTCGGCTCGCTGGCGATCTACCGTTTCCGGCAAGGTGCGGCGGTCGCTTAAGATCGATCGCATCCCGGCTCGCCGCGCTTCGATACAATGCCGGCGATGGGTGAATCGAAGCTGCCGCTGGCGAAAGCGCTGTTCAATCGGCGGATGCTGATCTGCATCTTCACCGGCTTCAGCTCCGGGCTGCCGCTCTACATCCTGATCAACCTGCTGCCGGCATGGCTGCGCACCGGGCACGTCGACCTCAAGTCGATCGGCCTGTTCGCGCTGATGGGGTTGCCGTTCACCTGGAAGTTCATCTGGGCGCCGCTGGTCGACCGCTATGCGCTGCCGCTGCTCGGACGGCGCCGCGGCTGGATGCTGCTGACGCAGGTCGCGCTGGTCGCATCGCTGCCGCTGTTCGGCGTGCTGCAGCCGCAGCGCGACCTGGGGACGATCGCCTGGCTCGCCGCCGCGGTGGCTTTGTTCGCGGCCACGCAGGACATCGTCCTCGATGCGTACCGCCGCGAGCTGCTGCCCGACGCCGAGCTTGGCCTCGGCAACGCGATCTTCGTGCAGGCCTACCGCATCTCCAGCCTCGTGCCCGGCGCGCTGGCGCTGATCCTCGCCGACCGTCTGCCCTGGCAGAGCGTGTTTTTCATCACCGCACTGTTCATGCTGCCGGGCATCGTCACGACGCTGCTGATCGCCGAGCCGGCGCTCTCGCGGGCGGCCCCGCGCACGTTGCGCGAAGCGGTGGTCGAGCCGTTCCACGAGTTCGTCACGCGCGCCGGCTGGCGACAGGCGCTGCTGGTGCTCGGCTTCATCTTTCTCTACAAGCTCGGCGACAGCATGGCGACCGCGCTGGCGACGCCGTTCTATCTGGACATGGGTTTCACCATGTCGGAAATCGGCTTGATCGCCAAGAACGCCGGGCTGTGGGCCAGCGTGATCGGCGGACTGCTGGGGGGCATCTGGATGCTGCGGATCGGCATCAACCGGGGGCTGTGGCTGTTCGGCGCGGTCCAGGTCGTGTCGATCCTGGGCTTTGCCTGGCTTGCCTGGGCGCACCGGCCCGACCGGATGCTGCTCGCCACCGTCATCGCCTTCGAGGCGCTCGGTGTAGGCCTTGGCACTGCGGCGTTCACCGCGTTCATCGCGCGCACGACCGACCCGCGGTACACGGCGACGCAGTTCGCGCTGTTCACCAGCCTGGCCGCGGTGCCGCGTTCGCTGATCAACGCGACAACCGGATGGATCGTCGAGGCCGTCGGCTGGTTCGACTTCTACCTGCTGTGCGTGGCGCTGGCCTTGCCTGGCATGGCGCTGCTGCTGCGCGTGGCGCCGTGGAATGCGCCGCTCCCCCGCACGCAGGGCGGCGCTGCCCGCGTCGAGCCTTAGCGGCGCCCATCGCGGCGTGGCGTCGCCCGTCATTGGCTCAGGACGGCCACGCGGCGGTCAGTCGGCGCTTCGCTCCAGCGCGTCGTGCAGTTCCAGCCATTCGGCCTCGGCGCGCGCGAGCCGCCAGGCGAGATCGCCCTGCTGCGCGAGCGACGCGATCAGGCGCTCCTTGGTTTCGTCGCGGTAGGCCTCGGACGTCGCGAGCCACTCGTCGAGCGCGCGCTTTTCATTCGCCAGGCCGTCGATCTCCTGCTCGACCCGCTCGATCTTTTCCTGCAGGGGCCGGCGCCGCTCCGACAGGCGCTGCCGCGCCAGGGCTTCGGCGCGCTTCTGGCTGCGACGGTCCGGCGCGGGCGCGGCGCCGGCGTCGTCCCGCGACGCCTCCCGGCCGCGGCCCGCCAGCACCCATTGCCGGTAATCGTCGAGGTCACCGTTGAACGGCGCGAGGGCGCCGTCGGCGACCAGCCACAGCTCGTCGGCCGTGGCGCGCAGCAGGTGACGATCGTGCGCGACGACGATCAGCGCGCCGGTGTAGTCCTGCAGCGCCTCGGTCAGCGCCTCGCGCATGTCGATGTCGAGGTGGTTGGTCGGCTCGTCCAGGAGCAGCAGGTTCGGCCGCTGCCGCACCAGCAGCGCCAGCGTCAGACGCGCCTTTTCGCCGCCGGAGAATTCGCGCACCGGCGCGCTGACGCGGTCGCCCCGGAAATCGAATCCGCCGAGAAAATCGCGCAGCAACTGCTCGCGGGTTCCCGGCTCGATCTGCTGCAGATGCCAGAGGGCATTTTCGCCCAGGCGAAGCTGCTCGACCTGGTGCTGCGCGAAGTAGCCGATCGCGAGGCCTTGCGCGGCCAGGCGCGCGCCCGCCATCGGCGCGAGCTCCCCGGCGACCGCGCGCAGCAGCGTCGACTTGCCCGCGCCGTTGGGGCCGAGCAGGCCGATGCGCGCGCCGGCAAGCACCGTCCAGTCGACGCCGGCGAGGACCGGCTTCGTGCCGTAGCCGAGCGTCGCGTGGTCGAGCTTGAGAAGCTGCCGCATGTGGCCGTCGGTCGCCGGAAATTGGAACGAGAACGGGCTGTCGACGTGCGCCGCGGCGATCACTTCCATTCGCTCCAGCGCCTTGATCCGGCTTTGCGCCTGCTTCGCCTTGGTGGCCTTGGCGCGGAAGCGATCGATATACGAGCGCAGGTGCGCGATCTGCCTCTGCTGCTTGACGTACGCGGCGTGCTGCTGCGCGAGCGAGAGCGCGCGCTCGCGCTCGAACTGGGCGTAGTTGCCGGTGTACAGGCGAAGCTTCTGCCCGTCGAGGTGCGCGATCTCGGTGACGACCGCGTCGAGAAAGTCGCGGTCGTGGGCGATCAGCAGCAGCGTGCCCGGATAGCGCGCGAGCCAGTCCTCGAGCCAGAGCACCGCGTCCAGGTCGAGGTGATTGGTCGGCTCGTCGAGCAGCAACAGGTCGGAGCGGCACATCAGCGCCTGCGCGAGGTTCAATCGCATGCGCCAGCCGCCCGAAAAGCTCGCCACCGGATCGGCCTGGTGCGCGGCGCCGAAGCCGAGGCCCGCGAGCAGCGCCGCGGCCCGGGCCCGGGCGCCGTAACCGCCGATCGCCTCGAAGCGCTGATGCAGCTCCGCGATGCGCTCGCCTTCGGCATGCGGATCCGATTCGGCCGCGGCCTCGGCGTCGAGCAGCGCCCGCTGCACCCGGCGCAGCTCGACGTCCCCATCGAGCACGAAGTCGATCGCAAGGGCGTCGACCGCGGGCGTTTCCTGCGCGACATGCGCGATCACCCAGGCCGGCGGCAGCACGACCTCGCCCGCATCGGGCGCGAGCTCGGCGCGCAGCATCGCGAACAGCGACGACTTGCCGCTGCCGTTGGCGCCGATCACCCCCACCCTGTGCCCCGGATGCATGGTCAGCGACGCCCCCTCGAGCAGCCGCTTGCTGCCTCGCGCGAGCGTCAGGTTGCTCAGGCGCAGCATCGGGGCGTCACGGGGCCGGCGCGCCTTGCCGGGCCCGGCCGCGTCCGCAACGGTCGCGGTCACAGCAGGTGGTCATAGTCGATGATCAGCGGCGCGTGATCGGAGAATCGTCGATTGGTGTAGATCGCCGCGGCGCGCGCCCGGGCCGCGATGCCTGCGGTGGCGATCTGGTAGTCGATTCGCCAGCCGACGTTCTTCGCCCAGGCCTGGCCGCGATTCGACCACCAGGTGTACTGCTCGGCCTCGCGATTGAGGCGGCGGAACACGTCGACGAAGCCGAGCTCGTCAAATACGCGAGTGAGCCACGCCCGCTCCTCGGGCAGAAAGCCGGAGTTCTTCTGGTTGCCGCGCCAGTTTTTGAGATCGATCGGCTGGTGCGCGATGTTCCAGTCACCGCAGAGAATCACCTCCCGGCCCGCGCTGCGGAGGTGCTGGAGGTGCGGCAGGAATTCGCCGAGAAAGCGGAACTTGGCGAGCTGGCGCTCAGGTGAGCTCGATCCGGATGGCAGGTAGACGCTGATCACGCTGAGCGCGCCGAAGTCCGCTTCCAGATACCGCCCCTCGGCATCGAATTCATCGCTGCCGAAGCCCGCCCGCACCGGCACGGCACGGCGCGTGTACATCGCGACGCCGCTGTAGCCTCGTTTTGCCGCGGGATGGAACGTGGCGTGCGCCTTGCGCGGGGCCAGCAGCGTCTTCGGCACGTCGACATGCTGCGCCTTGATCTCCTGCAGGCACACGACGTCCCATGGCTCGATGCGCTTGAGCCAGCGCGCGAGGCCCTTGCGCTCGGCCGATCGGATGCCATTGACGTTCAGGGTGACGATGCGCATAGCGGGCGCCGCGCACCCTGGTTCGGGACCGCGGCGAGCGCGGAGTTTACACGATGGCGCGGCGACTACAGGCGTTCGGATGCGATCACCGCGCGCGGTATAATCCGCGACCCGTTCCGCTGCCGCGCACAAGCTCGTCATGCCCGATTTCCGCCAGGAATTCCTCGAATTCGCGTTGGCACGCGACGTGCTTCGATTTGGTGCATTCGTCACCAAGGCGGGGCGCAAGACACCCTATTTTTTCGACGCGGGATTGTTCAACGACGGGGCGAGCTTGGGCGAGCTGGGCCGGTATTACGCCACGGCGTACCTGACCTCGGAGGTCCGTTGCGATCAACTGTACGGCCCGGCCTACAAGGGCATACCGCTGGCCGCGGTGACGGCTGTCGCGCTCGCCGCAAAAGGTCACAATCTGCCGTACAGTTTCAACCGCAAGGAAGCCAAGGACCACGGCGAGGGCGGGACGATCGTGGGCGCGGAGCTCAAGGGCCGCGTCCTGATCGTGGACGACGTCATCACCGACGGCGGCGCGAAGCGCGAAGCGATCGAGTTGATCCGGGCGCAGGGCGCGGTTCCGGCCGCGGTCCTGATCGCCTTCGATCGCATGGAGCGCGGGCGCGGCGAGCGTTCCGCCGTGCAGGAGCTGCGGCAGGAGTTCGGCATCCCGGTCGTGGCGATCGCGACCCTGGACGACCTGCTGGGATTCCTCGGACGACGCGACGACCTGGCGCCGCAGCGGCGCGCCGTGGTCACCTATCGCGAGCAATATGGCGCGGCGGCCTGAAGGCCGCGACGGAACACCGGATATCGAAAGAAGGTTCAGCGTGAACGTCATCAGTTGGCAAGAGGCAGCGAAACGGATGGCGCAGGCTGTCGTCATCCTGGGGGTCACGGCGGCTGCGGGCGTGGCGACGGCCGCGGGCACGTACAAATGGACCGACGACCAAGGCGTCGTTCATTACACCGACCGGATGCCGGCCGAATCGGTGAGCAAGGGCGCGGTCGTGCTCGACAAGCAGGGGCGTTCGGTGAAAAAGATCGATCCGGCACCGACGGCCGAGCAGCGCCGAGCGGCCGAGGCCGACGCCGAGCGGAAGCGCGAAGCGGCCAAGGTGGACGCGGAGCGGGCCCGCCGCGACCGGGCGCTGACGCAGTCGTTCACCAGTGAATCCGAGATCGACGTCGCCCGCAGCCGGGCCGTGTCGACGGTGGACGGGCAGCGGAAGACGATCGAGGCCTATATCGCAGATCTGTCACGGCGCAGACAGCAGCTGGAAAAGAGCAAGGCCGGCTACGGAACGAAGCCGGTCCCGGCGGCGGTGGACAATGAAATCAATTCCGTGTCGGAAGAGCTGGCGCGGCAGACGGTGCTGCTCGCGCAGAAGAAGGAGACGCTGGTCGCCGTCGGCAAGAAATACGACGCCGACAAGCAGCGCTGGCAGGAGATCAGGATCGAGCAGCAGCAGGCGGCGGAACGGCAGCGCGCGCTCGACCAGCAGAAGAGCGGGGCGGCGCCCGCGGCCAACGGGGCTACGTCCGCCGTCCCCTCACGCGCGAAAAGCGCCTCGGCCGCGGCGCCCGGCACGCCCGGGGCGGCGCGCTAGCGTTTCGTCGCTGCGTCACGGCGCGGCAGCGGCGTACCCCGCCGCACATCGGCGATAATCGCACGGACGGCGCGCCGGTAGGCGCCCTTCTTCCGAGGCGTCAGGAATCTCCCGTGGCCCAATACGTCTACACGATGAACCGCCTGGGCAAGATCGTTCCGCCCAAGCGCGAGATCCTCAAGGACATTTCGCTGTCGTTTTTTCCCGGCGCCAAGATAGGCGTGCTCGGCCTGAACGGCTCGGGCAAGTCGACCCTGCTGCGCATCATGGCCGACGAGGACCGCGAATACGAAGGCGAGGCGGTGCCGATGCCGAACATGCGCATCGGCTACCTGCCGCAGGAGCCGCAGCTCGCGCCGGACAAGTCGGTGCGCGAGACCGTCGAGGAAGGTATGGGGGAGATCTTCGCGGCCAAGGCGAGGCTCGACGAGATCTATGCTGCCTACGCCGAGCCGGATGCCGACTTCGACGCGCTTGCTGCGGAGCAGGCGCGCTACGAGGCTGTCATCGCCGCGGCCGGGGCCGACACCGAGGTGCAGATGGAGATTGCAGCCGACGCGCTGCGTCTGGCGCCGTGGGACGCCAGGATCGGCAAGCTGTCGGGCGGCGAGAAGCGCCGGGTGGCGCTATGCCGGCTGTTGCTGTCGAAGCCCGACATGCTGCTGCTGGACGAGCCGACCAACCACCTGGATGCCGAAAGCGTCGAATGGCTCGAGCA
>JBOIGD010000163.1:0-6811 GCA_050742615.1 Casimicrobiaceae bacterium | reverse complement strand
GGCCAGTCCCGCGCCGATCACCATCGCGTGCCGCTGCGGCCACGATGGGTGCGATTCCGGGCGCGGCCGCAGCGGCCAGCGCGGCGCGTAGCGGGCGACCAGCATCTCGCGCTTGCGGCCGAATCCGGGGCGCTTTTCCGCGGCGAAGCCGGCCGCCCCGAGGGCTTCGCGCACCGAACCGGCGCTGGTGTAGGTCGCGAGCGTCGCACCGGGCGCGGCGAGCCGCGCCAGCGCCTTTATCAGCCGCGGCGACCACATCGCCGGATTGCGGTCCGGCGCGAAGCCGTCGAGATAGAAGGCGTCGGCGGCGACCACCAGTTCCCGCGCGGCTTCGATCGCCTCGTCGAAGGCGAGCGTCAGCGTCACGCGGTCATCGTCGAAGTGCAGGCGGTGCATGCCGGGCATCGTCGGCGGCCACGCGGCGCGAAGTTCCGACGACAGCGCCGCCCACGATGGACAACGGGTGTGCAGGGTCGCGATATCGTCGCGCGCAAACGGGGAGCGCGCGATCGACACGAAATGCAGGCGCGTGCAGCGCCGCGGATCGTCGCGCCAGGCCTGCCAGGTCGCCAGGAAATTGAGGCCGAGTCCGAAACCGGTTTCGACGATGGTGAACACCGGCGCGGCCGCCCAGCGCGCCGGCAGCCCGTTGCCATGGAGAAAAACGTGTTGCGCCTGTCCGGGCCCCGAATCGGCGCTGTGGTAGACGTCGTGGAATTCCGGCGAGAACGGGTTGCCGGACGCGTCGAACGCGAGCGCCGCGGGCACGATGCGCAGCGCCGGACGGGGTGCTCTCATCGAGTCGCCACGTCCGACCGTTGTGCTGTTTGCGGAGTGCGCCGAGTTCGGTAGACTCTTTGCGGATGCGCTTCGCATATTTCGACAAGCTTTCCCGCGCCCGGCAGAGCATCTATCTGCGCAGCGACGCCATCGAGTCGATTGGCCTGCCGGCGGGACTCGCACTCGGCGGCACGGTGACGCGCATCGCGCACGGACTGCGTGAAGAGGATCGCGCGGCGGTCCAGTCCGCGTGCCAGGGCCTGATCACGGCGCTCGTCGGCGGCTATCACGTGCCGCCGGTCAGGGTGCGCGTGCTGGCGCGCCGGCCGGCCGACGGCTACGGGGAATTGCACGGTCTGTACGAGCCGGAGGACGAAGGCGTCGGCGCGCGCATCACCGTCTGGATGCGCACCGCGCAGAAAAAGCAGGTCGTCGCCTTCAAGACCTTCCTGCGCACGCTGATCCACGAGCTCTGCCATCATCTGGACTACGAATTGTTCGCGCTCGAGGAGACTTTCCACACCGAGGGATTCTACAAGCGCGAATCGAGCCTGGCCGGCGCGCTGCTGGAACAGTTCGGGGCGGAAGTGGTGTCAGGCGATGCCTGGCCGGGGTCGAGCGGCCCGGGCCGCGGGGGCGCGCCCTGATGCGCGGCGCGGCGGCCGGGCTTATCCGGCCGGCACCTGGTCGGCGTTCCAACCGCCGCCCAGCGCCTTGATCAGCGCGACGCTCGCCGTGAGCCTTCGGGCGAGGATTGCCAGCGCGGCGCGCTCGTTCGAAAGCGCGATGGCCTGCGCGACCACCACCGCGAGATAGTTCGCGGTGCCGGCGCGATACTGGTTCAGCGTGATCGCCAGCGATTCGCGGGCGGACTTCAGCGCTTCGTCCTGCACCACCGCTTCCTGCTCGAGAATGCGCAATGCCGCGAGGGTGTCCTCGACCTCCTGGAAGCCGGTCAGGACGGTCTGCCGGTAGTTCGCGACATTCTCGTCGTAGGTCGCGATCGCCTGCGCCGACTGCGCGCGGCGCAATCCGGCGTCGAAAATCGCCTGCGCCAGCGCCGGGCCGAGCGACCAGTAGCGGCTGGGCAGCGAGAAAAGCTGCGACAGCACCGAGCTCTGGAACCCGCCCGTGGCCGAGAGTGCGACCGTGGGGAAAAACGCGGTCTCGGCGACACCCACCTGCGCGTTCGCCGCCGCCGAGCGGCGCTCCGCGGCCGCAATATCGGGCCGGCGCTCGAGGAGCTCCGACGGCAGCCCCGGCGGGATCGGGGGAAACGTGGTGGCGACGGCCTCGGCGGGAATCGAGAACTCCGCGGGCGGCTTGCCGAGCAGCACGGCGATCGCATGCTCGAGCTGCGCGCGCAGGACCCCGGCGTCCAGCGCCTGCGCCTGCGTCGACTTGAGCTGGGTCTCGGCCTGTGCGACATCGGCGCGCGCGGCGACGCCGACCGCGTACTGGTTGCGTGTGAGCTGCAGCGACTTCTGATAGGCGTCGACGGTGTCGTTGAGCAGCCGGATCTGCGCGTCCTGCACGCGCAGCAGGAAATAGTCCTGGGCGAGCTGCGCCTGCGCCGACAGCTTGGCTGCTTCGAGGTCGGCGACGCTCGCCTGCGCGGTCGCTTCGCCGGCCTCGACGGTTCTCCGCACGCGGCCCCAGAGATCCATCTCCCAGTTGACGTCGAGCGAGACGTTGTAGCTGTTGCGCACCGCTCCGCCAACGCCGCCGCCGCTGACGTCGGTGCTGCCGCCGATCGTAGCGCGGCCCCCACCGCGCGTGGCGCTGGCGTTCGCGGTCACGATCGGAAAATAGGCCGCTTGCGCCTGCTGTGTCAGCGCGCGCGCCTCGCGCACGCGCGCCTCGGCCGCCTTGATCGTCTGGTTGCTGACCTCGACCTGCGTCAGCAGCGCATCGAGCGCCGGATCGTTGAACAGCGTCCACCACTCGCCGCGCGGCTCGCTGTCGCGCGGCTCGGCCTGCTTCCAGCCCTGCGCTTCCTTGTACGCCGCCGGGGTCTCGATGCCGGGCCGCACGTAGTTTGGCCCGAGCGTGCAGGCGGCGAGCATGACCGCAATGCATACACCTCCCGTCGCCCGATGCGCCCGAAGCCTGGAACGGTTGTGCAGGGTGCGACGGTTGTGCAGGGTGCGCATCGTCGTTTCAATCGCCAGCGGCGGCCGCGGGCTTCGGCGCCGGCAGCGTCCGCTGCCGCAGGCGGCCTGCCCAAAGGCGGAAGCGGTCGAGATAGAGATACACGACCGGCGTCGTGTACAGGGTCAGCATCTGGCTGACGATCAAGCCGCCGACGATCGAGATGCCGAGCGGACGCCGCAGCTCGGCGCCGTCTCCGGCGCCCAGCGCCAGCGGCACCGCGGCGAGCAGGGCCGCCATCGTCGTCATCATGATCGGCCGGAACCGCAGCATGCACGCCGCGAAAATCGCTTCGCGCGAGTTCATGCCGCGATGCCGCTCGGCGTCGAGCGCGAAGTCGATCATCATGATCGCGTTCTTCTTGACGATGCCGATCAGCAGGATGACGCCGATCAGCGCGATCACGCTGAACTCTGTCCGGAACAACAGCAGCGCGAGCAGCGCGCCGACGCCCGCCGACGGCAACGTCGACAGGATGGTGATCGGATGCACGTAGCTTTCGTACAGGACGCCCAGCACGATGTAGACGGTCAGCAGCGCCGCGAGGATCAGCCACGGCTGGCTCTGCAGCGAGGCCTGGAACGCCCGCGCGGTGCCTTGGAAGCTGCCGTGGATGGTCGCCGGGACGCCGAGTTGCCCGAGTGCATCGTCGATCGCGATCGTCGCCTGGCCGAGCGAGGTTCCCTCGGGAAGGTTGAACGAAATCGTCGACGCGACGAACTGCGACTGATGGCTGACGCCCAGCGACGTGTTGGTCGGCGCGTAGTGCGCGAAGGCGGACAGCGGTACTTGCGCGCCCTTGGCCGTGCTGACGTAGACACGGTCGAGCGCATCCGGCGATTGCCAGTATTCGGGCGCGGCTTCCATCACGACGTGGTACTGGTTGAGCGCCGAATAGATCGTCGACACCTGCCGCTGCCCGAAGGCGTCGTTCAGCGTGGTGTCGATCAGCTTGGGCGAAACGCCCAGCCGTGCGGCGGCGTCGCGGTCGATCACCAGCGACGTCTGCAGCCCCTTGTCCTGCTGGTCGGTATTGACGTCGACGAGCTGCGGAAGGCGGGAAAGCGCCGCGCGTATGCGGGGCTCCCAAGTGCGAAGCTCGTTGAGATCGTCCGCCTGCAGCGTGTACTGGTAGGTCGCGTTGGCCTGCCGCCCGCCGACGCGGATATCCTGGACCGGGTTCAGGTAGAGGTTGGCGCCGGGCTCCTTGGCGAGCTTGATGCGCAGGCGCGCGACGATCTTGTCGGCCGACTCCTTGCGCTGGGCCAGCGGCTTCAGCTGGACGAACATCCTGCCGGTATTGCGCTGCGAACCGCCGGTGAAGGCAACGACGCTCTCGACCGCCGGATCGGCGCGGACGACGTCGATAAAGCTCGCAAGCTTCGGCCGCATCGCCTGGAACGAGATGCTCTGGTCGGCCTGGATGAAGCCGATCAGCCGGCCGGTGTCCTGTTGCGGGAAGAAGCCCTTCGGGATGATCACGTAGAGGTAGACGTTCAGACAGACGACCGCCAGCAGCACCAGCATCGTCAGGATGCCGTGCGCCAGGACCCAGCCGAGGCTGCGCTCGTACCCGCGGCGCAGCCGCTCGAGGCCGCGCTCGCTCCACGCATACAGGCGTCCGTGGCCCCGCTCGTCCTCGGGACGCAGCAGGCGCGAGCACATCATCGGCGTCATCGTCAGCGACAGCATGAGCGAGATCAGGATGGCGACCGACAGCGTCACCGCGAACTCGCGGAAATACCGGCCGACGATTCCACCCATCAGCAGGATCGGAATGAATACTGCGATCAGCGACAGGCTCATCGACACGACGGTGAAGCCGACCTCCCGGGCGCCGCGCAGCGCGGCCTGCATCGGGGCGACGCCTCTTTCGATGTGCCGGGACACGTTTTCCAGCACGACGATCGCATCGTCGACGACGAATCCGGTGGCGATCGTCAGCGCCATCAGCGACAGGTTGTTCAGGCTGAAGCCGGCGAGGTACATGACGCCGAAAGTCGCGATTAGAGAGACCGGGACCGCGACGCTCGGAATCAAGGTGGCCCGCCAGTTGCGCAGGAACATGAAAACGACCAGGACCACCAGGCACACCGCCACGATCAGCGTGCGCTCGACGTCGCGCAACGAGGCGCGGATCGTCGTCGTGCGCTCCATCACGACGTCGAGCTTGATCGCGCTCGGAATCGAGGCGCGGACCTGCGGCAGCATCGCCGTGACGCTGTCGACGGTCTCGATGATGTTGGCGTTCGGCTGGCGGCTGATGATGATCAGCACCGAAGGCTTGCCGTTGGACGAGCCGGCATTGCGCAGATCCTGCACCGAGTCGACGACCTGGCCAAGATCGGTGACCCTGACCGCGGCGCCGTTGCGGTAAGCGACGATCAGCGGCAGATAGTCGGCGGCCGCTTTAGCCTGGTCGTTGGCCAGGATCTGCCAGTGCCGGTCGCCATTTTCCAGCGAGCCTTTCGGCCGGTTGGCATTGGTCGCGGCGAGCACGCTGCGCACGTCCTCGAAGCCGATGCCGTATTTGTTCAGTTTCTGCGGGTCGAGCTCGACCCTGACCGCCGGCAGCGAGCTGCCGCCGACCTGCACCTCGCCGACGCCCGAAAGCTGCGACAGCTTCTGCGCGATGATCGTCGAGCCCGCGTCGTACATCTGGCCCTGCGTCATCGTGTCCGAGGTCAGCGCGAGGATCATGATCGGCGCATCGGCCGGATTGACCTTGCGGTAGGTCGGGTTGCCGGGAAGGCCGGTCGGCAGCAGGCTCCGCGCCGCGTTCAATGCCGCCTGCACGTCGCGCGCGGCGCCGTCGATGTCGCGGGAGAGCTCGAACTGCAGCGTGACCCGCGACGAGCCCAGCGCGCTGCTCGACGTCATCTCGGTCACGCCCGCGATGCGGCCGAGCGAGCGCTCGAGCGGCGTGGCGACGGTCGCGGCCATGGTCTCGGGACTTGCGCCGGGCAGCGACGCAGACACCGAAATCGTCGGAAAGTCGACCTGCGGCAGCGGCGACACCGGCAGCAGGCGAAACGCCGCCGCGCCGGCGAGCGCCAGGCCGATCGTCAGCAGCGTGGTCGCGACCGGCCGCGCGATGAACGGGGCCGACAGGTTGAGCTGCCAGGCCTCGGCCTTGGAATCCTTGTCGGGCATTTCAATCGCCGGCCGACGGCGCGGCCGCGGGCCGGCCCTTGCGACCGCGGCGCTGCTCGACGCGCCGCGCGAGACCGTCGAACGCGAGATAGATCACCGGCGTCGTGAACAGGGTCAGCATCTGGCTGACGATCAGGCCGCCGACCATGGTGATGCCCAGCGGATGGCGCAACTCCGAGCCGACGCCCCAGCCCAGCATCAGCGGCAGCGCGGCCAGGAGCGCCGCCATCGTCGTCATCATGATCGGGCGAAAGCGCAGCAGGCACGCCTGGTAGATCGCCTCGCGCGGAGGCTTTCCTTCCTTGCGCTCGGCGTCGAGCGCGAAGTCGATCATCATGATCGCGTTCTTCTTGACGATGCCGATCAAGAGCACGATGCCGATGATGGCGATGACGTCCAAGTCCTTGCCGAAGAGCATCAGGCCGAGCAGCGCGCCGACGCCTGCCGACGGCAACGTCGACAGGATCGTGATCGGATGGATGTAGCTCTCGTAGAGCACGCCCAGCACGATGTACATGGTGACGATCGCGGCGAGGATCAGCCACAGCTCGTTGGCGAGCGAGCCGCGAAAAGCGGCCGCCGCGCCCTGGAAGCGGATCTGCGCGCTCGCCGGCAGGCCGATTTCCTGCTGCGCTTTCTGGATTTGCTGCACGGCATCGCCAAGCGAGGCGCCGGGCGCCAAGTTGAACGAGATCGTCGCCGCCGGAAACTGGCCGATGTGCGAGAC
>JBOIGD010000162.1:0-3095 GCA_050742615.1 Casimicrobiaceae bacterium | reverse complement strand
CCCACCCTCCGCGGACGCGGCAGTCGCGTTCGCATCACCCCAGCGGCCGAGCGTGTGGATGCGCGCGGCACTAATTAGCTCGCGCAAATCGGTCGGCCCGTCGGGCGCCGGCGCGCCGTCGAATATCGCGGGAGCGGCGGAGCGCAGCCCGGTGTGCGTGTCCGGGTCCGCGACCGCCCGAGTCAGCATCGCCCGATCGACCCAGACAGGTTTGCCGCCGGCGAGACGCACGTAGATGCGTCCGCTCGCCTGCTCGGCGAAGTTCACCTCGCGGAACCGGTCGACGCATTGCTGGAGAAAGCCGGTGTTGCGTTCCGGGGCGAGCAACCCGGTGTCTTCGTAGAGAAGATCCGGGGCGCTCGCCGCGATATTCACTCTGCGGTAGCGCTCGACGTCGAGCAGGCAGCCGACGTCGAGCACGTTGAGCGTATCGTTCCAGCCGAAGGCGACGGTCCGCGGCGTCTCGCCGAGCTGCACGCTGTTGTCGAGAAATTCAAAGTGCACGTCCTTGTCGGTGCGCTGGATCCAGGTGAAAAAAAGCTGCGGCATCCCCGAGTACGCCTCGACCGCGTGCGCCAGCGTGTCGTCGACGGCCTTGTACCGGCCGACGTCGAGCCCGCGCTTCCAGGCGCGCTCGACCAGCGATTCCGGTGACGTGATCATGAAGAACAGGTAGACGACCCGTCCGAAGCGCGTCAGCAGATTGCTCCCCGCCTCGTCCGAATCGGGGGCGAAGCTGTCGAAGCGGAACCTATCGATCAGCAGATGCGACATGCCGCCGCGCTCGGCCTTGCGCGCCATGTCGCGGTCGAGCTTCTGGTCGACGATCTGCAGCTCCTCCGCGGTGAACGCGCCGCCGTACTTGTAGGCGGCGCCCAGGCTGCCATAGTCGAGCAATTGCTTGCGCCAGATGTCGGGACTGATCAGCGCGAAGTCGCTCCAGTCGACGCCGATGTCGCCGGCGAGCTTTTTCTGTAGCGGCCGCAGGGTGCTCTTGCCGGACGCCGAAGGTCCCTTGGTATTCATGACGAACGGCCGTTCCTGCCGCGGCAGAAGCTTGTAGCCTTCGTCCCGGGCGGCGTCGATCAGCCAGGGGTCGATCATCCGGCCGATCTCCTCGGCGCCGAAATCGTTGCAGGCGATGTCGGTGGCGAGCGCCGCAGCGATCTCCCGGCTGGCCCAGACGCCGCCGTGGCGGACGAGCAATGCCGACATGAGCCTGGCCAGCGCGCGATACGCAGCCCTGGACAGGCCGTCGCCCGCCGCATGCGCGTTGCTTTCCCAGTCCGCCAACGCGCGTCGCTCCGGCGCCGCGGCGGGCGTGTCTGCCGCTGTTCGCGCCCGGCGGACTCCGAAGAGCGCGCGCAACCCGCCCAGGTGACGCGGCGGCGCGGCAATCCGCCCCACGACGAGAGGAGGGAACAACGGCGCCAGCTCGGCGTCGATCCTCTCCCTTAGCCGGCCGCGAAGCGCGTCGTACGCGGACGCGATCGCGTCGCGCCGCGGCTCGATGTAGCCGACGAGGATCGCGCGCGTGATCCGGCGAAAATTGATGCCGAGGTCCTCGACCCGGGTGCCGTCGGGAACCGACAGATCGGCGGTCACGCGGATCAGGACCTCGTGCAGCGCCAGACGCGCGGGACGCAACGCCACCAGGTCGCCCAGCGGCAGCCCGGTCAGATCCTGCAGCTCGGCCGCCTCCGCCACGCCAGCAAACGCATTCTCCGGACGGAAGATCGTGCACAGATGGCGCAGATGCCCGGGGACCTGCGATTCGACGCCGGGACGCCACGGCCCGAAATGTTCGGCGGCACGAGCGGAATCAGGAGGCAAAGACTTTCCAGATAAAAAAGGCGGCAATGCAATACAGCAGCACGGCAAACGCCCGCCGCAGCCTTCCGACGGGCCAGCGATGCGCCATGCGCGCGCCCGCCGGAGCGGCGAGCATGCTGGCGCTGGCGATGGCGAACAGGGCCGGCAGATTGAGGTAGCCGACCGTATACGGCGGCATCCCGGTCTGACGCAGGCCGGCGATCAGGTAACCGGCGGTGCCGGCCGCGGCGATCGGCAACCCGAGCGCGGCCGATGTCGCGACCGCGTTATGGATGCGCACGTTGCAAGCGGTCATGAACGGCACCGAGATGAACGCGCCCCCGGCACCGACCATGCTCGACAGCGTGCCCAGCGCGCCACCGACGCCGAACATGCCGACCGGCCCCGGCAGCTCCCGGATCCGTTTCGGCTTCGAGTCGCGCAAGAGGCGCGTCGCCGTGAATGCGGCGAAGGTCGCGAATATCCCCGACAATGCGGCCGTCGACAGCCCGCTGACGATCTGCGGGCCGAGCAGCGACCCGGCGAGTATGCCCGGGCCGAGCTTCCAGAAGATCGGCCATACCACCGCATCGTGCGCATGGTGCGCGCGGACGCTCGCGATCGAGGTGAACACGATCGTCGCCAGCGACGTCGCGACCGCGATGTGCAGGATGTGCTCGGGCGGAAAATGCTGATGGGCGAAGATCAGCGTCAGCAGCGGGATCATCGTCATCCCGCCGCCGATGCCGAGCAACCCGGCGATGAAGCCGACCACGCCGCCGATCGCCAGAAAAATCGGAACCAGCGTCCAGTCCAAGCTAGGCCTTCGCCAGCGTGGTCGTGATGAACGCCCATTCCCGCGGGTCGACCGGCGTGATCGACAGGCGGTTGCCGGGCTGCAGCACGCGCATCGTCGTGAGCTCCGGCCGCTCGCGCAGCTCCGCAAGCGCGATTAGGCGCGTCTTCCTGACCAGCGTGACCTCGACGTTCAGCCAGCGCGGCGCCGCGCGCGTCGCCTTCGAATCGTAGTAGGGGCCTTTCCGGTCGAACTGCGACGCATCGGGATACGCGGCCTTGCTGACCTTGACGATGCCGGCGATCCCGGGCTCGGGGCAGCTCGAATGATAGAAGAACGCCAGGTCGCCGACCTGCATCTGGTCGCGCATGAAATTGCGCGCCTGGTAGTTGCGCACGCCGTACCAGGCGACGGTGCGGCCGGGCATCGCGGCGAGATCGTCGATCGACACCTCGTCGGGCTCGGATTTCATCAGCCAGTAGCGCAT
>JBOIGD010000161.1:0-8772 GCA_050742615.1 Casimicrobiaceae bacterium | reverse complement strand
GCGTCACCGGCAGCGGCGTGACGACGGCTCCGCCCGCTACCGGCGCGGCGCGTTCCGGCGGCGCATCGGTCGCAGGCGCGGCGAGCCATGGCGGCGCCGCGTCCATTTCACCCTTCTGCAGCCGATCGAGCAGGAAGGCGATGTGATCGAGGTCGTTGTCGAGCGCGTCGAAATAAGCCGGTGAGGGCGCCGCGGCCTCGCCGGCGGTCAGGCGGCTTTCCATCAAGTGCGCGACCTCGCCCAGCCGCATCGCGCCGGCCATGCGCGCGCTGCCCTTGAACGTATGCAGCGTGCGCTGCAGGGCCTGCATCGGATCGCCGGAAAAAGGCTTGGCGCGCCAGCTTCGCAGCTGCTCGCCTGCCTGCGGGAAAAGCTCGGCCGCTTCGTCGAGAAAGATCGGCAGCACCTGGCGGTCGACATCGTCATGGACCTCGAGCAGCGAGGCCTCGGACGGGGTCGGCCCCGGAGCCGCACCCGCGAACAGCGACGTCGTCGCGCCGATCGCAGCGACCGGGGCACGCGACAGCGGAGCGGCCTTGTGTTCGGCCGGGCCGACGCTGGCGTCCGCCCGCGCGGTGATCGGCTGCTCGCCGCCCGGCGTGGCGGCATGCTCGTCGGCTTCGGCAACGCGTGCCGCGACCGATTCACTGTCGTCGATTGCCCGCTGTGGCACCGATTCAGCCCGCAGCGTCTCGAGCTCGTTGACGATCTCCGCCGCCTCGGCTTCGTCGCCCGTCCGGAACGGCTCGCGCGCGCGCACGCGCGCACTCAGGGCGGCCAGCCCCGAGACGGCGCGGGCGAGCACCGGCTGCGCCGTACCGGGCAGCGGCGCGCCGCGCTCCTGCAAACCGAGCAGGCACACTTCGAGCGCCTTGGCCGCGGTGGCGAGCAGCGGAAAGCCGCCGGTGCGATGGATGCCGCACAGCGTGTGGCTTGCCCGGACCATCAATTGCGACGGAATTGCCGCCGGGTCCGACTGCAGCGCTTGCAGCTCGGCATCCAGCGTGGTCAGGTGCTGCTTGGCCTCTTCGCACAGGATGCGATAGAGCGCCGCTGACAAGGTGACGCCGCCGAACGTGATCTCCTCTTCGGCGTCGGCACGCGGCGGCGCCTGCGCGCCCGCGTCGGATGCGGCTTGCGGCGATGCAGGCGACGCCGCGAAGAGCAATGTCGATGCCGGCGCGGGGGCGCTGCTTGCCCGGGCGCCGCCGGCGTGGTCGAGCTCCGCGTACGGCGTCTCGTCGAGCTCGAGCACTTCGATCGCGGCAGGCGGCGGCGCCGCGTCTGCGCCCGCAGGCACCAAGGACAAGACGGGCGGCGGCGCCCGATCCGGACTTGCCGGGCCGGCCGGACCGGGCGTATCGGGAGCCCCGTCGGGAAACTCGCTCTCCACCCGCGCGATCGCCCCGTGGAGCGCGCCGGCGTCGGGAGTGACGCGTCCGGTGAGGCGCAGCGCATCGACCCAGCGGCGGAAACTCGACTCGGCGACGCCGATCAGCGCGATCACCGCCGGGGTCACCGGGCGGTCTTCCTCGAGCAGGCGGTTGTGGATCTTCTCCACGCCGTAGGCGAGCTCCCCCAGATCGGTCAGGCCCACCATCCGGCCGCTGCCTTTGAGCGTATGGAAGCCGCGCCGCGCGACCGTCAGTGGCGCACGATCGTCGGGATGCGCGGCGAGCTCCACGGCGCAGGTCGCGACGGTATCGAGCACTTCACCGGCCTCGGTCAGATAGATGTCGAGGAGCTCCGCGTCGAATTGGGTTGCGTCGGTTTCGAGCAGCCGCATCGTTTCCGCGGAAGGCGCCGGCGCCGGGGCCGCGGCTTCCCCGGCGAGCGCCGCGACCGCATCCTGCAGGGCTGCGGTGTCCGCGGTGCCGGCGTGCGCCAGCTGGTCGAGCGCCGCATCCGCATCCTGCTGCAGCCGCGCGTCGCCGATCAACTCGGCATCGTGGCGCAGCGTCGTCAGATCGGCAGACAGCCGATCCCGCGCCGCGGCATCGCCGGGCGCGCTCCGATAGGCGGCGAACGTTTCGGGCAACGCCGAGCGCAGATCGACCACCGACGCCTCGACCGTCTCCAGCTCCGCCGCAGGCGCGCTCGGCGCGACGCCCAGCCGCCGGTCGAGCAATGGCGTGATCAGGCGCTCGCGATCCGGCCGCTGCTGCTCGACGGCCTCGATGTAGAAACCGAGGCCGGACAGCGATTCGGCCAGCATCTCCAGGTCGTCGTTCTGGACCGGCACGTCCGGCTTCGCGTATTCGTCGATCTGCTGCTGGCAGAGTTCGAGAAGGCGCTCCGCGCTGTCGAGCCCGAGCATTTTCAGCGCCCCGGCGATCTGCTTGCTGTCGCTGGCCAGCGTGGCCAGGTCGGCGCGCTTGCTGTTGTCGCGGAAGAACGCGTCCAGCACCTGCTCCATGTGCCGCAGGTTGGCCTGGATTTCGCGCGCGACCTGCGCGAGCAGCAGGCGTTCCTGCGCCCGCCGTGCCATTTCGTCCAGCAGCGGCGCGGCCTCGACCGGCGGCGTCGGCTTGTTCTGCTGCGCCGCGTCGACGCGGGCGAGCATCGCATCGACCTGCTGCGGCAGCTCCGCCGAAATCGTGCCGAAATGCTCGATCGTCGACTCGGCGAGGAGGAGCGCCGTCGCGAACTCCATCGCCAGCGCATCGGATACCGGGCCGGCGCCGAGCTTGTCCACGCGGCTCGCCAGCGCGCTGACCAGGCGCGACAGCGAAGGCTCGCCGATGACGCGCATCCTGTCCGACATGCCGGCCATCGCCTGCTTGAGCTTGGGCAGGTTCTCCGGACGTCCCGCGGTGATCTTGAGCCAGAGGTCCTTGGCACCGGCCAGCTGGTCGCGGGCTTCGCGCAACAGCGGCTGCACGCGGAGCACGTCGGCCGAAAGCACGTCGGCGGTCGGGATCAGGCCGTTCAGGTGGTAAGCGCGCTGCACGGCCTGCGTCTGGGCGCCGACCGGCGCGCTGATCGCGACGTAGTAGAGCACCTCGCGGCGCATACGGTCGGAGACCTTGGCCGAACCTTCGACGAAGCGGCGGATCTGCAGGTCGATGCGCCCGCACAATTGCTTGACGCCGAATCCGTTTTCGACGCCTTTCTCGACGATGCTTTCCAGCAGCGCGCCGACGGTCCACCAGAACGAGCGCTGCGCCGAATGCGTCTGGACGTCCTCGATCGCCTGAACCGCGTCGCGCATGATGCGCGAGCCTTCGTCGTCGCCGCGAAGCCAGGCGAGCAACCCGCGCTGGTACTGGCGGCGCTGCTTGATCAGGAACGACGGAAGCTTCTGCGGGGTCACCGCCTTGAGCGTGGCGATCTTGGGGGCGCGCGGCGACAGGTCGGGAAAGAACAGATCGGTCGGCGACGAGCCCTTGATGCCGCGCGCCTGCTGCATCAGCTCGTATTCGGGGAAGAGCTTCAACGGGACCGGGTTCACCCCGCCTACCAGCTCGTCTAAGAATATCCGGAGCTTGCGGCCGGCGCGGTCGGCGAGAACGCACCCCGTCTGCGCCTCGTCGGGCGGCGAATCTTCCAGCCGCACCAGCTGGCGCTCGAGCTCGTCGGTGTAGGCGGCGACCGCGTCCAGCCCGACCATCTGCAGCGCGCCGGCGGCCTGATGCACGTGCGCTCGCGCCTGCTTGAGCGCGGTGACGTCTTCCGGCGCAGCCTTGAACGCGGCCAGCGAATCCAGGCCGCGGCCCAGCGCCTGGTCTATTTCACCGTGAACCCACGACAGCGGTCCGAGATCGAAATCCTGTGCGGTTTCACTGGGCATGATTGGGGGGCTTGATCAGCCGAAGATCGGCGATTTGGGACCTGCCGCACGCAAGAACCGCGCCTGCCGTGCCCGGTCGTGGCCGTTGACGGTCGGTCGCGGACTCGAACCGTGGCGTGTCCGCCGTCGTGCCGCGCGCCCTCCTCGATCGCTTGCGCGAAGCTCCAACGGCCGCGTTGTCGGCCGTGTGCGGCGGGCTGCGGGTCGCGCGCTTCGCGCCTCCGCCTGCGCCCGCCGTCCCAGGGTCGCGCAGGTCATACCTTGAAGCCGGCGACCGAGCTGCGAAGCTCGGCCGCGAGCTTGGTGAGCTGGCCGATGGAGACGTTGGTCTGCTTGGTGCCTTCGGTCGTCTCCTCGGTGATCTTGAGGATCCCCTGCATGCCGCGAGTCACGTCGGAGACAGACGCCGACTGCTTCTGCGTCTGCGCGGAAATGCCGCCGATCAGTTCGGCCAGTTCGCGCGACACCCGCCGAATTTCGTCCAGGGCCTGCCCGGCCGCGTCAGAAAGCTTGGTCCCTTCGACCACCCCGACGGTGCTCTTTTCCATCGCCGCGACCGCGTCCTGCGTATCGGCCTGAATGGTCTTGACGATCGCCTCGATCTGCTTGGTCGCTTCGCCCGACCGCTCGGCCAGCCGCTGCACTTCCTCGGCGACGACGGTGAACCCGCGACCGGCCTCTCCCGCCGACGCCGCCTGGATGGCCGCATTGAGCGCCAGCACGTTCGTCTGCTCGGTGATGTCCGAGATCAGCTCGACGATCTCGCCGATTTCCAGCGACGACTCGCCCAGCCGCTTGATCCGCTTGGCGGTGTCCTGAATCTGCGTACGGATTTCGTTCATGCCCGATATCTGGCTGTGCACGGCGTCACCGCCCTTTTCGGCCGCCGCGAGCGACTGCTGCGCGACGCGTGCGGACTGTGCCGCGGTCTGCGACACCTCGTTGATCGATTGCGCCATCTGCAGGACCGACGCGGAGGCCTGCTGGATCTCCTTGTTCTGCCGCTGCGAGGCCTCGTACAGACGGTTCGAGATCGCCTGCGCATCGGTCGTCGCCTTGGCGACCTGGTCGGTCGCGGAGTTGATGCCGCGGACCAGCGTGCGCAGTTCCTCGATCGTGAAGTTGATCGAATCGGCGATCGCGCCGGTCACGTCCTCGGTTACCGAGGCCTGCACGGTGAGGTCGCCGTCGGCGAGATTTCCCATCTCGTTGAGCAGCCGCAGAATCGCTTCCTGATTGCGCTTGTTCTCCTGCTCGCTTTCGAAGGCGCGCACGCGCCCTTCCTCACGCGAGACCCAGCCATAGGCCAGCAGCACGAGCAGCGCGAGCAGCGCGAGGATCATCGCCGCCCACAAGGTGAACGTGCGCACCGCGGTCTGGCTGTCGAATTCGTTGGTGAGGGCCGTCGTGTCACTGAGCAGCGGCTCCGATTCCTGGTTGATGCCGCGCGCCGCCTGCTTGGCGACGACCAGCCGCTGCATGTTCTGCAGGATGGCGTTGACGCCGGTCTCGTAGGTCGCGAACCGCTTCTGCAGCTCGGCCAGCGAGGCGCGTGCGTCGTCGGCGCGCACCGGGGACGGCAGCCGAAGCGCGTCGCTCCCCTTCAGCAGCGCGTTCAGCACGTCGCGGAACGTGCCGGTGTCCTTGCCGAGCAGGAACGCGACCTCGGGATCGATCTCGTCCGAGGATACGAGTGAATTCGCATTTTTCGCGATCCGCTGCGACAGCACCGCGAGCTGGTTGGTGAAGTCGACTTCGCGCAGCGTGCCCCCCGCCGAGGCGATCTGCGCCGCCGCCTGCTGCGCCAGCTCGAGCAGGGCGTTGTTGCTCTGGTTGATGTTGTTCAGGCCCTTGGAAAGCGCAAGCAGCGACGCCTGGTTGTCGATTACCGAGGTCGCGTTCTTTTCCACGCGCTCCCAGCGTGCGCCGAGCGCCGCCAGATCCTTTTGCAGCGCTTCGTTGCTGGCGACGTCGACATTGGTGCCGCGCACCGAGCCGCCCTTGGTCAAGGTGTCCAGGTCGACGCGAAAGCGGTCGCGCGAATCCTTGACGCTTTCGAACGCTCCGGCATTGCCCTGCACCGCCAGCGCCGTGCCCCGCGCCAGGCGCTGCGACAGCATCTGCATTTCGGTCGCCGTCGTCGAGCTCGCGCCAGCCTGGGAGTTCGCGCGGTAATTGAGGTACAGCATCGCGCCCGCCAGCGCGATGAAAAGCAGCAGCAGGACGCCCAGGATCTGGTACTGGCGGGTGATCGGCAGATGCCCGATGAACCACAGGCGGCCCGGCTGCTTGGCGTCGGGAGCGGCCGTGCGCATCTGGTCCATGATCGACGGTGCGGCCAGCGGGTCGTAGCTGCGCTGCGCGCCACTCATCTTGACCTGCGTCGTCGGCTCTTCGAGATCGGTGTCGACAAGGGTCTGTCCCCTTCCCGCGCCCGCGCCCAAGAGACCTTTCAGTGTGAATGCCATATTCCCTCCCTGCTACATGCCTGTATCCGGGGACCGATCGCCTGAGCCTACAGCCCCACTTGAAGAAAAGCCGGGTCCTGCGCGAGCAGCGCAAGGTCGATTTCCTGCCATACGCCACCGCCTTTGTCGGTCCAGCGGGCGCCGTACCACGCGGGCGAGCCGGCGGGCGCGTCGCCCTGCGTGAGGGCGGCGAGATTGCTCAAGCCCAGAACGCGGGTGACGACCAGTCCGGCGCGCAACTCGCCCACGCGCGGCCCGAACAGGACCATGCGCGCCGCCTGCGACATCGCCACCGTCGCCGGCTCGATCGGGTGGCCGAGAAAGCCGCCGAAATCGATGATGCTGTAGAGATTGCCGCGGATGTTGGCGATGCCGAGATACCACGGCCGCGTCAACGGCACGGTGGCCATCGTCGGCACGGCGATGACTTCGCCGGCGTCGGCGAGCCGGATCAGCCATTGCTGCCCGGCGCAGGCGAGGCCCAGCCGGGACTGCTCGACCTGCTGCGAAGTCTTGGCTGCAAGACGCGCCGCCAGTTCCTGCTGGAACGCGCGAAGGTCGAGTTTGGCGGCGCGGGCCATCAGACCTGGTTACCCCAGCGCCGTGATCTTGGCGATCAGCTCGTCGCGGTTCACCGGTTTGACGATGTAGTCGCGGGCGCCCTGGCGCATGCCCCAGATCTTGTCGGTCTCCTGGGTCTTGGACGTGCACAGGATGATCGGCACGCTGCGGGTCGCCGGGTCCCGGCTGATGGCGCGCGTCGCCTGGAACCCGTTGAGGCCGGGCATCACCACGTCCATCAGGATCAGGTCCGGCTTCACCGTCTTCGCCTTGAGGATCGCGTCCTCGCCATTGTCGCTGGCGACGACTTCGTATCCTGCCTTGGTCAGCATGTCGTTGAGGACGTGCCGCTCGGTCGGCGAGTCGTCGACGATCAAAACGCGCTTAATTGCCATTGTGCCCCCAACCTTCGCTCTGCGGCTCTGCGCGCCCCGCGCTCGCCGCGGTCCGTCAATGCGCCGCCGATTTCACGTGCGTGCCGACGGCCTTGAGCAGGCTTTCCTTGGTGAACGGCTTGGTCAGGTACTGATCCGAACCGACCATCCGGCCGCGCGCCCGGTCGAACAAGCCGTCCTTGGACGATAGCATCACCACCGGAGTCTGGTGAAAACGCGAATTCTTTTTGATCAGCGCACAGGTCTGGTACCCGTCGAGCCGGGGCATCATGATGTCGACGAAGATCAGATCCGGTTGATGGTCGGTGATCTTGGCCAGCGCATCGAATCCGTCCTCGGCCAGGATGACCGTGCAACCCGCCTGCAGCAGGAAGATCTCGGCGCTGCGACGAATCGTGTTGCTGTCGTCGATCACCATGACTTTCGCACCCGCCAAAGCGGCTGGATCCGGCAATTCGGTTCCTCCTGCGTTGTGGCTCAATACGGCGTCAACCGCCATCGTTTCCATTTGAGTCCCTCGAAAGTTTGCCACGGATGCAGGCAAATGCCTAGAGCATAATCCTTGCCAGAACGGGCAAACCTGAGGTTTTTGAGCGATTTGCAACATCGGCGCAGCGAAATTGCGCGAACAACTGCCGCCCAGGGTCACTAGAGCGCGCGCCCGCGGCGCCCGGGAGGCGGGCCGCCACGTCGCGGCACCCCTCCCCGGTGAGCAGTTTCTACCCCTCCGGGGGCGGCGAATAGGGCCGTCAAGGGTCTGAAAACGCCGCCGGCGGCCCGATCGCGACCTGCCGGTCAGGCAGGCTAGCGCCCGAGGAACATGCGGTATGCCGGATTGGCCGTTTCTTCGACGCCGTAGTAGCCGAGGCGCTCCAGGAAGCGCTTGAACTTGGCGTGGTCCGACGGCGGAACCTGCATGCCGACCAGCACGCGACCATGGTCGGCGCCGTGGTTGCGATAGTGAAAGAGGCTGATGTTCCAGCCGCGGCTCATGCTGTTCAGAAAGCGCATCAGGGCGCCGGGCCGCTCGGGGAACTCGAAGCGGTAGAGGATCTCGTTTTCCGCCGCCGGCGCATGCCCGCCCACCAGGTGGCGGACGTGCAGCTTGGCCATCTCGTTGTCCGAAAGATCGAACGCCTCGATGCGACGCGAATGTATCGCGCGCAGCAGCGCGGCGGTCTCGTGCCGGTTGGCGACCTCGACACCGACGAAAATGTGCGCGATGCGCGGATCGGCGTAGCGATAGTTGAACTCGGTGACGCTGCGCTTGCCCAGCAGCCCGCAGAACTCGCGAAAGCTCCCCGGCCGCTCAGGCAGCGTCACGGCCAGGATCGCTTCGCGCGCTTCACCCAGCTCGGCCCGCTCGGCGACGAAGCGCAGGCGGTCGAAATTCATGTTCGCGCCGCAGGCGACCGCGACCAGCGCGCGGTCGTGCACCCGGTGCTGCGCGACCCAGGCCTTGGCGCCCGCGATCGCCAGCGCGCCGGCCGGTTCGAGGACCGCGCGCGTATCCTCGAAAACGTCTTTCAGCGCCGCGCAGATCGCGTCGGTGTCGACG
>JBOIGD010000160.1:0-4781 GCA_050742615.1 Casimicrobiaceae bacterium | reverse complement strand
CAGTTGGTCAGGCGCATCCAGGGATCCTAGGTTCACTTCGATTTCGTCGGCGGTGCGTCCGAAAATGGACGAGCCGCAGCGGGGACAGAAAAACCGTCCGGCGTAGTCGCGTGTTTCGCCATCGATCGTCACCGCGTTCTGAGGGAACACCGCGGAAGCGTGAAACAGGGCCCCATGATGCTTGCGGCAGTCGAGACAGTGACAAAGGCCGACCCGGTACGGGAGTCCCGAGGCCACAAGTCGTACGTTGCCGCACAGGCAACCGCCCGTGAATCGGTCCATGCTGCGTCTCCTCTAAAATCAAGCGGTCGGAATGCTAACAACGAACCCCGTCGGGGTCGTGCCGGTCAGAAAGCGCGAAGAACGGTCATTCGCGGTTGTCTATAGTCAAGGTGCAGCGGAACCCCCATTCGTAGCAGCTCCATGAACGCTTCCGGAGAATAGGCAGCCACCGCCACCGGCGTGCGCCGATTCCCTACAATCCGTACACGTGGAACCCACCCTACACGCGGTATCGCGTTCGAGCTCTGCCTGACGCGCTCGCCAACCCAGTTGGTCGGACTGCGATTCGATCAGACGACCGTGGCTCGTGTCGAGGGCATCGACTACAGCGTGAGCGACCGCGGGGTCCACCCGGCGGTAGAAACCGGCATTTTGAGATTCACCCCAAGCAACCAAAGTTGCATGGGATGAAATACAATGCAAGGAGTTTCGAACGCACACGGAGGAATCGATGAAATTCGGCGTATTCATTTACGACGGCGTCGAGCCGCTCGACCTCGCGACTTATGGCGTCCTGTCGATGGCGCGACGCGTGATCCCCCAAATCGAGCTCTGCACGATCGCGCCGCGCGCCGGGGTCGTTGCATTGGCCAATGGCCTGCGCGTGATCGCGGACTACGGGATCGGCGACGCGCCGCCGTGCGACATCCTCGTCGTCACCGGCGGTCCGGGCTGGACGGCGCAAGCAGCGGCCGCGGACACGCTCGCGTTCCTGCGGGAACGCGCCACATCCGCAAAGATGGTGTCGGTATGCACGGGTGCGATGATTCTCGCCGCCGCGGGAATTCTCAATGGCCACCGCGCCACAACCAAGCGAGAGGTGCTCCCGCCCGAGACGTCGCCGCTGCAGCGATTGCGCGACGAGTATCCGGCCATCGCCGCCGATGCCGCCAGCGTCGTCGACAGTGGCGGCGTGACCACCGGCGGCGGCGTGACCCTCTGCATCGACACGATGCTGCATGTGCTGGCGCGCGAGTTCGGGAAGGATGCCGCGCAGGAAACCGCGCGCATCATCGAGTATTCGCGGGCATGGGATGCCAACCGGCGAACGTTCCCTGCGATCGTCGAAACCGCGTTCGCATAGCATGGGCCGCACCGCCTGCCACCTCATCCGCCGATGACGACGAGGACGACGAAGACGTCAATTACCAAGAGGCGGGCAATCAAGCCTCGCATGCGTGCGCCCGCGAGGCGCGATCCGGGGACGGATGTCGGCATGCTGATCGGCGATTCCATCAAGCGCATGCGTCGTGACAGGCGCATGACGCTCGACCAGCTTGCAACGCGCACCGGCGTCAGCAAGAGCTACCTATCCAAGATCGAGAACCGCCTTTCCGTGCCACCGATCGGCACACTGTCGCGGATCGCGCAAGCGTTCGCCTGCGACATCGGCCATTTCCTGCGGCGCGAGCAGAGCTCGATCGAGGATGCGGTGTCGATCGTTCGCGTGCGCGAGCGACAGCCGGCGGTGCGCGGCGGCACGGCGTTTGGCTACGACTATTCGAGCCTCGCCCACAAGAAGCGCAACAAGCAGATGGAGCCGTTCGTCTTCACGTTCCCCGCGGACATTCACGTCGATACCTTCTTCGAGCACGAAGGGGAGGAGTTCATCCTCATCCTGCGCGGCCGCGCGGAATTCGAGACGAAGCGCAACGGCATCATCGAGAAATGGATCCTCGACAAGGGCGACAGCCTCTACATCGACTCGCAGGTGCCGCACCGCGGGCGCAGTCTCGGCGCGGAGGCCGAGGCAGTGGTCGTCATCTACCAGCCGAAGCCCAAGCCGGCGTCGGACTGAAGGAAGGGCGCGCCCGCGGCGATCGCGCCACCGCCCGCCGCGACTGCGTCGCCGCGCGATCAGCGCGTCGGCGTCACCGCAGTCTCGGTGAATCCGGTGCGCCCTGCACGGCGCTTCAGGATCACCGGCGCGGTTTCGCGCGCGAATATCACCGCGATCAGCGTCACGAGCGCGATGCCGATCATCAACAGCGACACGCCGCCAGTCGATCCATGATTGGAGCCGACCATGGCCGCCGCCGCGATCGGCACGAGCCCGCCTCCGATCGGCGCCGCGAGCTGGTATCCGAGCGAGGCGCCGCTGTAGCGAACGTTCGACGGAAACATCTCGCTCAGGAAGCTCGCCTGCACGCCATACATGATGCCGTGACCCACCGACATTCCGACCACGAATGCGGCAATCACGATGGTCGGATCCTTGGTCTGGATCGCCCAGAAGATCGGATAGGCGAGCGCGATTGCGGCGACGCAGCCCAGCACATACACCGGCCGTCGGCCCACGCGGTCGGAGAGCGCGCCGAACGCAGGAATGGTGATGAGCTCGATCGCTGCGCCCAGCGCGATCGCGCCGAGCACGAGGCTGCGCGACAGCCCCAGGTTGGTCACCGCGTAACTCAATCCGAAGATCGTGATCACGTAGATCCAGGAGATCTCGGTGATGCGCACGCCGAGACCGAGCAGCAGGTCCTTGGGATGACGCACGATCGCTTCCCACACCGGAAAACGCGCGATATTGCCCTCTCGGACGTTGCGCTTGAATTCGGGGGTCTCGGCGATTCGCCGACGGATGAAGACGCCGATCACTACGAGCAGGGCGCTGGCGATGAACGGCACGCGCCATCCCCATGCCATGAACGCGGCGTCGTCGAGCGCGCCGAGCGCGAAGAACGACGCGGTGCCGAGCGCCAAGCCGAGGGGGAATCCTACCTGCACGATGCTGCCGTAGAAGCCGCGACGCTCGGGTGGCGAGTGCTCGAATGCCATAAGCACGGCGCCGCCCCATTCGCCCCCGACGGCGATTCCCTGGACGAGGCGGAACAATACGAGCAGGATCGGCGCCGCAATGCCGATCTGTTCATAGGTCGGCAGCACGCCGATCAGCATCGTTGCGACACCCATCGACACCAGCGTGAGGATCAGCATCGACTTGCGCCCGAGCCGGTCTCCGAAATGGCTGAGGATGATGGCGCCCAGCGGACGCGCGAAAAAGCCAACGCCGATCGTGCCGATCGCGAGTAGCTTGCCGACGAGCGGGTCGTGCGTCGGGAAGAAGAGCTTGTTGAGCACCAGCGATGCTGCCGTCGCGTAGATCAGGAAGTCATACCACTCGATCGTGGTGCCGATGGCGCTCGCCGCCGCCACCGATCGCATCGAAGTCGCCGGACCATCATGGGATGTTGCCGAATGAGCAGCCATTGCCCTCCTCCTCGTTGGTGGTGAATCGCGCTCGCCGTGCGGCTCGGTGCCGCCAGGCGGGCGTCGCGGCCCAGGTAACCCCGTTGCCTGACTCCGAATGACGTGCGGCGCCTCTTGCGGGCGCGTCGCACGTCGCGGCTATTTCGCCGCCGCGGTGAATGTCGTCGGCGCGCGGCTGGTACTTACCTGCTTGTGAATGCCGACGTCGTACCCTGCGCTGTTGCGAAAGATGTTGGGCTTGCGATAGATCGCTAGCAGCACGCAGCCCTCGGCGCTATGCGTCTCGTGCATCGAGCCCGGGACGCGGTAAACGTATTCCCCGGCACGGCAGATTCCGTCGTGATCCGAGAACGAGCCTTCGAGCACCCAGCTTTGCTCGATCTCGGGATGCTTGTGGAAAGGCAGCGTCGTTCCCGGTGCCCAGCGCAGCAGACAGGTAAGTTCGCCGGCTTCCTTGTTCTCGTACAGCACCTTGATATCGATGCCCTCGAACTGCGACGGGCGCCACTCCATGTCCTGCGGCTTCACGTACACGGAGCCGTCCTTGGTCGGCTCCAGGTGGCCTTGCAGGCGCTCCTCGAATACGCGGCTGGTCTGGATCGTCATTTTGTGAATCCTCCAATCGATGGACGGCAGGACGGAGCACCTACGGCGCACCCCGCATCCCGCGCGCTACGTTCCGGCAAGGCGCTCGCGGAAAACGCTGTCGCCTTATAGGAAACAATGATTTCATCATAGAGTACCCGTGTTGCAACTGCAAGTCGTGGCGGACCCGGGCCACGGTACGTTGGGTTGTTTCGGCGGCGGAGGGGGCCGGGTTGGCGGGTGGTGCGGACGGGGCGAGCGGCGGCGCCGGCGCGGCCAAGGCGGTACCGGCCATTAGCAGATATCGGAAAATCGGCACAAATCGCCACAAAGCCGACACCATCTGCTCGCATCGGCGGCTCACCCCAGCGTCTTATACAACGCGACGAGCTTGCTCCACGCGCGCTCGGCCTGCGCGTTGTCGTAAACCGGGGCGCCGTCCTCGATCGGCATGTCGGGCACGCACCAGCCGTGCTTCGCCGGATAGACCTCGACTTCCACTGGAACGCCGGCCTTCGTGAAGCTCTGCCTCAATTGGTCCTTTGCGTCGGGCTGCCGCTGATCGTCGCTCGCCGCAACGCCGAAGTACATCCGTGCCTTGATCTTCGGCGCAAGCAGATGCGGGCTGTCCGGCTTGTCGTTCACGAGCCCACCGCCGTGGAATGACGCCCCGGCGCCGATGCGCCCGGGAACCGCCGCAG
>JBOIGD010000159.1:0-5014 GCA_050742615.1 Casimicrobiaceae bacterium | reverse complement strand
CTCGGCGCGGCCGGGTTCGAGATCGAGGTCTCCGCCTGCATCCAGCGCGACATCTGGTACAAGCTGTGGGGCAACATGACGATGAACCCGGTGTCGGCGCTGACCGGTGCGACGATGGACCGCATTCTCGACGACGGGCTGGTCAACGGATTCTGCCTCGCGGTGATGCGCGAGGCCGCCGCGATCGGCGCCAGGATCGGGTGCCCGATCGAGCAGAGCGGCGAGGATCGCAACGCCGTGACGCGCAAGCTCGGCGCGGTCAAGACATCGATGCTGCAGGACGTCGAGGCGCACCGGCCGGTCGAGCTCGACGCGCTGCTTTCCGCCGTCCGCGAGATCGGCGAGCGGGTCGATCAGGCGACGCCGGCGCTCGACGCGCTCTTGGGGCTGGCCAGGCTCCACGCGCGGGTGCGCGGCCTCTATCCGCCGTGAGCGTCATGCCTGCGGCAGGGCTGCCGCGGATTGTGCGCGCCGGCGCAATCCCTCCTACAATGGGACCGACATGCCGCCGCGGCGCCAGCAGCTCCGATCACGGGAATCCTTTAATGACCGCCAAGAAATTCGCCTCGCAAGCCGACCTCGAAGCCAAGAAGGTCAGCTTCGACAAGCTGTCCGACCACGCCTACGCCTACACGGCCGAGGGCGACCCGAATACCGGCATTGTCGTCGGTGACGACGCGATCATGGTCATCGACACGCAGGCCACGCCGGTGATGGCACAGGACGTCGTCCGGCGCATCCGCACGGTCAGCGACAAGCCGATCCGCTATGTGGTCCTGTCGCACTATCACGCCGTGCGCGTGCTGGGCGCCTCGGGTTACGGCGCCCGGCACGTCATCGCCAGCCGCGACACCTACGACCTGATCGTCGAGCGCGGCGAAGCCGACATGAAAAGCGAGATCGAGCGTTTTCCGCGGTTGTTCCAGGCTGTCGAATCGGTGCCGGGTCTGACCTGGCCCACGCTGGTGTTCGAAAAACGCATCAGCCTGTGGCTGGGCAAGCTGCAGGTCGAGATCATGCAGCTCGGGCGCGGGCACACCAAGGGCGACACGGTCGTCTGGCTGCCGCAGGAGCGCATCCTTTTCTCCGGCGACCTGGTCGAATACCAGACGACGCCCTATACCGGCGACGCCTATCTCGGCGACTGGCCCGCGACACTCGACGCGATCGCGGCGCTGCGTCCCGCCAAGCTCGTGCCGGGCCGCGGCGCGTCGTTGCAGACCGAGGCCGCAGTCGCGGCGGGACTCGCCGGCACGCGCGCATTCATCACCGAGATGTTCGCCGCCGTGAAGGCCGGCGCCGCCGGCGGGAAGGATCTGCGGACCGTATACAAGGAAACCTACGCAACGTTGAAGCCCAAGTTCGGCGACTGGGTGATTTTCGATCACTGCCTGCCGTTCGACGTGACCCGGGCGTACGACGAGGCGACGCAGTACCGCGACCCGCGAATCTGGACCGCGCAGCGCGACCGGGAGATGTGGGAAGCGCTGGAAGGGTAGGCGCCGCCGCGGCGAGCCGTGAAGACCTACACGAACCCGGTTTATCCCTACGTCAGGCCCGCCGACGCCGACGCCGGCGGCGCGGCGCGGCACTGGCCGGTGGTCGTCGCCGGCGCGGGCCCGGTGGGACTGGCCGCCGCGATCGATCTCGCGCAGCGCGGCATCGACGTCCTGCTGCTCGACGAGGACGACACCGTCAGCGTGGGCTCGCGCGCGATCTGCTGGTCGAAGCGCACGCTCGAAATCCTCGACCGCCTGGGCTGCGGGGAGCGCCTGGTGCAGAAAGGCGTCGGCTGGAGCGTTGGGCGCGTCTTTTTTCGCGACGAGCAGGTGTACGAGTTCAACCTGCTCGCCGAGGACGGCCATCGCCGGCCGGCGTTCATCAATCTGCAGCAATACTGGGTCGAGCAATTCCTGGTCGAACGCCTGGGCGAGTTGCCGCAGGCGGAACTGCGCTGGCGCCACAAGGTCGTCGGCGTGATGCCGCAGCCGGATCGCGTCATGGTGCGTGTCGCGACGCCGGACGGCGAATACGCGGTGCGGGCCGACTGGTTGATCGTCGCCGACGGCGCGAAGAGCCCGATTCGCGGCATGCTCGGACTCGAATGCGAAGGCCAGGTATTCCACGATCGGTTCCTGATCGCCGACATCCACATGACATCGCACTTCCCCGCCGAGCGCCGGTTCTGGTTCGATCCGCCGTTTCATCGCAACCAGTCGGCGCTGCTGCACCGCCAGGCCGACGACGTGTGGCGCGTCGATTTCCAGCTCGGCTGGGACGCCGATCCCGACCTCGAAAAGCGGCCCGAGCGCATCGTGCCGCGGCTTCGCGCGATGCTTGGCGACGCGGCTCGATTCGAGATCGAGTGGGCCAGCGTCTACACCTTCCAGTGCCGCCGCATGCGCTCGTTCCGACAGGGCCGCGCGCTGTTCGCCGGCGATGCGGCGCACCTCGTGTCGCCGTTCGGCGCGCGTGGCGCCAATTCGGGCATCGAGGACGCCGACAACCTGGTGTGGAAGCTCGAGCTGGTCCTCATCGGGCTGGCGCCCGAGCAGCTGCTGGACAGCTACGATGCCGAACGCATCTACGCCGCCGACGAAAACATCCGCCATTCGACGCGCAGCACCGATTTCATCACGCCGAAGAGCAACGCCAGCCGGACTTTCCGCGACGCAGTGCTGGGTCTGGCCAGGCGCCATCCGTTCGCGCGCCAGCTCGTCAACAGCGGACGCCTGTCGCTGCCGGCAACGCTCATCGGATCGCCACTGAACACGGATGACGCCGCCGACTTTGTCGGCGGCGTCGTGCCGGGCGGCGCCGCCGCCGACGCGCCGGTGACAGGGTCGCGCGGCGACTGGCTGCTCGGCTATCTGGACGGTGGCTTCGTCTTGCTCGCCTTCGGCGATGCGGTGCCGGCGGAGGCGATGCGCACGCTCGCCCGCGGCGCGGTCGCGTGCGATGTCGTGCAGATCGGCGGAGCGAGCGCCGGCGCGCAGTGCCGCGTCGATGATGTGCGCGGCCTTGTCGACAGGCGCTACGACGCCAGGCCGGGGACCTGCTATCTGCTGCGTCCCGACCAGCACGTCTGCGCGCGGTGGCGCGCGTTCGACCTGGCCGCGGTGCGCGAGGCGATCGCCCGGGCCGGCGGCCAGGCAGCCCGGGCCGCGAAGGCGGCGGCATGAGCCTCGATTCCCGGCCCAACCTGCCGGCGCCCGACGACTTCTACCAGGAACTGATCGACGCGCATCGCGACCTGAGCGATGCCCAAAGTGCGCTCTTCAACGCGCGGTTGATCCTGCTGCTCGCCAATCACATCGGCAACCCGACGGTGCTGCGCGAGGCACTGGCCGCCGCGCGCGAGGACCTGGCCGCGGTAAAATGACCTGTGGCGGAGGTTCCCGCCGGCGAAAAGCCATGACCACCAAGACTACCGAACGCCGGCCGCGCGCGGTCGCGACCCCGATCGCCGATGCCGCGCTGGCGTATCAATCGGGCTTCGGCAACCACTTCGCGACCGAGGCGCTGCCCGGCGCGCTGCCCGAGGGGCAGAATTCGCCGCAGCGCGCGCCGTACGGCCTGTATGCCGAGCAGATGTCGGGAACGGCATTCACCGCGCCGCGCGCCGCCAACCGGCGCTCGTGGCTGTACCGGATTCGCCCGGCCGCGGTGCACGAGCCGTTTCGCCGCATCGCCAACGGCCGCATCGAAAGCCGCTTCGATGAATTGCCGACGCCGCCCGATCAGCTGCGTTGGGATCCACTGCCGCTGCCGCCCGCGTCGGTCGCGACCGATTTCGTCGACGGCCTGGCGACGATGGCGGGGAACGGCGCGCCGGCGGCGCAAATCGGCTGCGGCATCCACCTTTACGCCGCCAACCGCTCGATGAGCGAGCGCTTTTTCTACGACGCCGACGGCGAGCTCCTGGTCGTGCCGCAGCAAGGCCGGCTTCGTTTCGACACCGAGTTTGGCCGCATCGCGGCCGAGCCCCGGGAGATCGTCGTGATTCCGCGCGGCGTGCGTTTCCGTGTGGCGTTGCTCGACGCCGAGGCGCGGGGCTATGTTTGCGAGAACTTCGGCGCGCCGTTCAGGCTGCCCGATCTCGGACCGATCGGCTCGAACGGTCTCGCCAACCCGCGCGATTTCCTGACGCCGGCAGCCTGGTACGAGGAGCGCGAAGGCAAGTTCGAGCTGATTGCCAAATTCATGGGGAACTTGTGGGCCGCCGCGATCGATCATTCGCCGCTGGACGTCGTCGCCTGGCACGGCAACTACGCGCCGTACAAATACGACCTGCGCCGCTTCAACGCCATCGGGTCGACCAGTTTCGATCACCCCGACCCGTCGATCTTCCTGGTGCTGCAATCGCCCGGCGACACGCCGGGCGTCGATGCGCTCGACTTCGTCGTCTTCCCTCCGCGCATTGTCGCGATGGAGCACACCTTCCGCCCTCCCTGGTTCCACCGCAACGTCGCGAGCGAGTTCATGGGGCTGGTGCGCGGCGCCTACGACGCCAAGGCCGAAGGCTTCGTGCCGGGCGGGGCCAGCCTGCATAACTGCATGAGCGGCCATGGTCCCGATGCCGCGACCTTCGAGCGGGCATCCACGGCCGACCTCGCCCAGCCGCAGTACGTCCGCGACAGCCTGGCGTTCATGTTCGAGACGCGGCACGTGCTTCGGCCCACGCGCGCGGCGCTCGAATCGGCGCAGCTCCAGGCCGAATATTTCCGCTGCTGGCAAGGCCTGCCCAGGCGGTTCACCGGATCGCCGTGAACGCCGGCACGACATGAACGCGCCGAACGAAACCCACGATCCCGCGGTGCGCAGCTTCGTCGCATCGGCCAACCAACCGGACGCCGACTTCCCGCTGCAGAACCTGCCCTTCGGCGTGGTGCGCCGGCGCGGCGCACGCGAGCCCTGGCGAGGCGCGGTGGCGATCGGCAGCGAGGTGCTCGACCTTGCGGCGCTGTCGCGCACCGCCCTGGTCAGCGGCGAGGCCGGAGACGCGCTCGCCTTG
>JBOIGD010000158.1:0-25417 GCA_050742615.1 Casimicrobiaceae bacterium | reverse complement strand
ACTCCATATTCATCGCCGTTGCATCGAAGCGATCAACCACCAGGAAGGAGTGCTATGGCTACTGCCAAGAAAGCAGCAAAGAAGCCCGCGAAGAAGCCGGCTGCAAAGAAGCCCGCAGCGAAAAAATCCTCGGCAAAAAAACCAGCCGCGAAAAAAGCACCGGCAAAAAAGGCCGCCCCGAAGAAAGCAGCCAAGAAACCCGCCGCGAAGCGCAAGCCCAACGCGGCGTTCATGAAGGCGATGACCCCGTCGTCGACGCTCGCCGCGGTGGTCGGCAGCATGCCGTTGCCGCGCACTGAAGTCACCAAGAAAATCTGGGACTACATCAAGAAGAACAAGCTGCAGGATTCGATCAACAGACGCCTGATCAATGCCGACGACAAATTGCGACAAGTCTTCGGCGGCAAGCGGCAAGTATCGATGTTCGAAATGACCAAGCTGGTCTCGAACCACCTCAAGTAGTCCGCATCGGCCGGCGTGCCGCGCCACGGCACGCCGATGCGCCGCGCGGTCCGATCATGCGGCCGGCCATCGCCTCGCGATGCCCGGCCGCAAGTTTATCGGCAGCCGTGTGGCACGGCCGGGGCGGCCCGCAGGCGCGACGCCGCGACGCTATGCAGGTGGCCGTCGCGCCGGCCAGTCGTCATCATCGTCGGGCAGCATGCGGATGACGCGCGTGCGCTTGCCCCCGCCATAGCCTTCCATCCTCGTCTCGACCGGATAGAGCTCCGCCAGGCGCGCCCTGGCGTCGCTTTCGCTGTCGAACGTGAGGATCGCGCCGTCGCTGCCGCGCACGTCCCGCCAGATGCCGTTCGGCGCTTCGATCTCGATCTTGTATCGGATGGGTATGGGCACGGCTCGCCGTCCTGTCTATCGCCAAACGGAAGAATCGGGCATGCGAATGCCCGAGACAAAAAACTACCGTGGCGCGCCCGCCTGCAGCGCGCGGATGCGCTCCTCGATCGGAGGATGCGTCGCGAACAGCGCCATGATCCCGGTGCGGTCGGTGATGCCGAAACCCGTCATCGATTTGGGCATCTCGCCCGGGGGCAGCCCGCCGAGCCGGGCCAGTGCGCGCATCATCGGCTGCGGCGTGCCCAAGAGCCGCGCGCTGCCGGCGTCGGCGCGAAATTCTCGCCGGCGCGAGAACCACGCGACGATGATGCTCGCCAGCACGCCGAGGACGATCTGCGCGACGATCATGGTGATGAAATAGCCAGGCCCGCTGCCGCGCTCGGTCCGGAAGACGACGCGGTCGACGAAAAATGCGACCACGCGCGCCAGGAAGACGACGAAGGTGTTGACTACGCCCTGGATCAGGGTCAGCGTCACCATGTCGCCGTTGGCCACGTGCGACAACTCGTGGCCGAGCACCGCCTCGACCTCCTCACGCGACATCGACCCGAGCAGCCCGGTCGACACGGCGACCAGCGCGGAGTTGCGAAAGGCCCCGGTGGCAAACGCGTTCGGCTCGCCCTCGTAGACCGAGACTTCGGGCATGCCGACGCCGGCTTTGTCGGCCAGCCGCTTCACCGTTGCCACGAGCCACGCCTCGTCTTCGTTGCGCGGCGTCTCGATCACCCGCGCGCCGGTCGACCACTTGGCCATCGACTTGGACATCAGCAGCGAAATGATCGCGCCGGTGAATCCAACGACGGCCGAAAAGATCAGCAGGCCGCCGACGTCGAGTCCGTTGGCGGCGAGTGCGCGATCGAGCCCCAGCACGCGCACGACGACCGACAGCACGACCAGGACCGCGATGTTGGTCACCAGGAACAGAAAGATGCGCTTCATCGATTTCTCCGGCCCTCGAGGCGAGCCAAGCTCAGCGCGCATGGTAGCGCCATCGCGCCCGCCGCGACAGCGCCGAAACTCAACGCTTGCCGGGCGCGTCCCTGCCCCAGGAATCGCGCAGCGTGACGGCGCGGTTGTAGACGGGCCGTCCGGCCGCGGCATCCTTGCTGTCGGCCACGAAGTAGCCGTGCCGCTCGAACTGGTAGCGCGCGTCGGTCGGAGCCCGCGCCAGCGCGGCCTCGACGTACACTACGACCACGCGCTTGCCGTGCGGGTTCAGGTCGTCCAGGTAGTTGCGTTCGGTGGGTTCGTCGAAATGGATTTCCTCGTCGACGCCGGCCGCGACTCCGCGTGGCGGCGGCGGTTCGCGGCTGTCGCCGCCCGCGCGTCCGGGCTGCGCCACCGCGAACAGGCGATCGTACAGCCGCACCTCGGCGCGCTGCGCGTGCCGCATCGAAAGCCAGTGGATGTTCCCCTTGACCTTGCGCGTCTCGGCACCGGGCGTGCCGCTGCGGGTGGCCGGATCGTAGGTGCAGTGCACGGCGGTGATGTCCCCCCGGTCGTCCTTGTCGACACCGACGCAGCGGATCACGTAGCCGTAGCGCAACCGCACTTCGGCGCCGGGCGACAGCCGGAAATATCCCTTCACCGGATGCTCCTGGAAGTCGTCGCGCTCGATCCAGAGCTCCCGCGTCAGCGGCAGCGCCCGCCGGCCGAGCTCGGGCCGCTGCGGATGGTTCGGCGCGTAGCAGTCCTCGCCGCCGCCTTCCGGGAAGTTGTCGATGACGAGCTTGACCGGATCCAGCACCGCGATGCGCCGCTCGGCACGCTCGTTGAGGTCATCGCGCAGGCAGTCCTCGAGCACGCTCCAGTCGATCCACGAGTCGGACTTGGACACGCCGATGCGCTCGGCGAACAAACGAATCGACTCCGGCGTGTAGCCGCGGCGGCGCAGGCCGACCAGCGTCGGCATGCGCGGATCGTCCCAGCCGTCGACATGGCCGCCTTCGACCAGCTCCAGCAGCTTGCGCTTGCTCATCACCGTGTAGGTGAGGTTGAGCCGCGCGAATTCGTATTGCTGCGGCAACGGGCGCTGCAGCAGCCCGGCGTCGGCCAGCCGATCGTTCACCCAGTCGTAGAGCGGGCGGTGATCCTGAAACTCCAGCGTGCACAGCGAATGCGTGATGCGCTCGAGCGCGTCGGATATCGAGTGCGTATAGTCGTACAATGGATAGACGCACCACTTGTCGCCGGTGCGGTGATGCGGCGTATGGCGTATCCGGTAGATTGCCGGGTCGCGCAGGTTGATGTTGGGGCTCGCGAGGTCGATCTTCAGTCGCAGCACGTGCGCACCATCCGGGAACTCGCCGTCCTTCATCCGCCGGAACAGATCGAGGTTCTCGTCCGCCGCGCGATCGCGGTAGCGGGACGCCCGGCCGGGACTCGTCAGCGTGCCGCGCAGCGAGCGCATTTCTTCCGGGCTCGAGCTGTCGACGTAGGCGAGACCCGCCTCGATCAGGTGGCGGGCGAACTGGTACAGCCGGTCGAAATAGTCGGAGGCATGGTAGAGGTGCCGCCCCCAGTCGAAGCCGAGCCACTGGACCGCGGCCTCGATCGAATCTTCGTACTCGACATCCTCCCTGACCGGGTTGGTGTCGTCGAAGCGCAGGTGGCAGACGCCGCCGTTTTCCCCCGCCAGGCCAAAATTCAGGCAGATCGACTTGGCGTGGCCGATGTGCAGGTGTCCGTTGGGCTCGGGGGGAAAGCGAGTGACCACTCTGCCGTCGTATTTGTTCGTCCGGTTATCTTCCGCGATGATTTGTCGGAGAAAATTGGACGCCGGCGGCGGCGGATTTTGTGGCACTGCAGCAGTCATTGCGCTTTGTTCATGAACAAATTACAAACTCATCGCATTCTAACCGCTGCCAATGCCCCCGTCATCGACGCCATGCTACGAGGAATCGGCCTACCCGGCGCGGGCCGCGCCCAGCAAGGCTTTGCAGGGTGGCTCCAGCGCCGCGCGCGAACTGTTTTCCACAATATCTGTGGATAAAATGGTGCATATCTTGTAAATTCGGCCGCTAAGTGGCACTGCGGGTAGGGATTTCGTTGTCATGCCCAAATTCGCACCGTCTTTTTGTTATTATTATTCAATTAGCTGCAATGATTCCTCGACGCTCGGCCTAGGCTGTGGACGACTCGCAGGCGCGCCGGGAATGGGTGTCGCACCCATGCGCGTAATGCAGGCTTTGTCCTGGACGATGCGCCACGACCCACGGTACCCGCGAATCCCGCGATGACCTTGCCACCCTCGATCGACGTCGGCGCCCAGCTCCCGCGCGCGGCGCCGGTGATCCCGGTGTCCCTGTTGGTCAGTTCGGCACGTTTGCTCGTCGAACGCCAGCTGGGACTGGCGTGGATCAGCGGCGAAATCTCCGGATTTACCCGAGCCGCCTCGGGCCACTGTTATTTCATGCTCAAAGACGAGCAGGCGCAGGTCCGCTGCGTGCTGTTCCGGCACAAGGCGCAGCTCCTCGACGTCGCCTTGAGCGACGGCGCGGCCGTCGAAGTCCGCGCCACGCCGACGATCTATGAGGCGCGGGGCGAGTTCCAGCTCAATGTGGAAACGGTTCGCCTCGCCGGGCTGGGTGCGCTCTACGAGCGATTTGCGCGTCTCAAGGCGCGGCTGGACGCCGCCGGCTGGTTCCGCCCGGAGCGCAAGCGGGCGCTGCCGGCCTTTCCCAGGGCGGCAGGCATCGTCACTTCGCGCCACGCCGCCGCGCTGCGGGACGTGCTGGCCACGCTCCGGCGTCGTGCGCCGGGGCTTGCCGTGGTGCTCTATCCGGCGCCGGTACAGGGTGGCGGTGCCGTGGCGGGGATCGCGGCCGCCATCGCGGCCGCCAACGCCCATGCTGCAGTCGACGTCCTGATCGTCTGCCGCGGCGGTGGATCGATCGAGGACCTTTGGGCGTTCAACGAAGAGGACGTGGCCCGCGCCGTGTTCGAATCGCGCATCCCGGTCGTCAGCGGCGTCGGCCATGAGACCGACTTCACCATCTGCGATTTTGTCGCCGACGCGCGCGCTCCGACGCCGACGGCGGCGGCCGCGCTCGCCGCCCCGGACCACGGCGCGCTTCGCCGGCACGCGCAGGCCGTGGGTGCCCGGTGGCAGCATGCGGTGGCACGCGCGCTCGAATTGCGCATGCAGCGCATCGACCTGATCTCCCGCCGGCTCGTGCACCCCGCCGCGCGCATGGCCCGGCAGGCGGCGCTGTTCCGCGGCCTTGCCGGCCGGCTCGCCCGCGCGGCTGCACTGGCGCAGAGCTCGCGCCGGCGCGATTTGGCGGACCACGCGCAGGCGTTCGTTCGGCTGATTCGCGCACCGCTGCCGGCCCATGCGAGTCTCGACGGCGGTCGCGACCGCTGGCGGCGCGCCGCTGCCGGGCGCATCGCGCTCTCGGCGCAACGCAGCGACGCCTGCGCGCAAAGCCTGCGGCACCTGAACCCGCAAGCCGTCCTCGATCGCGGCTACAGCATCGTCACCGACGGATCGGGCGCGGTCGTGCAGGACGCCGCCCGGCTGGCGATCGGCGAGCGTCTGCACGCGCGGTTTGCCCGCGGCGAAGCGGACGCCGCAGTCACCGGCACGCGCATCGCGTAACCGACGCGCGGGCTCAGGCCTCGTTGGGGTCCGGATTGTCGATCGCGCCGGCGCCCTCCGGCGCGGCGATTTCGGCCGGCGCGAGCGCGGCGATCTTCGGCGTCGCGCAGACGACGTCGGCGTTTTGAGCGCGGTGCCGGAGCGCGTGGTCGATCAGCACCAACGCGAGCATCGCTTCCGCGATCGGCGTCGCCCGGATGCCGACACAGGGATCGTGCCGACCGTGGGTGTTGACCGTCACCGGTGCGCCGGACTTGTCGATCGATCGGCGGTCCAGCCGGATCGACGACGTCGGCTTGACGGCGATCGACACGACCACGTCCTGGCCGGTCGAGATGCCGCCGAGGACGCCGCCGGCGTGATTCGTCAGGAAGCCCTGCGGGGCCATCTCGTCGGAGTGCACGGTGCCGGCCTGGGCGACGCTCGCGAAGCCGGCGCCGATCTCCACGCCCTTCACCGCATTGATGCCCATCATCGCGTGGGCAATGTCGGCGTCCAGCTTGTCGAAGACGGGTTCTCCCCAACCGACGGGCACGCCGGTCGCGACGACCGTGATGCGTGCGCCGCAGGAATCGCCCGACTTGCGCAAGGCATCCATGAACGCCTCGAGCTCCGGCACGACGCTGTCGTCGGCCGCAAAAAACGGATTGTCGTCGACGTGATCCCACGACTTGAACGGCAACGCGCGGACGCCAATCTGCGCCACGTACCCCCGCACGGTGACGCCATGGCGCTCGCGCAGCCACTTGCGCGCGACCGCGCCCGCGGCCACCCGAACCGCCGTCTCGCGCGCCGACTGCCTGCCGCCGCCGCGGTAGTCGCGGATGCCGTACTTCTGCCAATAGGTGTAGTCGGCATGGCCGGGACGGAAGGTGTCGGCTATGGTCGCGTAGTCCTTGCTCCTCGCGTCCTCGTTGCGAATCAGCAGTGCGATCGGCGTGCCGGTCGTCCGTCCTTCGAACACACCGGACAGGATTTCGACGCTGTCCGATTCGCGCCGCTGGGTGACATGGCGCGAGGTTCCGGGCTTGCGCCGGTCGAGATCGCGCTGGATGTCGGTGGCGGCGAGCGATAGTCCCGGCGGACAGCCGTCGACGACGCAGCCTATCGCAGGTCCGTGCGATTCGCCGAACGAGGTGACGCAAAAAAGCCTGCCGAAGGTGTTGCCGGACATCGTGCTTGATCGTGACGTCGCCTGGCGGCGAGTTTAGCATGCAGCGACACGCACTCGCGTCGACGCGCGCGCGAGGTTTCCCGCCGGGATGGTGCCTTGTCACAAGGCGTCGCTTCCCGCCGGTTCTCGCGCCGCCGGCGGCAGCGGCGACAGGTAGCCGATCAGCAGCAGCAGCGAGCCGACACCAAGAAACGCCACGACGCGCGGCAGGCCCGACAGGGCTGCCAGATCGATCAGAAACAGTTTGCCGATCGCCAGCGCGAGCAAGCCGGCACCGATCATCCACAACGGCCGCAGCGCCCGCCGCGTCGCAAAAAACATCAGCGCAACCGCGGTCGCCGTCCAGGCGAGCGTCAATCCGGCCTGCAGGAGTTTCGAGCCGAGCAGCGCGGACAGCTGCCAGGGAATCGCGCCCCAGTGATGCGCGGTGCGCAAGGCGGCGCCGTTGAGCAGGCCGAACAGGCCCACGCCCAGCCATGCATACCGCGTCGTTTCGCGCAGGCCGCTGAAACGCGCGGCCCACACGAACAGCGCGACCAGCGCGAGCACGAGCGTGAGCTCGAGCGGATTGAAAACCGGCACGTACACGAGCGGCGTCGCCGTGCCCGGCGAGACGAGGGTCGCAATCGCGAACCAGGCGGCAACCAGCACCGCCACCGGAGCGCCGGTGCCGACGGTGTAGGCCTGGCGATGCAGCGTGAACGGCCAGCGTGCGGTGCGCGTGAACGCGTCGACCAGCAACAGGTAGGCGAGCAGCGGCGCGACCGCGGCGCAGGCGAGCCAGACGGTCGCCGGCGGCGCGATGCGGTCGACCCACTCGCTCGCCTCCCAGGCGATCTGCGCGGTCAGTGCAATCGCCGACAGGGCATGCCCACCGTACAGCAGGTTCGGCGCGATGACCGGCGCGGACGGGGTTTCCTCGAGGCCGCGTGGCCGCGCGTCGGCAGCGTACAGCGTGCTCCATTGCACGGCCCACGCAAGCGGCCAGACGACCCACCCGAAATTCTCCAGCGTCGTGTGCGCGATCTGAAAATCCTGCCATGCGACCAAGGCCATGGTCGGCAAGAGCGCGAACCCGACCGTCGCCAGGCGGGGCCAGCGCCAGACCCTGCGCAACAGCAATGCCACCGCGACACTCGCCGCCACCCAGGCAAGCACCGCATGCGGCGCATCGATGCGATCGAGGTGCCGCTTGAGCTCGAACGCGCCGCCGGCCAACCACCACGCGGCGCCCCAGAGTGTCAACAGCGGAACGAGGCCGCGCTCCGACGCGGACAGCTTCTCGGCCGCACGATCTGCCAGCGCCGCCGTCGCAAGCCCGGCCAGTCCCAGCAGCAAGGCGCCGGCGAAAAATGCGTTGGCGAACAGCGGATCGTCGGCGTGCGCCGCGTGCGACCAAAGAAAAACCGCGCCCGCGGCGAACTCGACCAGCAGCGCAAAGCCGCGCACCAGCGGCGTGTTCTGCCGCACGCCCAGCCAGAATGCGCCGGCGGCGGCAACCGCCCACAGGGCCGCGGTGATGCGATAGTCGAACGCCAGCGGGACTGCGATCGTCGCGAAGATCGCCGCGAGCACCAGAAACACGCGTGCGAGCAGCGCGAGCCCCGCTCCGCCGCGCTTGCGCAGCAGCAGGAACAACAGGCCGTACACGAACGCCAGCGCCAGCGCGCTCCACGCGGCGCCGTACTCGACGTCGCGCACCAGCGCGGCCTGCAGCCCGAAACCGACCAGCGGCACGCCGAACGCCAGCACGCCGTCGACGGGCGCGCGGGCTTCGAACCGGCCGCGATGCGCGTACAGGATCGCAATCGCGAGGTAGAAGGCAAAAAACAGGATCAGAAACGGCTCGACCGTCGCAAAATACGATGGCTGGTAGTAGCGATAGGCCCAGGCCGATCCGAGGACGAAGGTGAAGACGAATCCAAGGAGATTCAGCGCCCGCCAGGAGCGCACCCACGCGAGGCCGAAGATCGCAGCGTTGAGAATGGCGAAAAAGCCGAACAGCAACACCGGCTCGCCGTTGACGCCGGTCAAGGTCGGGGCAAGAAAGCCGCCGGCGACGGCAAGCCCCGCCAACGGCTGCGAATCGGCCCGAACCGCCAGCACGACGGTCAACGCGGCGATCGCGGCGAGCGACAGCAGCCCCGGGACCGCCGGCAGGACGTGATAGAGCCGGAACGCGGCGAACGCCGTCAGGTAGAGCACGCCGGCACCGGCGCCCTGCAGCGACAACCCGTAGCCCGGCCGGGCGCAGGCGAGCCGGATCCCGGCGGCGATCAGCGCGACGCCGACGGCAGCGACGCCGATCAGCCGCCATTCGATTGGAACGGTGACGATTTCGGCAAGGTAGCGCAGCAGGAACGCGACGCCGAAGAACAGGATCACCACGCCGATGCGGGTCAGCGCGTTGCCGCCGGTGAACCACGCCCACAGCGGATGAGCCGCCGCGCTAACTGCAGGCGCCCGCGCGGCCGGGGTTGCCGTCGCGGCGGATCGCGCCGCCGCGCTCATCGCCGGCGACGCGAACGCGGCCCCGGCCCCGCCCTTGCGGACCGGGAGCAACGGCGGAGCCGCCGACGCGGTCTCGGCGATCTGCCCCGACGCCTCGGCCGGCATCGCATCGGGTATACCGGTCGCGACGTCCGCCGTCGCCGGCGGCGCGGAGGGCGATGGCGGACCGCGCGCAGCGTTCGCGTCCGGTGCCGGTGGGGCTCCCGGCGCGATCTTGGGCATCGCGGCCGATTTGCGCAGATACATGCCGACCAGCGCGCCGATCAGGGCGCCGAGCACCATGCTTCTGAAACCCCAACTGCTACCGATCACGCCGCCGATTAACAGGCCAAGCCAGGTCATGGTTCGCTCCGGAAACGACTCGGTCAGCGCTGCTCGCCGCGCAGCGCAAGCACGTTCTGCTGCAGGAATTCCGGCGTCGCGCGCTCCGGCGGCACAGGCGGCCCAGCGACGAGCGCGATGCGCGCGAACAGGCCGCGTATCTTGCGCATCGCGCTTCCTCCATTGGACCGGCTGAACAGGCTGCCCCAGAGGCCGCGCAGGGCCATCGGGACGACGGGCGCCGGCGCCTGCTCGAGAATGCGCTGCAATCCAGGGCGAAACGGATTGAGGTCGCCGGTCTCGGTCAGCCTGCCCTCGGGAAAGATGCCGATGATCTCGCCGGCCTTCAGCGCAGCGGCGGCCTCGACGAACGCCCGCTCCTTCATCGCCGCGTCCTCCTTCGCCGGCGCGATCGGAATCGTGCGCATCGTGCGGAACACGAAATTGAGGACCGGGATGCGGAAGATTCGATGATCCATGACGAAGCGGACCGGCCGGCGCACGCAGGCGGCAATGACGATCGCGTCGACGAAGCTCACGTGGTTGCAGACGAGCACGCAGCCGCCCTCGGCAGGAATCCGTTCGAGGCCCTCCTTGTCGACCCGGTAGAACGTGTGCACCAGCAGCCAGGCCAGGAAGCGCATCAGGAACTCGGGCACGAGCGTGTAGATGTAGATCGCGACGATCGCGTTCAACAGCCCGGTGACCAGGAGCAACTGCGGTATCGTCAGTCCGACCTTGAGCAGCGCCAGCGCGATCGCCGCCGAGGCCACCATGAAAATCGCGTTCAGGATATTGTTGGCCGCGATGATGCGCGAGCGGAACGCGGGTTCCGATCGCTCCTGGATCAGCGCGTACAGCGGGACGATGTAGAAGCCGCCGAACATGCCGATCAGGATCAGATCGGCGATGATCCGCCAGTGCGCCGACACCGCAAAGAACGGACCGATCCCGGCGAGCCGCTGGGGCGCGAGGCCCCGGCTCGCCAGGTAGAGGTCGATCGCGAACACCGACAGTCCGATCGAGCCGAAAGGCACGAGCCCTATCTCGACCTTGTGTCCCGAAAGACGCTCGCACATCAGCGAACCCATGCCGATGCCGATCGAGAAGATCGCCAGCAGCAGCGTCGCCACGTGCTCGTCGCCGCCGAGCACGTCCTTGGTGAAATTGGCGAATTGCGTGAGGTAGGTCGCGCCGTAAAACCAGAACCAGGAAATGCCCAGCATCGCCAGCCATACGACGCGATTGCCGTGCGCGAAGCGAAGGTTGCGCCACGTTTCGGTGAACGGATTCCAGTTGATCGACAGCCCCGGCGCGACCGCCGCCGTTTCCGGGATCCGGCGCGAGACCAGATAGCCGGCGATCGCGATCGCGATGGCAACCGCACCGACCAGTAGCGGCCCGTCGGGCTTTATCGCGATCACCAGGCCGCCGACGATTTCGCCGAGCAAGATTGCGACGAACGTTCCCATCTCGACCAGTCCGTTGCCGCCAACCAGTTCGTCGCTGCGCAGATTCTGCGGCAATATCGCGTACTTGACCGGGCCGAACAGCGTCGAGTGCACGCCCATCAGGCCCAGCGCGACGAACAGCAGCACGAGGTTGCGCCGGTAGAAGCCGATGGCGCCGATGATCATGATCGCGATCTCGAACGTCTTGATCAGGCGGATCAGGCGGGATTTCTCGTACTTGTCGGCAAGCTGGCCCGCCGTCGCGGAGAACAGCATGAACGGAAAGATGAAGACGGCCGCCGCGATGTTGACCAGGTCGTTCGACGAGAACGCTGTCAATGTCGCGGCCTGGAAGGCGACGAAGATGACCAGCGCATTCTTGTAGACGTTGTCGTTGCCGGCACCGAGGAACTGCGTCCAGAAGAAAGGCGCGAAGCGTCTTTCGCGCAGCAACTGGAACTGACTGTGTTCGGCCATTGCTTCGACCCCGCTAGTTGTGGGACGCCAGATAGTCCTGCACCGCCGCCAGCGCCGCCTGCACCGCCCCGGCGTCGGGCCAGAACTGCACTTCCTTGCCGACCTTTTCGCTCTTCAGCACGCCGGCTTCGCGCAGCACGCGCAGGTGATGTGACACGGCCGACCGCGACAGCGTCGAGGCGGCGACGATCTGTCCGACGTTGAGGCGTTCGCCGCGCTCGAACATCAGCAGGATGCGTTGCCGATGTTCGTCACCCAGTGCGACGAACATCCGCGCAATGCGCCGCCACGCAGCCGGAATCGCCTTGGCATAGGCCTGCTTCATAACTATATAACTAGTCTTGTAGTTTCGTTATTGTACCCGCGCGCTGCCGCCTGTCAAGGCCCGCGTGGGGAAGCCCTGGCGGGCGCCGTCCGATGCGCCTGGACTACAATGGGCGGCCCGCCACCTCGAACGACGCCTGCGAGCCGATGCGCCAGTATCTCGAATTCATGCGTCACGTGCGCGATCACGGCCAGCGCAAGGATGATCGTACCGGCACCGGCACGCTGTCCGTTTTCGGCTACCAGATGCGCTTCGACCTGGCCGCGGGCTTTCCGCTGCTGACGACCAAGCGAGTCCACACGAGATCGGTGATTCACGAGCTCTTGTGGTTTCTCGCTGGCGACACCAACGTGCGCTACCTGCGGCAAAATGGCGTGACCATCTGGGACGAATGGGCCGACGAAAACGGCGAGCTCGGGCCGATCTACGGTTACCAGTGGCGTTCGTGGCCGGCACCGGACGGCCGCCACATCGATCAGATCGCGGAACTGGTCGCGCAGATCCGCGACAACCCCGATTCGCGGCGGCTGATCGTATCGGCGTGGAACGTCGGCGACATCCCGCGCATGAAGCTGCCACCCTGCCATGCCTTTTTCCAGTTCTACGTGGCGGCGGGCAGACTGTCCTGTCAGATGTACCAGCGCAGCGCCGATATTTTTCTGGGTGTCCCGTTCAACATCGCGTCATACGCCTTGCTGACCCATCTGGTCGCGCAGCAGACCGGTCTCGAAGCCGGAGACTTCGTCTGGACCGGCGGCGATTGCCACCTTTACATCAACCATCTCGACCAGGTCGAGATGCAGCTCGCGCGCGTTCCGCGCCCGCTTGCCCGGCTGGCCATCAAGCGCAGGCCCGCATCGCTGTTCGACTACCATTTCGAGGATTTCGAGATCCTCGACTACCACCCGGATCCTGCGATCAAGGCACCGGTAGCCGTGTAAGGATCGAGCGGCCGCGAACAGGAGAGTCCAAGATGATCAGGAAACTGCCGTCGGGCGGCTATCGCCTGTATTCCAGGAAGGTCGATCCCAAGACCGGCAAGCGCCGCAACCTTGGAACATTCCGCACGCGGTCGGCGGCCGAGGCCCACGAACGCGCCGTACAGTACTTCAAGCGGCGCTGAGTGGTAGACGCGTCCCGCCAAGCGCGGTCTCCTCAACGGGATGACCGCAGCAAGCGCTAACTTCGACCGATTCCACCCATCGCCAGGGGTGGCGCGGGCGCGCCCAATGGCACCGCGACCTTCGACTCCAAAAAAAGGCGATATTGTAGTTCGCGTACCCAAGCTTAATACGTGCCAGGGATGGCTGGTGGGCGCCAACCCATACGACCAGCATTCCCCAGCGTTCCCCATGTTCCACGCAACGCGCGACCCTAGTTTATTGTCGCTTACAGCACCAGGTCAGCGTGAGCTTTTAGCTCCCCGCCGGACGCTTAGCCCCATGTGGTCTAGGTAGACCCCTTTACGCCTTCGCGTCGGGCGCCGAAGCGGGTTACAGCATGCAGGGCTAGAGGGAAAGGGCTATAGCGGTGCCAGCGCGCGCTCCAGAGCTCGTATTTGCGACAGTGGCAGTAGCAAGGGGCCCGGGGCCTGCTTGGCTATCGCGGCAGCCAATTCGGCGTCGCCGCGCGTCGTCGCCATCGCCCCTGGCTTAGGCGGTCCGATCTCATAGATTGTGCCCGGAGCGTCCAAACCGGCGGCGGCCTGGGCGCTCTTTGTCTTGAAGCCGACTGCGGGAAGGCTGCCTGTCGGGCTGGTTCCCTTCAGATACACAGAGCTTTGCCCCTCCACGAGGTTCACGCCGTCGTAGCTGAACGCGTAGAGCGTGTAATAGGATGGGGAGGAATCAAGCAGCACTCCCCACGTGCCGGCGTTGAACTGCCCGACGGCGACGCGCGTGGTATCGCCCGTCATGTGTCCGGCGGCGAACGTCGCGCCGTTTGACAGCAACGTGCCGGTAAACAGGATGCGTTGCGCGAACCAAATGCCAGGTGCGCCTTGGGTTATCGACCATTCCCCGAGCAGTGGCTCGTAGACGCTTGTGAAATCAACGCCAAACTCCTGGCGAACTACGTTGAACGTGTAGCCGTTAACCGCGATAGTTGCCTGCGTAGTCGTGTTGAAGGTAATGGATGCCGTCCCGAACGGCACGATCGTCGGAACCCTGTAAGGGCCGCCGAGCGGTTGTCCGCCAATGGTTTGGAATGCCGGGCCCGTATAGCTATGGTCGGAGTTCATGGGGCCGCCGCTGGCGAACCAGGTCGGATTACCGCTGGCGTCATAGACGAACCCCGCCATGAAAAGCACGTTGTTCTGGATTTCGATGTTAAAGCCGCGCCCAGACTCGTCGGGGTTCCAATACCAGCCGCTGTCCGGCTGGGCGGCGATCGAAATGCCCGAATAGACGAGCGCAGCTAAAGATGCGGCGATAATGCGCATGACTGGGGCCCTCCTCCTGATTACTGTAATTTCGCGATATTTGACTTCCAGCGAACTACAATATCGCAAAAAAAAGCCCGCTGGAGGAAATGAGCGGGCAAGGGGGTTCGGGGTCGAGCGCGCGAGGGTCAGCTTATGCTCCTCGCGGCATTGACGCGCTCAGCCAGCTCTTCGAGCGCAAGCTGTTGCGAAGGGGACAGCGCCGGCTTGGCGCCATGATCGACGCGATCGGAATCACCCGGCCGATCCGGCTCGGCCAGCCAATAGGCCGAGAATTCCGGTGCAAACGTGTCCATCGCTGCCTCCTGTGCCCTGCGCCGCGGTCGCGAGTTTGCGGCCGATTCGTTACGGCGTCGTGACAAGCAATCGCTATGCCACGGGAGCGAAGACGCGACGAATCATGAGGTTGGCAGGTTGGGGCCAGCGCATCCGACTACGCAGCGTGTAAAACATAGACCGCAGCCGCTACAACTGTCGTATTTGCACGACACCGAATTGCCGCACTGCGGTATGCCGCTGATTTTAAGTTGGTTTATGTGTCTCTACCTAGAGACACTGATGCGTAAATACAACAATTCGCGGCACTTTGAGGCAGTGCGAGCGCCGGTCTCAGGTTTTGGCTTCCTTGAACATGCCCGGCTCGAGGCGATGGCGCTGCAGCAACTTGTAGAATTCGGTGCGATTGCGTTTGGCCAAAGTCGCCGCCTGAGTGACGTTGCCGCCGGTGATCTTCAGCAGGCGTACCAGATAATCGCGCTCGAACTGCTTTCTCGCCTCCTCGAACGGCGCGAGCACGCCGGAGTCTTCGCGAAGCGCGCCGTGCACCAGCGTTGCCGGGATGACGCTGGTGGTGGTCAGCGCAACGGCCTGCTCGAGCAGGTTCAGCAACTGCCGGACGTTGCCCGGCCAAGGCGCGCCGATCAGGAGCGCCATCGCGTCGGGAGCCAGCGCCGGCACCGGCTTCTTGTAACGCTCGGCGAGCTTGCGCAGGAAGTGGGTCGCCAGCAGCGGGATGTCCTCGCGGCGATCCGCGAGCGGCGGCAGCTTGAGCGAAACCACGTTCAGCCGGTAATAGAGATCCTCGCGGAACTGGCCGCTCTCCTTTTGCGCGTCCAGATCGCGATGCGTCGCCGAGACCACCCGCACGTCGACCGGAACTGATTGGGTCGCGCCGACAGGGCGTACTTCCGCCTCCTGCAGCACGCGGAGCAGCTTGACTTGCAGCGCCAGCGGCATGTCGCCGATTTCGTCGAGAAAAATCGTCCCGCCGTCCGCTGCCTGGAACAGGCCCTTGTGCGCCTGCACCGCGCCGCTGAATGCACCGCGGACGTGGCCGAAAAGCTCGGATTCCAGCAGCGGCTCAGGGATCGCGCCGCAATTGACGCCGATGAACGGCCGCGTCGATCTCCTGCTGGCACGATGGATCGCCCGCGCGAGCAGTTCCTTCCCGGTGCCCGACTCGCCGAAGATCAGCGCGCTCGCGTCGGAGTCGGCCACCAGGCGCGCCTGCCGCAGCAGGTCTTCCATGCGCGGACTGCGGGTGATGATGCCGGCGCGCCATTCGCCGCTCGCCTGTCGCGTTGGCTCCGGCTCGCCGCCGCTCAATCGGACCGCCGCGGCGACCTTCTGCAGCAGGTCCTGGCTGTCGAAGGGCTTGGTCAGAAAGCCGAACACGCCGCGCTGCGTGGCCGAAACCGCCTCGGGAATCGTCCCGTGCGCCGTAAGGATGATCACCGGCATCGCCGGATGCTGACGATGGATGGCATCGAACAGCGCCAGCCCGTCGATGCCCGGCATCTTGAGGTCGGTGATCACCGCTGCCGGGCGCTGGACGGCGAGCGCCGCGAGCGCGGTTTCGCCGCTGTCCGCGGTGCGCACGCGATAGCCGGCCGAGGTCAGGCGCAGGCTGATCAGCTTGAGGAGGTCGGGGTCGTCGTCGACCAGGAGTATGTCGCTCACATGTGCCATGGATCTGCCCTCGCGGACTTCAGCGCCCGGTCCCGCCGCCACCGCCACCGCCAGCGCCGCCTGCGTTGCGGCTGCGCTCGAGCAGGAGGCTCCGCTCGACCGCCCGCAGCTGATCGAGCTTTTCCTGCGCCAGCGCGCTTCGCTTCTTCTCCTCGCTGACGTTGCGCATCCGTTCGGCCACCTGCGCATAGAGCACCAGGGCAAGCTGCTTCAACGGCGAAGTGCCGCCGGTCTTGCCGGAGACCGACTCGAGCAACGCCAGCGCGCGGCCGTCGTCAGGGGGGCCGGCGGCCGGCGTGGTGAGCAGCACGGCCAGGCGGATGCGGTTGGCGTCGCTTCGCGCACGGTTGTTGATCTGGTTCGCCGCGGCCAGCTCGCGCCGCAACTCGTCGGGCGGCGCGCCGGCATAGCGTTGCAGGTCGGCGAGCAGTGTCAGCGTCTGCTGCTCGTCCTCGTTGATCGGCGGCGCGGCCGGCGGTGCCTCTTGGACGATGACGATGGGCGCCGGCGTCGGAAGCGCCGCAGCGGGCGCCTCCGCCGGGGCCGTCGGCGCCGGGATACGCGGCGGCTGGTCGATCGCAGGCGCCGCCTCGATCCGGGTCGGCGGCTGCAGCGGCGCGACCGCCGGCGGCTGCGCCGACGGTGCCTGAGGCAGCGGTGCCGGGGGCGAGACTTCCGGCGGCGTCGCGCAAGCGCTCAGCCAGATGAACAGTGCCATTGCCGCGCCGGCGCGTGCCGCATCCGGCCGCACGCTCACCCTTCCTCCTGCAAGGTGACGATCGGCTTCGCGCCCCTCGCCAGCGGCTGCTCTCCGGGCATCGCCAGCGGCAGGCGCAGGCGGAAGTGCGCGCCGCGCCGACCGTCGGCACGGTCGATCAGCTCGATACGGCCTCCGTGCAGCAGCGTGTATTCGCGCGCGATCGCGAGCCCCAATCCCGACCCCTTGATCCTGCCCTCGGGCGCGGTCTTCCCCTGGTAGAACGATTCGAAAATGTGCGGCCGATCGGCGGCGTTTATGCCCGGACCGTCGTCGATCACGTCGAGCACCGCGTCGTCGCCTTCGGCATGGAGCTCGATGGCGATGACGCCCGAGCGCGGCGAATACTTGATGGCGTTCGAGAGCAGGTTGTCGACGATCGCGCGAATCTTCTCGCCGTCACCGACGATGACCGGAGCCTCGAGCCTGGCGTCCACCGTGAGCAGGCGCGCGAACGCCGCGAGCTTGTGCTCGCGGACCACCCGGCGAACGACGTCGGCCAGCGCGACCGGTCCCAGCGTCTGCGGCTCGATGCTCCGCGTTTGCTGGTAGCTCAGCAGGTCCTCGATCAGCTTCTGCAGCGACAGCGTGTTCTCCCGCACGATGCGCACGATTTCCCGCTGCTCCGAGGACAAATCGCCGCCGACGCGGTCGCGCAGCAGCTCCGCGCCTTCGCGCACCGCGGTAAGCGGCGTCTTGAGCTCGTGCGAAACGTGGCGCAGGAAGCGGTTCTGCTGCTCTTCGAGCTCGTGCAGTCGCGAGCGCAGCCATTCCAGCCGCTGCCCGAGATAGCGCATGTCCTGGGGTCCGTTGACCTCGATGGCATGAGTGAAATCGGCGGTTGCCATCCGGCGGATCGCCTGATCGAGCTGCCGTATCGGCCGCGCGATCAGAACCGCGAAGGTGATCGCGAGCAGCATCGCAATCAGCCCGGCGGCGAGCGCCAGATAGCCCCAGGTCTTGCTTCCCTCGGCCGCGGTCTGCTGCAGCCGCTCGATCTCGCGCTCGGTGAGCCGATTGGTGGCGCTGAGCATCGACTGCGCGTCTTCGGCCATGTTGGCGTAGCCGTCCGCAAGCACCTTGGCGGCGGACGCCGGCCGCTGCGGCGTCTTCAGCAACGAATACAGGCGGCTTTCGTTGTCGGTGAGCCTTTCGAGCTGCGCGATCTGCGCGCGATCGAGCGGGAGCTGCATCAGCTGCAGCGACGTTTGCCGGAAATCCTGCCGCAGACGGCCGTAATCGTCGATCAACTGCGGATCGTCGAGGATCAGTTGCTGGCGGACCAGCCGCTCCAGCGTCGTCGCCTGTTCATAGAGTTGCCGGCTGGCGCGCCCGGCCTGTGCCGCCTGCAGGACCGCCTGCTGGCTCTGCGTGCCGAGGCGATCGAGGCTGACGATCAATTCGACCAGGGCATAGAGCAGCGGCAGGCTCACCAGCAGGAAGCCGAGCAGGATGAACTTGAGGAATGAACGCGGGTAGTACACGAGATGTCGGAGGCGGGGCCGCTATAATCGGGTTGGACGGCACATGACAGCGCCATAGCCAGCGAGCCACGCGTGCACGATACACCAGGCCCCGGCGACCCGCCAAGCGCAGCGCGCCGACTCGCGCTCATCGCCGCCGTTGCGAGCAACGGCGTGATCGGCAACGACGGCCGGCTGCCCTGGCGTCTGCCCGATGATCTCAAGCATTTTCGCGCGCTGACGAGCGGCCACGCGGTCATCATGGGCCGCAGGACCTGGGAATCGATAGGCAGGCCGCTGCCCGATCGCCAGAACATCGTCGTCAGCCGTCGTCACCGGTTCACGGCGACGGGCTGCGCCGTCGCGCATTCGCTGCAGGAAGCGATCGACCTCGCCGCAATGACCGGTCCGGTGTTCGTCATCGGCGGCGAAGCCCTCTATCGCGATGCGCTTCCGCTCGCCGACCTCCTCCACCTGACCGAGATCCGGCGCGACTTCGCCGGCGACGCGAAGTTTCCTCCGTACGATCACGCGCAATGGCGCGAAACGTCCCGCGAGACGCGGCGGCTGGACGGGGACGGCGGCTTCGCCTACGATTTCGCGTCGTATGCGCGCACGCGCGCCTGAAAGGCGCACCGCCTTCATCGCCGGTCAGCAACAATCCACCAGGAGACTCCGCATGTCCGAAGGGCATTTCCACGTGCACGGGCCGCACGACCACGAGGTCGAGCACCAGGCACAGCACGGCGACCCGTTCGCGGTGGTACTGGTCGCGCTCGCCGCGGCACACGTCTAGATCGCGCGAGCGCGGCGCCGCCGCCGCGAAACTCTACCCCAGGGTGCGCAACTCCCGGAGCGCGACCGACAGCATCGCAGCGTCGATCTGCGCGGTCGCGCGAAGCTCGACCATCAGTTGCGCCGCGCGCTCGATGCCGCGGCGGTTGCGCTCCTGCCATGATCCGATCAGCGTGTCCGGGGTCGCGCCATCGGCGCCGCCGACGACCTCGGCGGCGATCGTGCGCTGCAGGCCGGACAGATCGTCCTGCATCGCGCCTTTCGCCAGCATCTGCCAGTGCGCTTCTCCCGGCAGCGCCGCGATCCGGTCGCGCAGCCACGACAAGCCCAGCCGCGTCGCCAGGTCGAAGTAGACGTCGGCGACGAGCTCGACCGGACGCCGCGTGCTTTCCGCCACCTCGATGATGTCCAGTGCCGAATACAGCGTGTCGAACGTCGCCACGCGCTCCGCGAGCTCGTGCGGAACGTGCGCCGCCGCGTAACGGGCGATCTCGGCATCGACCCGCGCGCGCTCGCCGGAGTCGAGCAGCTGCGGCAGGCGCAGCGCCAGCGCCTCGACCCGCGGCGTGAAATGAGCGATAGTCGCGGCCATGTCGTCGATGAGCCGCCGCGAGCGCAGGAACCACGTCGTGCCGCGATCGATGAGCCGCGCCGTGTCGATCAGCATCGCCGACTGCACGGCGTCGTCGACCTTGTTGTCCTGTGACTCGATCAGCTGCCACAGCGTGACGAAGCCGAAGATCTCGCGGTTGAGCAGGTAGGCGCGAACGATCTCGTCGGGCTTCGATCCGGTGGTCTCGCAGAGCCGGTGCACGAACGACGGGCCGACGCGATTGAGCATGCTGTTGATAACGTGCGTGGCGATGATGTCTCGATGCAGCGGGTGGTGTGCCATGTGCGCGGCGTAGGGCCCGCGCAGCGGCCTGGGGAAATAGCGCGACAGGGCGGTACGGACCCACGGGTCGTCCGGCAGCGCCGAGACCAGCATCTCGTCGTACAACCAGATCTTCGAATAAGCCATCAGCACCGCGCGCTCGGGCGCAGTCAAACCGATGCCCCTGACGCGCCGCGCGGCGATTTCCTCGTCGTCGGGCAGATATTCGATCGCGCGGTTCAGCCGGCCGGCTTTTTCCAGGAACTGGATGAAGCGCTGCTGCGCATCGAGCAATTGTGACGCGATCCGGCCGGTCACCGAAATCGCCTGCGTCTGGAAATAGTTGTCGCGCAGAACCAGCGCCGCGACATCGTCGGTCATCGTCGCCAGCAGCTCGTTGCGTTGCCTGCCGGTGAGCTCGCCCTCGCCGATCGCCTGGCCGAGCAGGATCTTGATGTTCACTTCGTGATCGGAGGTGTCGACCCCGGCCGAGTTGTCGATCGCGTCGGTGTATATGCGCCCGCCGGCCAACGCGTACTCGACCCGCCCGAGCTGCGTGCAGCCGAGGTTGCCGCCCTCGCAGAAGACCTTGCAGCGCATCTCGCGGCCGTTGACCCGCAGCAGGTCGTTGGCGCGGTCCCCGACTTGCGCGTTGGTCTCGCCGGCTGCCTTGACGTAGGTGCCGATGCCGCCGTTGTAAATGAGATTGACCGGTGCCTTGAGTATCGCGTTGACCAGCTCGGCGGGCGTCAGCGCCGTGGCCGTGATTGCCAGCGCCTTCCTCGCCTCGGCCGTGATGGCGATCGACTTGGCCGTGCGAGGATGCACGCCCCCACCGGCTGAAATAAGGGCGGTGTCGTAGTCCGCCCACGACGAGCGCGGCAGCTTGAACATCCGTTCCCGCTCGGCGAAGCTCGGGGCGGTATCGGGCGTCGGATCGAGAAAGATGTGGCGGTGATCGAATGCGGCTACCAGCCTGATGTGACGCGACAGCAGCATGCCGTTGCCAAAGACGTCGCCTGACATGTCGCCGATGCCGGCGACGGTGAAGTCGGTCGTCTGCGTATCGATGCCCATCTCGCGAAAATGCCGCTTGACCGACTCCCAGGCGCCGCGCGCGGTAATGCCCATTGCCTTGTGGTCGTAGCCCGCCGATCCGCCGGACGCGAACGCGTCGCCGAGCCAGAAACCGTATTCGGCGCTGATGGCGTTGGCGTAATCCGAAAAGGTCGCTGTGCCCTTGTCGGCGGCGACCACCAGATACGGGTCGTCGGGATCGTGGCGCTTCACCCGCTCCGGCGGCACGATCCTGCCCCCGACGCGATTGTCGGTGATGTCGAGCAGTCCTCGCAGGTAGTCGTTGTAGCAGGCGATCCCTTCCTTCAGGTAGGCGTCGCGGTCGGCGGGCGCCGGCGCACGCTTGAGGACGAAGCCGCCCTTGGAGCCAACCGGCACGATGACGGTGTTCTTGACCATCTGCGCCTTGACCAGCCCGAGCACCTCGGTGCGGAAGTCCTCGGGCCGGTCGGACCAGCGCAAGCCGCCGCGCGCGACTTTGCCGCCGCGCAGATGCACGCCCTCGAATCGCGGCGAGTAGACGAAAATCTCGAACATCGGCTTGGGCTCCGGCAGGCCCGGAATCTGCGCCGGATCGAACTTGAAGGAAACGAAGCTGCGGCGCCCGCCGGTCGCGTCGCGGCACCAGAAATTCGTCCGTGTCGTCGCCAGGATCAGCGCCAGATATTGCCGCAGCACGCGGTCTTCCGACAGGTTGTCGACCTGGTCCAGCGCCGCCTCGATCGCCCGCACCTGGTCGGACCCGTTCGTGCCGGGGCCGGCGGCAAACTCCGGGTCCAGGCGAGCCTTGAACAGTTCGAGCAATTGGCGCGCGACGCCGGCGTGCGCGGCGAGCGTCGCCTCGATGAAGGGTTGCGACAGCGGAAAGCCGATCTGGCGCAGATATTTCGCGTAGGCGCGGACGATCACGATCTCATCGGCCGGAAGGTGCGCGGCGAGAACCAGGCGGTTGAAGTCGTCGTTCTCGACCTCGCCGCGGAAAATGCTGCCGAACGCCCGCTCGAAGACCTGGTGCAGCGAGTCGATCTCGACCTCGGTGTCGGAGACCGCCGACAGCAGGCCGAAGTCGTGCATCCATACCGGAGCCATGTCGCGCGGCGCGACGCGATGCGGCCGCTCGTCGAGCACGCGCAATCCCATGCGCTCGAGCATCGGCAGGCTGTCGGACAGGGTGACCGGCGCGCCCCGATGGAACAGCTTGAAGCGAAGGCCGCCCGGCGGCGACTCCAGCGGCCGGTACAGGCACACCGCGAGCGGCTCGTCTTGTGACAGGCGCGCCATCATCTGGATGTCCGGCACCGCGCTGAGGGCGGTGAAATCCTCGCGGTAGCCCGCCGGGAACGCATCGCCGAACCGGCGGAAAAGCTCGTTGCCGCTCGCCTCGCCCAGCGCATCGATCAGCGCCTGCTTCAAATCGTCGTCCCAGCGGCGCGCCGCCACGACCAGCCGCGCTTCGACCTCGTGGACGTCGAAGTCAGGAATGTTGCCGGGCGTAGTGCGCACCGTGATCAGGATCCTCGCTAGCACCGACTCCGACAGGTGCACGGTGAATTCGGAGCTCGTCCCGTTGAACGCCTGCAGCAGGATCTCCTGCCATTTCTGCCGCAGCTCGGTCGTGTAATTCTCGCGCGGCGCATAGATCAGGCAGGAGAGGAAACGCTCGAACGGGTCGCGCCGAACGAAAAGCCGGAAGCGCTGCCGGTCGCCCAGGTGCAATATGCCGACGGCCGTCCGCAGCAGCTCGTCCTCGGCCGTCTGGAACAGCTCGTCGCGCGGATAGGTCTCCAGGATGTTGATCAACGCCTTGCCGGCGTGGCTGCCCGACTGCAGCCCGGCCCGCGCGACGACATTGGCGATCTTGCGCCGGAGCAGCGGTATTTCCGCCGGATTGGCGCTGTACGCGGTCGAAGTAAAGAGCCCCAGAAAGCGATCCTCGCCGCAGACGTCGCCCTTGCCGTCGAACCGCTTGACGGCGATGTAATCCAGATAACCGGGGCGGTGCACGGTCGAGCGCGACGTCGACTTGGTCACGACCAGCAGTTCGGGCCGGCGGGCGTAGGCCTTGACCTCGGGCGGCAGCGCGGCAAAGCTCGTCGCCACTTCCTTGTTCTCGCCTTCGCGCAGTATCCCGAGGCTGGATCCGGGAACGATCTTCAGCGTGTCGTCCCCATCGACGACGACCAGGTCGTGGCAACGGTAACCGAGGAATGTGAAATGATCGTCGGCGAGCCACGAGAGGAACGCGCGGCCCTCGGCCAGCTCGTCCGGCGGCAGCGGTGGCGCGCGTCGCTGGTTTTCCTGCAGGACCGCACCGACGCGGTCCCGCATCTTCCGCCAGTCCTCGACCGCCGCGCGCACGTCGTCGAGCACGCGGGCGAGGTCGGCGGCCAGCGCGTCGAGCTCGCCCGTCTCAACGATGCGGTCGACCTCGACGTGGATCATCGATTCGCGATGCGCGCCCCCGCCATCGTCGGCGACGCCGGTGAGCGTCCCATCGGCGGCGCGCACGACGGCGATGATCGGGTGGATGATCAGGTGCAGGGTCAGGCCGTGTCGATTGACCTCCATCGTCACCGAGTCGACGAGAAACGGCATGTCGTCGTTGACGATTTCGATGATGGTGTGGGTCGACTGCCAGCCGTGCTCGGCGATCGTCGGATTGAAGACGCGGATCCTGGCGTGCGCGGCATCGCGCCGGCGGGCGAAATTCCAGTGCGACAGCGCGGCGCCGTACAGATCCGCCGGCGCGCGTTCGGCCAGATCCTCCGGATCGACCTGACCGTAATAGCGAAGGACGAAGGCCGCCAGCGCGTTGCGCTGATCTGGCGCGACTTTCGCCCGCACGAGCTCCAGCACTTGCTCGAGGCGCTGCGCGCGGCCGGTTTCGGCGTTTGCTTTCACGGGGACCTCCACGCTGCGATCATGCGCCGTCGGCGGATATGGTCGCCCATTTGTGGTGCCGGGAGGGGGAATCGAACCCCCACTCTGTTGCCAGAACTGGATTTTGAGTCCAGCGCGTCTACCAATTCCGCCATCCCGGCCTGCAGCAGCCGGCGCTCGCAACGAATCGATCGCACCAAACCCGGGCGACGCGCCCCGCATGCCCCGCGTTGCCGGCACGCGGTGAAGGCGGCATTATCGCGGAAAGGGTGCGCCGCTTCAAACTGCGGGCGCCATCGGCCAACGCTCCGCATCATGACGACGAACAGGCGCTACCAGCTCGCCGATTTCGATTTCGATCTGCCCGCCGGGCTGATCGCGCAGTTTCCGGCGAGCGAGCGGTCGTCGAGCCGCCTGCTGCACGTCGCCGGCGGAAAGCGCGACGATCTGGCGTTCACCGCGCTGCCCGACCTGCTCGCGCCCGGCGACCTGCTGGTGCTCAACGATACCCGCGTCGTGCGCTCGCGCGTCGTGGGCCGGAAAGCGACCGGCGGCAGGGTCGAGCTGATGCTCGAGCGCGTCGTCGCGCGGCGCGACGCCTGGGTGCAGCTCAGGTCCAGCCGAGCGCCGCGCGCCGGGTCCTGCATCGACCTGCCGGGAGGCGCGACGGCGACCGTCTGCGAGCGCGACGAGCGCTTCTTTCTCCTGCGGTTCGACGTGCCTTCGACGGTCGAGGCCTACCTCGAGCAACACGGCGCCGTTCCGCTGCCGCCGTACATCGCGCGTGCGCCCGATGCCGGGGACGAGGAGCGCTACCAGACGGTGTATGCTCGCCACCCTGGCGCGGTGGCGGCGCCGACCGCCGGCCTGCATTTCGACCAGGCGCTGCTGGCGGCGCTTCGCGCGCGGCAAGTCGAGATCGCCTATGTCACGCTGCACGTCGGCGCCGGCACGTTCCTGCCGGTGGAAAGCGATGACCTGTCGCGCCATCGCATGCACAGCGAGCGCTTCCGCGTTCCGCCGGCGACCGCGGCCGCGATCGACAAGGCCCGCGCCAGCGGCCGGTCGGTCGTCGCCGTCGGCACGACCTCGCTGCGCGCGCTCGAAGCCGCCGCGCCGGGCGGCGCGCCCGCCGCCGGGGATGAGGCCGAGACCTCGCTCTTCATCACGCCGGGATTCCGCTTTCGCGTCGTCGACCGGCTGCTGACCAATTTTCATTTGCCGCGTTCGACCCTGCTGATGCTGGTGTCGGCGTTTGCGGGCTACGACGCAATCCGCGCCGCGTACGCGCACGCGATCGCCGCACGCTACCGTTTTTTCAGTTACGGCGACGCCATGCTGCTGGAGCGCGATCCGGACGCGGGCGCGTAGTTGCGGCTTTCGTCGAACGCGCCGGCGCCCTGCTACAATCGCCGCGATGGAATTCACCGTCGGTGCGCGCTGCGGCGC
>JBOIGD010000157.1:0-30385 GCA_050742615.1 Casimicrobiaceae bacterium | reverse complement strand
CGGTCCGTCGCCGAGCCACGGTCGCGGCGCATTCGCCACGCGAACGATTCGCAAGGGTGCCCGCATCATCGAATACCGCGGGGCGCGCTCGAGTTGGGACGTTGCCTGCGAGCGCCCGTCGAGCGATCCGGCCGACCCCTATCACACACTGCTGTTCGAGCTCGCCGATGGCAGCGTGATCGACGCGGGCCTGCGCGGCAACGCCGCGCGCTGGATCAACCACGGCTGCGACCCGAATTGCGAGGCGATCGAATACGACGACGGCCGCGTGTTCATCCATGCCAGGCGAGCCATCCGCGCCGGCGAGGAGCTCACCTATGACTACCGCCTCACGTTCGCCGGCCCGATAAGCCGCCGCGCGCGCGCGGCCCTGGCCTGCCGCTGCGGCGCGAAACGGTGTCGCGGCACGCTGCTGCTGCAAGCGCCGGCGGCAAAGCGATCGAAGGCCCGGCGGCGCTGATTGCGGCTGCTCCGCTGCGGCGGGGACCCGCCGCGTCGCTCAGTGCTTGGCCAGTTCCAGCTTGCCGATCTGGTGGCGGTGCACCTCGTCGGGGCCGTCGGCGAGGCGCAGGCTGCGAGCGTGCGCATACGCCTGCGCGAGGCCGAAGTCGTCGCACACGCCCGCGGCGCCGTGCGCCTGGATCGCCCAGTCCAGCACCCTGCACGCCATCGCCGGAGCGGCGACCTTGATCATCGCGATCTCCGCCCTCGCCGCCTTGTTGCCCACCGTGTCCATCATGTGGGCCGCCTTGAGCGTTAGCAGCCGCGCCTGGTCGATCATGATGCGAGACTCGGCGATGCGTTCGAGGGTGACGGTCCGCTCCGCCACCGGCTTGCCGAACGATACCCGCGACTTGACCCGGACGCACATCTTCTCCAGCGCGCGCTCGGCCAGCCCGATCAGGCGCATGCAGTGGTGGATGCGGCCCGGGCCCAGGCGTCCCTGTGCGATCTCGAATCCCCTGCCCTCACCGAGCACGATGTGCGACAACGGGACGCGCACGTCGGCAAAGTCGATTTCCATGTGTCCGTGCGGCGCGTCGTCGTAGCCGAACACCGGCAGGTGCCGCAGGATGGACACGCCGGGTGTGTGGCGGGGCACCAGCACCATCGACTGCTGGGCGTGCCGCGGCGCCTGCGGGTCGGTCTTGCCCATGAGTACGAAAAGGCCGCAGCGCGGGTCGCCCGCTCCCGACGACCACCACTTGCGGCCGTTGACGACATAGTGATCGCCGTCGCGCGCGATCGACGTGCGGATATTGGTCGCGTCCGACGAGGCGACTTCTGGCTCGGTCATGCAGATCGCCGATCGCAGGGTTCCGGCCAGCAAGGGCTCGAGCCATTGCGCCTTCTGCTCGGGGGTGCCGTAGCGCTCGAGCACTTCCATGTTGCCGGTGTCCGGCGCCGAGCAGTTGAACACTTCGGGGGCCCACAGCACGCGTCCCATGATTTCGCACAGCGGCGCGTACTCGGTGTTGGTCAGTCCCGCGCCGCGCTCCGACGCGGGCAGAAAGAGATTCCACAATCCGGCGGCTTTTGCCTCCCCCTTCAGTTCCTCGACCAGCCGTGTCGGCTGCCAGCGATCACCGGCGGCAACCTCGTGCTGGTAGCGCTGCTCGCTCGGATAGACGAAGTCGTCCATGAACGACTCGAGACGCGTCTTGAGCTGCACGACCTTCGGCGAATAGTCGAAATCCATCATCTTCCTTTCGCGGTGTTTTTCGCTTTCGCCACTGCCGGTCAATCGCCGCCGCGCCGCGCGAGCCTCTGCTCGACGTGCCTCCATCCGAGTTCCGCCAGGGGTCGCGCGCGCTTGCCCGCGTCGACCGCCTGTACGCTCGCGGCGTTGCCCGCCAGGCCGCGCGCCAGAACGCCTTGCAGTATGCCCGCCATGCGGAACAAGTTGTATGCCAGGTAGAAGTCCCAGTCGTCGCGGCCGGGTTGCGCGACCGCCGGGTTCCCGCGCAGGTACATCGCGACATACTCGTTCTCATCCGGAATGCCCAGCGCGCTGAAATCGCAGCCGCGCAGGCCGCGGAATTCGTCGGGCGCGAGCCGCCATGCCATCAAGTGATAAGCGAAGTCAACGAGTGGATCGCCCAGCGTCGACAGCTCCCAGTCCAGCACCGCCAGCACCCTGGGCTCGGCCGGATCGAAGATCATGTTGTCAAGCCGGAAGTCGCCGTGCACCAGCGCCGTGCGATCGCCCGCCGGGATGTGGCGCGGCAGCCAGTCGATCAGCCGGTCCATCGCGTCGATGCGCTCGGTCGCCGAGGCCTGATACTGCCGGCTCCAGCGATCGATCTGCCGCGCCAGGTAATTGCCGGGCCGGCCGTAGTCGCCCAGCCCGATCGCGGCGAAATCGACGCGATGCAGCGCCGCGATCACGCGGTTCATCTCCGCGAAAATCGCGTGCCGCTGCGAGCGCGTCATGCCCGGCAGCAGCGGATCCCAGAAGATGCGACCCGCGACGAAGTCCATGACGTAAAACGCCGTGCCGATCACCGTGTCGTCCAGACACAGGCAATGCGTGAGCGCGACCGGAACGTCGCTCCCCGCAAGCGCGCTGATCACCCGGTACTCGCGGTCGACGGCATGGGCCGAAGGAAGCAGCTTGCCCGGCGGCTTGCGGCGCAGAACGTACGAGCGGCCGGCCGCGGTGAGCCTGTAGGTCGGATTCGATTGGCCGCCGTTGAATTGCTCGACGCGCAGCGGCCCCGCGAAACCCACGACGTGGCTGCCGAGGTAGCGCTCGAGCGCGGCGACGTCGAAACGGTGCGCGGCAGCGACCGGACGGGTCCCGACAAACTGGCTGTAGTCGTTCACGCCGGCCTGACGTCCGCCGTCCCGCAAGGCGCTCAAATCGCCGTGACGCCGCCGTCGACGGCAACGATCTGGCCGGTGATAAACGCTCCCGCGTCGGAGGCGAGCAGCACGGTCAGTCCCTTGAGGTCCTCGGGGCCGCCGACGCGCTTCAGCGGCGCCTTGGCTCCCAGCGCATCGCCCATCATCTCGAGAATGCCCTGGGTCATCCTGGTGGGGAAAAAGCCCGGCGCGATCGCGTTGACGTTGATGTTGTGCGGCCCCCATTCGGCGGCGAGCGAGCGCGTGAAATTCACCACGCCGCCCTTGGTCGTGTTGTAGGCGATGGTCGCCGGCCGTCCCGGGTCGCCGCCGCCGACCAGGCCGAGGATCGACGCGATGTTGATGATCTTGCCCTGCCGCCGCGGCAGCATCGAGCGGCGGCCGACCTCCTGGCACATGACGAACATCGCGGTCAGGTTGAGGTCGACGACTTTTCGCCACGCCTCGAGCGGATGGTCGATCGTGGCCGCGCCCCAGGTCGTGCCCGCGTTGTTGACCAGGATGTCGATCGGTCCGGTCCCGGCGATCGCGCGCTCGACTGTGGGGCCGATCGCCTCGGGCCGGGACATGTCGCAGACCAGCGTCATGGCATCGGTGCCGAATTGCGCCTTCAAATGACCGGCAGCCGCGTCGAGCTCGTCGGCCTTGCGCGCGATCAGCGCCAGCCGCGCCCCCATCTCGGCCAGCGCTTCGGCCATCTGCAATCCGAGGCCGCGCGAGCCGCCGGTGATAAGCGCTGTCTTCCCGGTCAGGTCGAATCGTTGTTTGACGCCCATAACGCTTCCGCCGCAATGAGAGTTGGGGGCCCGCCGCGTGGGACGAGCGATGGCAGGACGAAGAGGACCGCTCGATTGTGCCGGCCGCGTCGCCGTCAGACGACTTCGAACAATCCGGCGGCTCCCATGCCGCCTCCGACGCACATGGTCACGACCACGAATTTCACGCCGCGCCGCTTGCCCTCGATCAACGCGTGCCCGGTGAGTCGCGTGCCGGAGACGCCGTACGGATGGCCGACCGCGATCGCGCCGCCGTCGACGTTCAGCCGATCGTCGGGAATGCCCAGCTTGTCGCGGCAGTAGATCACTTGCACCGCGAACGCCTCGTTCAGTTCCCACAGGCCGACGTCGTCGATTTTCGTCCCGGTGCGCGCGAGCAGTTTCGGAACCGCAAAGACCGGTCCGATGCCCATTTCGTCGGGTTCGCAACCGGCGACGGCGAAGCCGCGGAACACGCCCAACGGCGTGACGCCGCGAGTCGCGGCCAGCCGGTCGCTCATCAGCACGCAAGCGGCCGCGCCGTCGGAAAACTGGCTGGCGTTGCCGGCCGTGATGACGCCGCCGGGAAGCGCGGGCTTGATCCGGGCTACCGCTTCGTAAGTCGTGTCGGGGCGGACGCCCTCATCGGCCGCCAGCGTCGTCTCGCGGGTGAAGAGTCGATTGGACTCCTTGTCGGCGACGCCCATCGTCACCGTCAGCGGCGCGATCTCCTCGTCGAACCGGTGCGCTGCCGCCGCCGCGGCCGCCCGCAACTGGCTCTGCACGCCGTACTCGTCCTGCCTTTCGCGCGAGATGCCGTAGCGCCTGGCGACATTTTCCGCCGTCTCCAACATCGGCCAGTACACGGCGGGCTTGTGCTCGGCGAGCCAGGCTTCGCGCAGCATGTGCTTGTTCATTTCGTTCTGCACGCAGGATATCGACTCGACGCCGCCGGCGACGAAGCAATCGTCCTCGCCGGCGACGATGCGCTGCGCGGCCAGCGCGATCGTCTGCAGCCCCGACGAGCAGAAGCGGTTGACCGTCGCGCCGGGCACGCTGACCGGGCAGCCGGCGCGGATCGCGATCTGGCGGGCGATGTTGTAGCCGGTCGCGCCTTCGGGGAACGCGCAGCCGATCAGCACGTCGCCGATCTCGCCGGCGCTAAGTCCCGCGCGCTCGATCGCGTGCCGCACGACGTGGCCGCCCATCGTCGCGCCGTGCGTCATGTTGAGCGCGCCTCGCCAGGACTTGGCCAGTCCGGTGCGGGCAAAGGATACGACGACTGCGTCGGTCATGACGGCCTGCCTGGTCAGCTGTTGAATGTCCTGCCTTCGGCGCCGAGACGGGCCAGCAGCGCCGCCGGTTGCCAGAACGTCGCATCGCCGCGGCCCGCGACAGCGAAACGATGCATGGCGCGAATGACGTTGTACAGGCCGACGGTGTCGGCGTAGTACATCGGTCCGCCGCGATACACCGGAAAGCCGTACCCGGTCAGATAGACGACGTCGATGTCTGACGCACGCAGGGCAATGCCGTCCTCGAGGATGTGCGCACCTTCGTTGACCAGCGCGTAGATGCAGCGCTCGACGATTTCCGGGTCGCCGATGGCGCGCGCAATCATGCCGTGCTCCTGGCGGTAATTCGCGATCAAGGCGTCGACGGCCGGATCCGGAAGCGCGTCGCGGCGGCCGCCTTCGTAGCGGTACCACCCCAGCCCAGTCTTCTGGCCGAACCGGCCCAGCTCGCACAGGCGGTCGGCGATCCGCGAATAGACGATCTGCGGCTTTTCGACATACCGCCGCTTGCGGATGTACCAGCCGACGTCGTTGCCAGCCAGATCGCTCATCCGGAACGGCCCCATCGCCATGCCGAACTTCTCCAGCGCCCGGTCGACCTGTTGCGGCGAGGCGCCCTCTTCCAGAAGGAAAAAGGCCTGGCGCAGGTACTGCTCGACCATGCGGTTGCCGATGAAGCCGTCGCACACGCCCGAGACGACCGCGGTCTTGCGCATCCTCTTTGCGACCCGCATCGCCGTGACCAGCACGTCGCTCGCCGTCTTCGCGCCGCGCACCACCTCCAGCAGCTTCATCACGTTGGCGGGGCTGAAGAAATGCATGCCGACGACGTCTTGCGGCCGCGCGGTGAACGCGGCGATCCTGTTCAGGTCGAGGGTCGATGTGTTGCTGGCGAGGATCGCGCCCGATTTCGCCACCGCATCGAGCCGCTCGAAGACCGCTTGCTTGACCGCGAGATCCTCGAATACCGCCTCGATCAGCAGATCGGCGCCGGCAAGCTCGTCGTACCCGAGCGTCGGCCGTAGCATGCCCATTCTCCGCCCGACCTCCGCCGCGGCGAGCCTGCCCTTCGCCGCCGCGCCCTCGTAATACCTGCGGATGGCGGCGACGCCCTTGTCGAGCGCCTCCTGCTTCGTCTCCAGCAAGGCGACGGGGATTCCGGCGTCGAGCAGGCATATCGCGATGCCCGCGCCCATCGTGCCCGCCCCGATTACGCCCGCGCCATCGATCGTCCGCGCCGGCGTCCCCGGCGGCACGTCGGGGATCTTGGCCGCGGCACGCTCGGCAAAAAAAGCGTGGCGCAACGCGCGCGATTCGGGCGTCTGGGCGAGCTCCATGAACAACCCGCGCTCGTAGCGCAGGCCCTCGTCGAACGGGCGAGCGACCGCCGCCGCGACGGCATCGATGCACTTGAGCGGCGCCGGAAAATTGCGCGCGAGCGCGCCGACGGTATTGCGGGCGAACTGGAAAAACGCCTCCGCGTTCGGATAGTCGATCGAAATGTCGCGCACACGCGGTAGCGGCCGCCGGGCCACGGCTGCGCTCGCGGCAAAGGCCAGTGCGGCCGCCAGCAGGTCGCCGTCGACGATTTGATCGAACAGCGCGCTGCCGCGCAGCCCCTCGCAGGGCTCGGTTGCGCCGGAGACGATCATGTTCAGCGCCGGCTCGACCCCGATCGCGCGGGGCAGGCGCTGCGTGCCGCCGGCGCCGGGCAGCAGCCCCAGCTTCACCTCGGGCAGTGCGATCTGCGCACCGGAGGCAGCGATGCGGAAATGGCAGCCGAGCGCGAGCTCGAGCCCTCCGCCCATGCAGGTGCCGCCTATCGCGGCGATGACCGGCTTGTCGCTAGCCTCGACGGTGGCGATGACCGTGGGCAGCGTCGGCTCGGCCCGCGCCAGCGGCGTGTTGAATTCGCGGATGTCCGCGCCGCCCGAGAACAATCCGCCGGCGCCAGTCAGAACGATCGCACGGACTGCGGGGTCGGCTTGCGCGCGGTCGATGCCGTCGACGAGTGCCGCGCGCACCGCGTGATTCATCCCGTTGACCGGCGGATTGTCGAGGGTGATCAGCGCCACGGCGCCGTGCAGGTCAAACCCGGTACTCATCGCACACCCGAACCTCCGCTCGCCCGCAAACCTTCCGGTGCGATGCTACCGGCCCGGCACGCGGCTTACAAGCAAGGCACCTCGGCTGCGGCAAGCCTGCGTCGACACCGCACGACCGGCGGCGGGCTATGCCGGCCTGCCGCGCCGTGTCAAGATGGCCCGCCCATGCCTCCGCACAAGCGCTTCCTGGTCATCGTTCGCGCCGGCGATCGGTCGCTGCATCCGACGTGGACCGAATCGGAGCAAAGCCGAACCTGGGATCTCGCGGTCAGCTATTACGGCACCGACGCCGCCGCCTATCGAATGCCCGGCGAGGCCAGGATCGACGACCCGGGACCGAAGTGGCCCGGGCTCCACGCCCTGCTGGCAAGGGAGTCGTTCTGGCGCGAGTACGACCATGTCTGGTTGCCCGACGACGACCTTGCGGTCAGCGAGAGCGGGATCAACCGCCTGTTCGACATCGTTTCTTCGCGCGGCCTGGCCCTGGCCCAGCCCGCGCTCTCCTGGATGAGCTTCTACAGCCACGACCTGACCTTGCGCAGCCCGAGCTTCCGGCTGCGCTATACAAATTTCGTCGAAGTCATGGCGCCCTGCTTCCGGCGTGATTTCCTTGCACGTTGCTGGCCGACGTTTGCCGAGAATCACAGCGGCTGGGGTCTCGACTATCTCTGGCCCCGGCTGCTGCCGGACGGGCACCGGGCCTGCGCGATCCTCGACGAGGTGGCGATCACCCATACGCGGCCGATCGGCGGGCCCAACTACGCGGGAATGCGCGCGCTGGGGGTCACGCCGAAAGAAGAGCTCGACGGCTTGTTCGCCAAGTATGCGATCCCGGCCGATATCCACCCCGTGATCTGCGCCGCAATAGACGCCGGCGGAACGCTGCTGACCGAAGAGTCGGTATTCGAGTCCGAAGTCATGCACCGGTTGATTGCCGACGACCGGCGCGCGTTCCTCGCTTCCAGGCTTCGCCTCGATTTGCCGCGCACGCGGGTCACACGCAACGCGGCCGTCGCCGACGTCGATACGCAGGACCGCGGTGCACCTTAGAACACGATCGTCTCCGGCAGCCACGCGGCGAGCACGTGGCGGTAGGCGTCGATCCGGCGCGCCGGCAGAAAGTACGGCGACTTGGTGCCGTGGTCGTAACGCTCGAACACGCTCAGATACCGTGCCGCATACTCGCGATCGCGCGCATCCATGTACACGTCGCAACTTTGCCTGACGATGCTGTGATAGCGCACCAGCCAGGCGATGCCGTCGGGCAGATACGGCTTGAGACGGGAATAGGCGAATTCGTCGTGATTCCACTGCAGCACGCAGTTGTCCAAGCCCACGCCCGGCTCGCAGCGGCCGATCGGCTCGTTGAAACAGACGATGTTCTCCGGGGCCTCGTCGGTCAGCAGCAACACCTTCCCCAGGTCGTGCACCAGGGCGGCAAGCACCAGCTCGTCGCTGGCGACTCCCTCGGCTTCCATGCCCGCGATAATCTGCAGCACGTGCATCTGCTGGCTGGCGGTGTACAGGCGCAGGTCCGTCGGATCGATGCATTGCGCGAGCTTTTCGACAAGGCTCCAGACGGGCACGCGCCCGAAGACCGGCGCTTCGTACTTCCGGCGCAGCGCGGCGACCGTCTCGGGGGTCTGCTGTCGATGCCGCAGGCAAATGGCCTCCGCGCCGCGCGCGAACGCTGCGGCGTGCCCCTGCTGCGTTGCCGCTGGACGAGACCTCTCGCCCATCGTCCAGCGGAAGTTGAGCCCGGTGTTGACTCGATAGTCGCTGGCGCTCATGCGGCCATGGTAGCACCGGTGGAAGGCAATGTTTAACGAGCCTCGAGGCGCCTGCGCGGGGCGCCTGGCTCAGCGGATGGTGCGCCGGCGATCCGTGCGCGCGGACGTCCTCGTCGTTGGGCTGGGGTTCACCGGCGCCACCGCCGCGCGCGTGCTCGCCGAAGCCGGCCGCAGGGTCCTCGCAATCGATCGCAGGCCGCACGTCGGTGGCAACGCGTTCGACGTCACCGACCGCCATGGCATTCGGATACATCCGTACGGGCCGCACATCTTCCATACGAACTCGGACCGCATATTCGACTTCCTGTCGCGCTTCACCGGGTGGCGCCGCTACGAGCATCGTGTCCTCGCCAAGGTGGGCGATGCCCTGGTGCCCGTTCCGATTAACCGGACGACGATCAACCGCCTGTACGGCCTCGCGCTGGACGAGGCGGAAGTCGCGGCCTTCCTCGCGCGCGTGCGCGAACCGCGCGCACCGATCGCGACGAGCGAAGACGTCGTGCTCGACCGCGTCGGGCGCGACCTCTGCGACAAGATCTACCGCGGCTATACGAGAAAGCACTGGGGACTCGACCTGTCCGAGCTCGACGCATCGGTCGCGGCCCGCATCCCCGTCCGCACCGACGACGACGACCGATACTTCGGCGACCGGCATCAGTGCATGCCGGCCGAAGGCTATACCCGCATGGTCGAGCGCATGCTCGACCATCGGTCGATCCGCTGCGAACTGGGAGTCGACTTCGCCGCGCTCAAGCCCGGGCTGGCTTGCGAGCACCTGATCTACACCGGCGCGATCGACGCCTACTTCGATCGATGCTTCGGCGCGCTGCCCTACCGGTCGCTGGAATTCCGGCACGAGCACCTGGCCGATGTCGACCGGTTCCAGCCTGTCGGCGTGGTCAACTACCCGAACGAGCATGAATTCACGCGCATCACCGAATTCAAGCACCTGACCGGCCAGGTCTGCGCCGGCACGTCGATCATGAAGGAGATTCCGCGCACCGAGGGCGAGCCCTGTTATCCGATACCTCGACCGGCGAACGCCTCGCTGTATCGGCGCTACCGGGCGCTCGCCGCCGGATGCGCGAACGTCAGTTTCGTCGGCCGCCTCGCGCAGTATCGGTATTACAACATCGACCAGGCGGTCGGCGCGGCGATCGCCGCCGCCGCACGCCTCGGAGCGCCGGCCTAGTGTGCTCGGCAGACTACAGGACGGCCATCGCGACGGCCGCCGCGGCCATCGTCAGCGTGGCGAGCCAGCCGAGCACCCGCAGCCAGCGTCGCACGGCGAATGCACCGAGCACGCGGCGGTCGCCCGCGAGCAGCATCATCACGACCATGATCGGGACCGCGGTCACGCCGTTGATCACGGCCGCCCAGAACAGCGCGCGGATCGGATCGATGCCGGTGAAATCGAGCGCGACGCCGCCGACCGTCGCGAGGGAAACGATCGCGTAGAAGCCGCGCGCCTGGTGCGGCTTGCGGTCCAGCCCGTGTTTCCACCGGAAGGCTTCGGCGACGGCGTATGCCGCCGACCCGGCCAGCACCGGTACCGCGAGAAGCCCGGTACCGATGATGCCGAGACTGAAAAGCAGGAACGCGAAAGCGCCGGCAATGGGCCGCAGGGCCTCGGCCGCCTGCGCCGAGGTCGCGATGTGGGTGATGCCGGCCCGATGCAGCGTCGTCGCGGCGCTGACGATGATGGCCAACGCGATCAGGTTCGAGAACCCCATTCCGACCACGGTATCGAACTCGATGCGGCGCAGTTGCGGTCGCGTCGACGGCGGCTTCGCGTGCGGCGCCGCAGCGCGCGATGCCGCGGCGTCCTCGACCTCCTGTGCGGCCTGCCAGAAGAACAGATACGGGCTGATGGTCGTGCCAAAAATCGCGACGATCATCGTCAACGCAGCGGGAGAAACGACGAAGTTCGGCAGCGCGATTCCGGCGACGACCTCGCCCCACGGCACGTCGACAGAGAACACCACGCCCACATAGGCGAAGAGCGCAAGCGTCAGCCATTTGAGATAGCGCACGTACCTGCGGTACGACATGAAAACTTCGAGACCGAGGCAAATTCCGCCGAAGCCGATCGCATAGAGCAGCGTCGTGCCGCCGGCAACCTGATGCACGCTTTCCGCCATGGCGGCGATATCCGCGGCCACGTTGACCGTGTTCGCCGCGAACAGCAGTGCGACGACCCCGTACAGCACCGGTGCCGCAAAGTGACGGCGGATGTTGCTCGCCAGTCCATGCCCGGTGACACGGCCGATACGCGCGCTGATCAACTGGACGCCGACCATCAGAGGGAAGGTGAGCACCACGGTCCAGCCGAGCTGGAAACCGAACTGGGCGCCCGCCTCCGAATACGTCGCGATACCGCTGGGGTCATCGTCGGCGGCGCCGGTGATGACCCCGGGGCCGAGATCGCGCCACCAGCGATGCGGTTTGCTCCTCAGCGCTCTTCGGTTTCGGCTTTTGGAAGCTTGCATGCCGCTACGGGGTCGCAAGATGTATGCCGTGTACGAACTGTAGGAGCTTGTCCTATACCGGCGGCGCGAATCGGAGCCGCAAAATCAGACAAACGCCGACAGCGTTCGCGATGCGGTTTATGTACCTTCTGCGTGTCGCAAGGCCGGACCAAGGAGAACCGATGAAATCCCTTCTCGACCCGACATTCCGCTACACACCGAGCATCCAGACCGACTTACGCAAGACCTTCGCCAGGATCAAGCGCGAGGCACGCGCCCAGACCACGCAGCGCGACGAGTCGCGTCAGGGCACCAACAACGTGTCGCTGCTCTTCGCCGAGCAGAAGCTGGCACACAAATAGCAAAGTGAAGTGTGGCGCGGCACAGTCCCGCTGCCGCGTCGAATTGCGGGACACCATCAGGCTCGGCGCCAACGGCGACTGCGCCATCGGCAAAACAAAGGGAACGCGGGGGCGCTCCTTTTTTTGCACCAGTCCTCGCTACTCGCCGCCGGTATCCGACGAGACTTGCCCCCGCACGCAAGCCGTCAACGCGTTGCCCGTCAGCTTCTGGCACTTCGGATGGACGCCGCTGTACTGAGTCGTCAGGTTATTCCAGCACTCGCCGCGCTGGGTCGCCGGGCCGGTGTCACACGCGTCGCGGGCCTGCTCGTACGCACGAATATCCTCCGGGGACATCGGGCTGTTGATCGGGCGGTGCATCCGCCCTGCCTGACTGCCGTATGGCATGGCCCCGGTGCCTGCTGCCCGGCCTTGTGCGGCGCGCGGTCCGAGCAGCGCGGTCGCCTGCGCGGCAATGGCCTGGGCCGCAACGTCCGAGTCGAACCACACACCGGCGAGTGCAATCGCAATCAGCAGCAGCGGCGCCAGCGAAAACGCCGTGTAGAACGCGAGTGCCCCGCCCATGCTCGATGCCCGATGGGCGATCCATGCCGCCAGCGTTTCGCGCAACAGCAACCCGACGAGGCACAGCCCGCGCGCGTCCTCGTGTGGCGCGGCGATGGCGCGAACGTCCTGCTCGTCCCGCTCGCTGTCAGCGCGGGGGATCGCTGGCGGTGGGAGATTGCTGGCGGTCATCGCGGCGGTTGGGAGCGGTGATTGCCTGCGGACGGACGCGAAAGACAGGCGGCCGCGGCCGAGTGGGTGGGCGTCCGGGATCCGCGCGCCCGGCTAGCTTAACAGTCGTCGCTTGGAGCGTCGACCGTAGGCAGGCGACAATGACGCTTGGGGTGACCTCGCTCGCTCGACTCTTGGCATGGGCCTTGCGTCGGATCGACGGCTCGCGCACGACGGCGTGTCTGCAGACCGTCGCCCACGGCACTGGCGGCGGGCAACGCCCTTCCCGCCGAACGGACGCGCAAGGCCGCGGCAGCAAATTAAACACGCTCGATTTGTAAAACTTCCAATTTCGATTCCCATCTGTCCGCCGAACCCGACATGATTCGCCGCTCCGACACGACGACCACTTCCGGCGCTCCGCGGTACGATGCCGCGGCGCCCGGCGGCCCGCCATCGCCATGGTCCGATTTCGACGCGTTCTTATTCCGGGAGGGCACGCACACCCGCTTGTACGAGCGTCTCGGCGCGCACCTCGCCGGCGCTCGCGGCGCCCGTTTCGCCGTCTGGGCGCCGAATGCCGCGCGCGTCGCCGTCGTCGGCGATTTCAACCACTGGCGCGCCGAGGCCAGTCCGCTGGCGATGCGCGCCGATGGCACCGGCATCTGGGAGGGCTACGTCGCCGACGCGGCACCCGGCGTGAACTACAAGTACCGGGTCTTCGCCGCGAACGGCCATGCGGTCGACAAGGCGGACCCGTTCGGCGTCTATGGCGAGGTGCCGCCGCGCACGGCCTCGCGCGTCTGGGCGCTCGACTACGCCTGGGGAGACGCCGGATGGATGGCGGCGCGTTCGGCGGCGAACGCGCTGGACGCGCCGATGTCGATCTACGAGCTGCACCTGGGCTCCTGGCGGCGGTTCGGCGACGATCCCGGGCGCCTGCCCGGCTACGTCGAGATTGCCGAGGAGCTCGCGCGCTACGTGCTCGACATGGGCTTCACCCACGTCGAGCTGATGCCGGTCTGCGAACATCCGTTCTACGGTTCCTGGGGTTATCAGACGACCGGTTATTTCGCCCCGACGTCGCGCTACGGCACGCCGCAGGACTTCATGCGCTTTGTCGATCATCTGCATCGCAACGGCATCGGCGTCATCCTGGACTGGGTCCCTTCGCACTTTCCCAACGACTCGCACGGACTGTTCCAGTTCGACGGCACCCACCTCTACGAGCACGCCGATCCACGGCAGGGTTTTCATCCCGAATGGAAAAGCCACATCTTCAACTACGGCAGGCACGAGGTCCGCGCGTTTCTCATCAGCAGCGCGCTGTTCTGGCTCGATCGTTACCACGTCGACGGCCTGCGCGTCGACGGCGTCGCCTCGATGCTCTATCTCGACTATGCGCGAGCCGCCGGCGAATGGATCCCGAACGAATACGGCGGCCGCGAAAATCTGGCGGCGGTGAAATTCGTGCAGGACCTGAACCAGGCGGTGTACCGCGACTTTCCCGACGTGCAGACTTTCGCGGAGGAATCGACCGCGTGGCCGGCGGTGTCGCGCCCGGTCCACGTCGGCGGCCTGGGCTTCGGATTGAAGTGGAACATGGGATGGATGCACGACACGCTCGCCTACGCCGCGACCGACCCGCTGTTCCGCCGCTACCATCATCACCAATTGACCTTCAGCCTCTGGTACGCGTTCAACGAGAATTTCGTCCTGCCGCTGTCGCACGACGAGGTCGTGCACGGCAAGGGGTCGCTGATCGGCAAGATGCCGGGCGACGACTGGCAGCGCTTCGCCACGCTGCGCTGCCTGTTCGGCTACATGTGGGCGCATCCCGGCAAAAAGCTGCTGTTCATGGGCGGCGAGTTCGGGCAGCGCCGGGAATGGCAGCACGATGCCGCGCTCGAGTGGTTCGTCCTGGAGCATGCCCAGCACCGCGGCGTCCGCGATTGGGTGCGGGATCTCAATCGTTTCTACCGCGCCTGCCCGGCGCTTTATCAGCGCGACTTCGACCCGGCCGGCTTCGCCTGGATCGACGCCGACGACGCGCAGAACAGCGTGACGAGTTTCCTGCGCCTGCCGGCCGGAAAGGCGAGCACGGTGCTGACCTTGTGCAACTTCACGCCGGTGCCTCGCCACAACCACGTGCTCGGCGTGCCGTCCGGCGGATTCTGGCGCGAGGCGCTGAACAGCGACGCGACCGTCTACGGCGGCGGCGGCCTGGGTAATTTCGGCGGCGTGCACGCCGCGCCGCTGGCGTCGCATGGGCGGCCCTTTTCGCTGACGCTGTCGCTGCCGCCGCTGGCTACGATCGTGCTGGAGCGCGCACCATGACCGCCGCCGTCGCCGGCGACGGCCGGCGCCGCGTCGTCATCGAGAATGTCTCGCCGTGCATCGACAACGGGCGCTTCCCCGCCAAGCGCTGCGCCGGGGATCTGGTCGACGTCGAGGCCGACATCTTCGCCGACGGCCACGACCAGCTCCGCGCCTTGCTGCTGGCGAGGCAGCGCGGCGCTGCGGCGTGGATCGAATACGAGATGGCGGCGCTGGGCAACGACCGCTGGCGCGGCGTGTTCCCCGTTCCTGAAATCGGCGGCTACGAATACACGGTCACCGCCTGGGTCGACCGCTTCGCGTCCTGGCGCCACGACCTGGCGCGCTGGACCGCGCCGGAGGACATCGCGCTGGCCTTGCAGGGGGGCGCGAGCCTTGCCATCGCGCTGGCGCGGCGCGCGCACGGTGCCGACGCCAAGGCGCTGCGCGAGTGGTCGCGGGCCATCGGCGGCACCGCGCCGCTCGATACCAGGCGCGCGTCCGCGCTCGACGCCGTGATGGCCGAAATCGCCGCGCGGCACGCCGACCGCGGCCTGGCGACGACGCTCGAGCCGGCGCTGCGGCTGACCGTCGATCCGCCACGGGCGCGCTTTTCGAGCTGGTACGAGATGTTCCCGCGCTCCGGCGGCGAAGGCCGTGCGTCCGCGACGTTCGCCGATTGCGAGACGCGGCTGCCCTACATCGCCGACATGGGATTCGACGTGCTGTATTTTCCGCCGATCCATCCGATCGGCCAGACGCGGCGCAAAGGCAAGAACAACGCGCTGGCCGCATCGATCACCGATTGCGGCAGCCCCTGGGCGATCGGCAGCTCCGACGGCGGCCATACGGCAATACACCGCGAGCTGGGCACCATCGAGGACTTCCGGCAGCTGCTGGCCGCCGCGCGTGCCGCCGGCATCGACATCGCGCTCGACATCGCGCTGCAGTGCTCGCCCGATCACCCGTGCATCACCGCGCATCCGGAGTGGTTCCGGCAGCGGCCCGACGGCACGTTGCAGTTCGCCGAGAACCCGCCGAAGAAATACGAGGACATCTATCCATTCGATTTCGAGAACGAGGACTGGCGCGGCCTCTGGCGCGAGGTCAAGGCGCTATTCGATTACTGGATCGGTGAGGGCGTGCGCATCTTCCGAGTCGACAACCCGCACACCAAGCCGTTCGCGCTGTGGGAATGGCTGATCGGCGAGATAAAGCAGGCACACCCCGAGGCGATCTTCCTGGCCGAGGCATTCACGCGGCCGAAGATCATGCACCGGCTGGCGAAGGCGGGCTTCACCCAGTCGTACACGTACTTCACCTGGCGCAACGCCAAGGCCGAGCTGACCGCCTATTTCACCGAGCTCGCCCACTCGGCTTCGCGCGAATATTTCCGGCCGAACGCATGGCCGAACACGCCGGACATCCTGCCGGAACCGCTGCAGATCGGGGGCCGACCCGCCTTCATGGCGCGCGCGGTGCTGGCGGCCACGCTCGCCGCCAACTACGGAGTCTACGGCCCGGCGTTCGAGTTGCTGGAGCACGCGCCGCGCGAAGCGGGCAGCGAGGAGTATCTCGATTCGGAGAAATATCAGCTGCGGCAATGGGATCTCGGACGCGCCGACAGCCTGGCGCCGTTCCTGGCGCGGCTCAATCGCATCCGCCGCGAGCAGCCGGCGCTGCAGCAGGACTGGCACCTCGATTTCCACGCGACCGACAACGACGAGATCCTTTGCTACGCCAAAACGACGCCGGATCTTTCCAACGTGGTCGTCGCCGTCGTCAACCTCGACTTCCATCATCCCCAATCGGGCTGGGTAACGCTCGACCTGACGCATCTCGGGATCGGGGACGACCAGCCGTTCCAGGTGCACGACTTGCTGAGCGACGCGCGCTACATGTGGCATGGCGCGCGCAACTACGTCCGGCTCGATCCGGCGCTCTCCCCGGCGCACGTGCTGCTGGTTCGCCATCAGACGCGCCGCGAGCAGAACTTCGACTACTACGCTTGAGACGGAGCTTGGACACCTATTCCGAACTCGTTGCCGATACCGTGCCGGTCAGCGGCTCGCCGCAACCCAGGCCATCGCTGGACGATTCGCTGTGGTACAAGGACGCGATCATCTACCAGGTGCACGTCAAGGCGTTCTACGACAGCAACGGCAACGGCATCGGCGATTTTCGCGGCCTGACTGAAAAGCTCGACTACCGCCATGGCGTGCGCACGCCGATGCAGTGGAGTCCCGACCACAACGCCGGCTTTTCGCGTGCCGATCCGCAGTCGCTGTACCCGCCGCCGATCATGGACGCGGTGCACGGCTTCCAGTCTGTCAATGTCGAGGCGCAGAGCCGCAGTCAGTCGTCGCCGCTGCAATGGACCCGCCGCCTGATCGCGGCGTGCAGTGCGCATCCTGCGTTCGCTCGTCGTACGCTGCGGCTCGTCCGTCCCGGCAACCGCAAGGCCTTCCGGGAGCTGATCGCGATGATGGGGCAGCCCACCGGCGAGCTTCACATGGCGCTCGCCGCGACCACCGGCGATTCCGCCTTCGATCCGGAGCCGGTGTCGGTCGACGACGTGGCCGCCTGGATCGCGCAGGGCGCGAGCTCGTTCCCGGCCGTGCCCGAAGACATGGCGGCGCGTCTGATCGAGCTCTTCGTGCTGGAAAAGGCGCTCTACGAGGTGCGCTACGAACCCGGATCGCGGCCCGATTGGGTCTGGATTTCGCTTGCCGGACTGCTCGAACGCCTGCAACGCGGCGTCGGGTCCTTCTCATGAACCCCGGCGAGCACGCGGTCGCCGCGCCGATCAGCGTCTGGCGCGGCAAACCGCGGCCGCTGGGCGCGACCTGGGACGGGGCGGGCGTCAATTTCTCGCTCTACTCCGAAAACGCCGAAGCGGTCGAGTTGTGCCTGTTTGATCCGAAGGGAAGGCGGGAAATCGCCCGGATCGACATCCGCGAGCGCACCAACTTCGCCTGGCATTGCTACCTGCCCGAGGCCCGGCCGGGTCTGCTTTACGGCTACCGCGTGCACGGGCCGTACGCTCCCGAGCAAGGCGATCGGTTCAATGCGCACAAGCTGCTGCTCGACCCTTACGCCCGCCTGGTGGCGGGGCCGATGCGCTGGACGGACGCGCAGTACGGCTATCGCGTCGGCAGCCGGCGCGAGGACCTGGCGTTCGACACGCGCGACAGCGCATCGGCCATGCCCAAGTGCCGGGTGATCGATCCCGCCTTCACCTGGGGCAACGACGCGAGCCCGCAAACGCCGTGGGAAGACATGGTCATCTACGAGCTGCACGTCAAGGGGTTCACTCAGCTCCATCCGGGCATCCGGCCGCAGCTGCGCGGAACCTACGCAGGCCTGTCGACCGCGCCGGTAATCGCGCATCTGCACCGACTGGGCATCACCGCCGTCGAGCTGATGCCGGTGCACTGTTTCGTCGACGACCAATCGCTGGTGCAGCGCGGCCTTCGCAACTACTGGGGCTACAACAGCATCGGCTTTTTCGCTCCCGACACGCGCTACGCCGCAGGGGATGCGGTCAACGAGTTCAAGACGATGGTCAAGACGCTGCACGCCGCCGGCATCGAGGTCCTGCTCGACGTCGTCTACAACCACACCGCCGAAGGCAATCACCTCGGGCCTACGCTGTCATTCCGCGGGATCGACAACCGCGTCTACTACCGCCTCGACGCCGAACATCCGCGCTACTACGTCGACTACACCGGAACCGGCAACACGCTGAACACCGTGCATCCCGCGGCCCTGCAGCTCGTCATGGATAGCTTGCGCTACTGGGTCGGCGAGATGCACGTCGACGGCTTCCGCTTCGACCTCGCGGCGACCCTCGGCCGCCAGCAGCATCTGGTCGACCGGCACAGCGCGTTTTTCGATTGCATCCGCCAAGACCCGGTCCTGTCGCAAGTCAAGCTCATCGCCGAGCCGTGGGACCTCGGCGAGGACGGCTACCAGGTCGGCAATTTTCCGCCGGGCTGGGCCGAATGGAACGGCAAGTATCGGGACGCGGTCCGTTCGTACTGGAAGGGCGATGGCGGCGTCATCGGCGAGCTCGCGTCCCGGCTATCGGGATCGAGCGACCTGTTCCAGGTCAACGGCCGCGGTCCGACGGCCAGCGTCAACTTCGTCACCGCGCACGACGGCTTCACGCTGCACGATCTCGTCAGCTACAACGAAAAGCACAACGAAGCCAACGGCGAGGACGGGCGCGACGGCCAAACCGACAATCGCAGCTGGAACTGCGGCGCCGAGGGCCCGACCGACGACCCGGCCATCGTAGCCCTGCGCGAGCGGCAGAAGCGCAATTTCCTCACCACACTGCTGCTGTCGCAGGGCATTCCAATGCTCGTCGCCGGCGACGAAATGGGCCGCACGCAACGCGGCAACAATAACGCCTATTGCCAGGACTCCGAGCTCTCCTGGATCGACTGGCGCCTCGGGACCGACGCGCAGAACCTGCTCGACTTCACGCACCGGCTGATCGCGCTGCGCAACGGCCATCCGCTGTTTCGCCGCCGTACGTTCTTCCATGGACGCTCGATCGTCGCCACCGACGCCAAGGATATCGCCTGGCTCGGCCCCGACGGCCAGGAGATCACCGGGGACGACTGGCAGCAGGTCTCCGCGCGCTGCCTCGGGGTCTTCCTGTCCGGACACGGGCTGGCGGAGAACGACGCCCATGGCGACGCCCTCGACGACGATGACCTGTTGCTGCTGCTGAACTCGCATCACGAAGCAATACCGTTCGTCCTGCCCAAGCCGCGCCTGACGCACTGGCGCGTGCTGGTGGACACCAGCGCGCCCGCCGAGGCCGGGCCTGCGTTGCCGTTCGGCGCGCCGTATCCGCTGCAGGGCCGCTCGATCGCCGTGTTGTGCAGCACGCCCCGCGACGATGAAACGCCGGCATGAAATGCCGTTCGGGACGATGGTCCTGGACGACGGCGCCGTGCGCTTCCGGCTGTGGGCGCCGGCCGCGCGCAGCGTCGAGCTGTGCCTCGACGCGCCAACGCGCGCGCTGCCGCTGGCGGCGTCGGCCGGCGGCTGGTTCGAGCTGGTCACGCGCGAGGCCGTGAGCGGGGCGCGCTACCGCTATCGCATCGACGGTGAGCTCTCGGTACCCGACCCGGCGTCGCGCTGCAACCCGCTCGACGTCGACGGCCCGAGCTCCGTCGTCGACCCGTTCGACTTCGAGTGGGCCGACGACGGCTGGCGAGGGCGGCCCTGGGAGGAAGCGGTCGTCTACGAGATGCATGTCGGTGCGTTCACCGCCGAGGGCACGTTCGCTGCGGCCGAAGCCAGGCTCGACCATCTGCGGGAACTCGGCGTGACCGCACTGGAGCTGATGCCGATCGGCGACTTCGCCGGCGCGCGCGGCTGGGGCTACGACGGTTCGCTGCCCTTCGCCCCGGATTCGAGCTACGGCACGCCGGCGGCGCTGAAGCAGCTGGTGCTCGCCGCCCACCGTCGCGGCCTGATGGTCTTTCTCGACGTCGTCTACAATCATTTTGGGCCGGTCGGCAACTACTTGCATCACTACGCGCCGCAGTTCTTCAGCTCGTGCCATCGGACCCCGTGGGGCCATGCGATCAATTTCGACGGCGAGCAAAGCCGCACGGTGCGCGATTTTTTCATCGCCAACGCGCTGTACTGGCTCGAGGAATTTCATTTTGACGGCCTGCGCCTGGACGCCGTGCACGCGATCGCCGACGACTCCACCCCGCATTTCCTGAGCGAGTTGGCGGCAACGGTGCGCAGCAGGGTCGCCGCCGACCGTCACGTTCACCTGATCCTGGAGAACGACGCCAACGCGGCCGCCTTTCTCGAGCGAAGCGAAGACGGCGCCGCGGGCCGCTTCACCGCGCAATGGAACGACGACATCCACCACAGCCTGCATACGATCCTGACCGGCGAGCGCGACGGCTATTACGCCGACTATGCCGACGCGCCGCTCGCGCACCTCGGCCGCTGCCTCACCGCGGGCTTCGCCTATCAGGGCGAGTATTCGCCGTTCCGCGGCCGCCCGCGCGGCAGCCCGACGGCGGGCCTGCCGCCCGCAGCCTTCGTCTCATTCCTGCAGAACCACGACCAGGTCGGCAACCGCGCCTTCGGCGAACGGCTGACGATGCTCGCCGATCCGGCGGCGCTCGCGACGGCGGCGGCGATCGTCCTGCTCGCGCCGTCGCCGCCGCTTTTGTTCATGGGCGAGGAATTCGGCGCCACGACGCCGTTTCTGTACTTCTGCGATTTCGATGCTGCGCTCGCCGAGGCTGTTCGCGCCGGCAGGCTGCGCGAATTCGCGCGCTTCGCGCGGTTCTCGGGTGCCGACACGGCGGCAGTTCCCGATCCTCAGGCTCCGGAGACTTATGCGCGCAGCAAGCTCGATTGGGGCAGCGGCGTCCTGGCGCCGCACGCGCGCTGGCTCGCGCTGTACCGCGAGCTGCTGGGCATCCGGCGGCGCGTCGTCACGCCGATCGTCGCGGGTCTGGATCCGCGTCGGTGCGGCTTCGAGCGGACCGGCGCGCGCAGCCTCGCCGTACACTGGTGCGGCGGCGATGGTGTCGTGCTGGAGCTGGCGGCTAATCTTGGCGCAGCGCCGGACATCCGGGCCCCGGTTCCGCCCGGGCGAATCATCTATACGACCGGCGGGACCGCGGCCGAAGCGCTGGCCGCGCCGTGGTCGGCCACCTGGGCGCTTGCGTCACCCGCCCTCGATTCGCTCCGGCCATGAGCGATCGATCGCCGCTCGACACGCTGTGCGAGGCGTTCGGCATTGCCGTGGCCTACGAGGATGCCTGGGGGGCCGCCCATCGCGCTTCCGAATGCACCAAGCGTGCGCTGCTGCGGGCGATGGGCGTCGACGTCGCCACGGCGGCGGAACGCGCGGTACCCGCGAGCCAGACATCGCCGCTGCCGCCGGTCCTCGTCGCGGCCGAGCATGCCGAGCGTCTGGCGGTGACGCTCGTGGCGCCGTCTCCGGCGCCTGCGGCGCTCGAGTGGCGCATCGATCTGGAGGACGGCACGACGCACGACGGCGTAGCCGCGCCGCCGGAAGCCGCGCGCGGCGAGCGCCGGCCCATGACGCTCGACATCCCGGCGCCGCGCACCCCCGGCTATCATCGCCTGTCGGTCCGCGATCCGGCGACACACGCGCTGCTCGGCTCGACGCAGCTGATCATCACGCCCGCGCGCTGCCACATACCGCCGGTGCTCGCCGCCGGCCGGCGGATCTGGGGGCTCGCGCTGCAGCTCTACGCTTTGCGTTCGCACCGCAACTGGGGCATCGGCGACTTCACCGACTTGCAGCAGGCGATCGTCGTCGCCGCCGCCGCGGGTGCCGACATCCTCGGCATCAATCCGTTGCACGCGCTGTTTCCGGCGCGGCCCGAGGCGGCCAGTCCTTACAGTCCGTCGAATCGCGCCGCGCTGAACGTGCTCTATATCGACGTCGAGGCCGTCGCCGACTTCGCGCGTTGCAAGCCCGCCCGGGCGCGCGTCTACACCCCTGCCTTCCAGAGCGCGCTCACCCGTCTGCGCGCCGCCGACCATGTCGACTACGGCGCCGTCGCCGCCCTGAAGTTCGAAATACTCGAGCTGCTCTACGCGGATTTTCGCGAGCAGCAGCTCGGCCCCAGCCCGGGCGAGCGGGGCCGCGCCTTCCGCGATTATCAAAGCGATCGCGGCCGCCCGCTGCGGCTGCACGGACTGTTCGACGCCCTGCACGAACACGTGGCGGCGACGACCGGCCGCCGCGGTGGCTGGCAGGACTGGCCGGCCGAATATCGCGCGCCCACGGCGGAAGGCACCGAGGCGCTGTATCGCCGGCACGCCGATCGCGCCGAGTATTTCCAATATCTGCAATGGCAGGCGGAGATCCAGCTCGCCGCGGCGAGCGAACAGGCTCGCGCAAGCGGCCTGCTCGTCGGGTTGTACGGCGATTTCGCCGTCGGCGCGGACGCCGGGGGTGCCGAAACCTGGAGCAACGGCGACGTATACGCGCCGGAGATGCACGTCGGCGCTCCGCCGGACGATTTCAACCTCGGGGGTCAGGACTGGGGTTTGCCGCCACTGCTGCCGAACCGCTTGCAGGCCGCCGCATACCGGCCATTCATCGAGGTATTGCGCGCCGCGATGCGTCATGCCGGCGCTTTGCGCATCGATCACGTGATGGCGTTGATGCGGCTGTTCTGGGTCCCGCAGGGCGCCGCGGCGGTCGACGGAACCTACGTCGCCTATCCGTTCGCCGATCTTCTGGGCATCGTCGCGCTGGAGAGCCGGCGCAATCGCTGTCTGGTCATCGGCGAAGACCTCGGCACGGTCGGGCCCGGCGTCCGCGCCGCGCTGGCGGCGGCGGGCGTTCTGTCGTATCGGCCGCTCTACTTCGAGCGCACGCACGACGGCGAATTCGCGCCGCCCGAAACCTATCCGATGCAGGCGCTGGTGACCGTCGGTACGCACGACCTGCCGACGTTGACCGGATTCTGGACGGCACGCGACATCGCGGTGCGCACCGCCTTGCGACTCTATGCCGGAGACGACGTACGCGCGACGCTCGTGAGCGCGCGGACGCGCGACCGGATGCGCCTGCTCGTTGCGCTGCAGAAAACCGGCTTCGCCGTCGCTGCGGTGGCGCCACACCGCATGACGGTCGATCTGATGCTGGCGGTCCATCGCTTTCTCGCGCGCGCCCCGTCAATGATCATGGCCGTTCAGCTCGAGGACGTGTTTGGCCAGGGTGTCCAGGTGAATCTGCCCAGCACGACCGAGGCACAGTATCCGAACTGGCGCCGCAAGCTGGCGGTTCCGATCGAAGCCTGGCCGACGAACCGGCGGTTTGGCGCGGTCACGCGGATGCTGCGCAAGGAACGGCATCCCGCGGCGCCGCCTGCACCGCGCCGACCCAGCGTCGACGCCTTCGGGCCGGTCGGCCATCCGCCGGGATGAAGATTCCGCGGGCAACCTATCGCCTGCAGTTCCACAAGGGCTTCGGTTTCGCCGACGCCGCTGCGCTGGTCCCGTACCTCGCCGAGCTCGGCATCAGCCACATCTATGCCTCTCCCTGGCTCAAGGCACGGCCGGGCAGCACGCACGGTTACGACATCGTCGACCACGGCCGACTCAATCCGGAGCTCGGCAGCGAGGAAGATTTCGGCGCGCTGGTGGCGGCACTCGCGGCTCACGGGATGGGACAGATGGCCGACATCGTGCCCAACCACATGGGCATCATGGGCGGCGACAACGCGTGGTGGCTCGATGTGCTGGAGAACGGCCGCGCGTCCCGATACGCGCCTTATTTCGACATCGACTGGACCCCGCCGGCGGCGGCGCTGGCGAACAAGGTTCTGGTCCCGGTGCTGGCCGACTTCTACGGCGACGTGCTGCTCCGGGGCCAGCTGCGGCTCGAGTTCGATTCCGCTTCGGGCGAGTTCGGCATCGGATATCTGCACCATCGATTCCCGCTCGACCCCCGTTCGTACGCGGAGATCCTGCGCCACGCCCTTTCGCCCGGCGCCGAGGTCCCCGGCGGCCCGGCGCAACGACTGGGCGAGATCGCGTATCGGTTCGCCACCCTGCCGGCGCGCGACCTCGCGAGTCCGCGCAGCATCGCGCGGCGCCACCGCGAGAAGGAACGGCTGAAGCGGGAGCTGGCGGCGCTCTGTGCGCGCGCACCGCTCGCGGCCGAGCGCATCGCCGCGGCGGTGACGGCCTTGAATGGCCGGCCAGGCGATGCGGCGAGTTTCGACGATCTCCACGAATTGCTCGAAACACAGGCTTTCCGTCTGACCTGCTGGCGGGTCGCCGCCGACGACATCAACTACCGGCGATTCTTCGACATCAACGAGCTGGCTGCGCTCCGGGCCGAGGATCCACAGGTCTTCGCCGATTCACACCGGCTGGTGTTGCGCCTGGTGGCCGAAGGCAAGATCGACGCGTTGCGCATCGATCATCCGGACGGCCTGTACGATCCGAAGATGTACTTCGAGCGGCTGCAGGCCGCGGTGCGGGCGGCGCTGCTGCCGCGCGCGGTAGCGCCCTCGGGCGGGCGGGTCGCGGCGCCGCCGGCGACTTCGGTCTACACCGTCGTCGAGAAGATCCTTGCCGGGCACGAAGCGCTGCCGGCGGACTGGCCGGTGCAGGGCACGACCGGTTACCGATTCGCGAACCTGGCAACCGGGCTGTGCATCGATGGCGGGGCGAAGACGCGCTTCGATCGAGTCTATGCCGCCTACTCGGGCAGGCGTGTCAACTTCGAGCAAGTCCTGCGCGGCGCAAAACTGCAGGTGATGACGGAGGCGCTCGCCAGCGACCTGAATCTGCTGGCGCACGCGCTGGCGCGCATCGCCGAGGCCGACCGCAGCACGCGCGATCTCACGTTCAACGGCCTGCGCCGCGCGCTGATGCTCTATACGGCCGCGCTGCCGATCTATCGCACCTACATCGACGACCACGGTGCCGGTGCCGCCGATCTGCGCCACATCGACTGGGCGATCGGCGTGGCGCGGCTGCGGCGCCCGGTCGCCGATGGCAGCGCGTTTGATTTCGTTCAAAGCGCGCTGACCGGCGCGCTGGCCGCCGCGACCATTCCTTCGCACGGGCAGATTAGGCGCTTCGCGGGGCGGCTGCAGCAATTCACCGCGCCGGTCATGGCCAAGGCGCTGGAGGACACGAGCTTCTATGTGTTCAACCGCCTGGTGGCACTGAACGAGGTCGGCGGCGATCCTCGGCAATTCGGCGTCAGTGTCGCGGCCTTTCACGCCGCGGCACTGGAGCGCCAGCGCCGTTGGCCGGGCGAAATGCTGGCGACCTCCACGCACGACAACAAGCGCTCGGAGGACGTCCGCGCGCGCATCGCCGTCCTGAGCGAAATGCCCGCGGCGTGGCGACTGGCGCTGCGGCGATGGACGCCGCTGAACAAGCGTCACGAGACGCGAAGCGCCGAGGGTCAGCTACCCGATCGCAACGACCAGTATCTGCTGTATCAGACGCTGGTGGGCATCTGGCCCTCGCCGGCGCCGGACGCCGAAGGCCTGGATGCGTTGCGCGCGCGCATCCAGGCCTACATGCGCAAGGCGGTACGCGAGGCGAAGGTCCACTCGAGCTGGGCGAACCCCGACGAGGACTACGAGCGCGCGCTGGCGGCGTTCATCGACGGCGTGCTGGCGCGGCTCGATACCAATCCCTTCCTGCAGGAATTTCTGCCCTTGCAGGCCGTGGTGGCCCGCTGCGGTCTCTACAACGGCCTGACGCAAACGCTGTTGAAACTCGCCTCGCCGGGCATTCCCGACATCTATCAGGGCAACGAGTTGTGGGACTTGAGCCTCGTCGATCCGGACAACCGGCGCGCGGTCGACTACGACCGGCGGCGCGCGATGCTGGAAGCGCTAAAGCGCTCATTCGGGCCGGGCGACCCGCACGCGGCGCAGGCGCGCGCGCTGCTCGAATCGATCGACGACGGCCGGCTGAAGATGTACCTGGTCTGGCGGGCGCTGGCCGTGCGCGCACGGCACCCGGCCCTCTTCGAGCGCGGCCGCTATGTGGCGCTGGCAGTCGCCGGCGCGCACGCCGCGCACGTCTGCGCGTTCGCGCGCGTGCGCGGTTCGGTTGCGGTGCTGACGGTCGTGCCGCGTCTCTTGCTCGATCTAAGCGAGCGCGGCACGCGCGAACCTGTGGGGCTAGCTGTGTGGGGCGACACCCGCGTGCTGCTCCCGGCGCTGCCGGGCTCGTATCGTGACGTGCTCACCGGCGCGCTCCGCAGCAGCGCGGCGCCGAATTCGCATCTGGCGCTAGCCGATTTATTCGACACGCTGCCTGTAGCCTTGCTCGAAAGCACGCCGGCGACCGCCCGGCGCAAAACGGCCGGCGCGCGGCACGCGCTCACCACGCATGACGAGTGACTTACGCTGGCCCGACGTCGTTGCCGTGGAGTGCGATCGGCCGGTCGTGCGCGATCGCCGATGAGTGGCCTTCGCCCGCGCCGCACAGCGCGATGTGGATCTCGGTCGCGGCCCGGAAGACGCGGACCGCGTCCTCGCTTTCCTGCAGCGCCCGCATGCGATCGATCTCGGCAGCGACCGCCTGCCGCAGCGCCAGGCGAACCGAGCCTGGGGTGGCGGCGCAGCGGGCCTCGCGCAAAACGCAATCGGCGCGCTTTCGTGGATTCAGTTTCGCGGAATTCGTCGAGTTCAGATCGCGTTTCTGCCACGGATCGGTCATCGCGCAGACTCCCTCATGATGGCCGACGTCACGGTTCGGCGCCGAACCGACTATCGCGGATCGGGCCGTGAACGGCTATCGGACATCAGCTGATTTTGTTGTAAGACAGCGCGACCCGGGGCGCCCGCTTCCGCGCCCCTGATGTTCTCGCCCGCTAGGATTTCTTGCTGGAGGATTTTGTTTTGTGCGACGACGACTTCCTGCTGGGAACCTTGGCGCCCGCTCGGTGACAGACAAGCCGGACGGAACGCGATGGCGAAGAAAATCAGTGCGGGGATTCTTCTTTACCGCATTCGCGACCATGCGCTGCAGGTATTCCTGGTCCATCCGGGCGGACCGTACTGGGCGCGCAAGGACGATGCCGCGTGGTCCATTCCCAAGGGGGAAGCGGCGCAAGGCGCCGACCTGCTCGCCACCGCGTACGCCGAATTCCACGAGGAGACCGGATTGCGTCTGCAAGGCGAGCCGGTCGCTCTCGCGCCGCTAAGACAACCCGGCGGCAAGCTGGTCCACGCCTGGGCCGCGCAGGGCGACATCGACGCGGCCTCGGTCCAGAGCAATGCCTTCACGCTGGAATGGCCGCCGCGCTCGGGCAGGATGCAGCAATTCCCGGAAGTCGACCGGGCCGGCTGGTTCGAACTCGCGACCGCGCGGCAAAAGCTCGTCGTCGGACAGCGCGGATTTCTCGACCAGCTGCAGCACCGCCTTGGCCTGCCGGCAACGTCGTCTGCGGCGCGCTCGGGTTAGCCAGGGTCGCGCGCCACAGCGTGATTTTCCCGACACCGGATGTGTCTGGCGGAACGCAGGTGATGGGCGGCGAAACGACCGTCGACCCCAGGGGGCGGCCCACCCAGGTGAGCACGGCGCGCACGGCCACGGACCTGTCAACGAATTTTACGACCCGGCGGTGAGAACGCGGGGGGCCGGTGAATAAGTCCTTGATCCCGCAGCTTAAGATGGAAGTGGAACGCCTCTTGCAAGTGGCGCAGGCCGACGCCTGGGCGTGTCCGTATGGGTACGCCGGCACCGGCGCGTCCGCCGATCGGGCCGAAAAGAAGTCGGGACGCAGACGTGGATGCCGGCGAGCCGTCCTGGGGCCTAAGCCGAAGCGAAGGGAAGGAAGGGGAGATCGTGGAGTTTCCGGACGATGGATGGATCGTGACGCAAATGCGCGGCGCCGATTTCGCCCGCATGAGCATGTCCAAGCAGCTCTCGCTTTGGGCGATCCTTCGCGCGCAACTGAGCAGCGGCGAACAACTTGCCGCCGTCCAAGCCGCACTCGCGGCCCAGAAGACGATCCCCACTTCGCCCGGGAAGTGAGGAGCGTCCGGCCGCGCTCGCGCGCCGCCGGACGACCGGCTTTCACACAGCCGCGCGCATCATCTCCGGTGGCGCGAGACGTTTGGCCTTGACGTTTCGCGACGGCGGCACCGGCTTGATCGCATCCGAGGCTTTGCTGCTTGCGGGCTTCGCGTTGCGGGCCTGACGGCGCAGGAATTGCGGCACCAGGCGCTCTGCCCGGCGTGGCGCGCCGGAGATTTTTTCCCCGATGCCGCGATGCAGCGCGCCACTCCGCCAGGCATCGAACACCAGCGGATTGATGTAGGACTTGCGGCACACGGCCGGGGTGTTGCGCAGATCGGTCGCGACCTTCTTGACCGCGTCGACGATGCAGGCGTTGAGCGCACGCTCGCTGGCCGGCTCGGGCAATGGCGTCGCGTGCATGATCGCGATCGCGCGTAGCGTCGCGCCCCAGGTACGGAAATCCTTGGCGGTGAAGTCGTCGCCCATCGCTTCCCGGAGGTAGGCGTTGACCTGCTCGGAATCGATCGGACGGCGCTCGCCCGTCTCGTCGACGTACTGAAACAGCCGCTGCCCCGGAAGCTGGTGGCAGCGATGGACCAGCCGGGCCAGCCGCCTGTCATCGATCGCGATCTCGTGCTCGGCGCCGCCCTTGCCGCGGAAGCGAAACAGGGCCCGACCGTCGCGCACGAATTGCACATGTCGGTTGCGCAGCGTGGTCAGGCCGTAGCTGTCGTTGTCGCGCGCATACTCGGCGTTGCCAATGCGCACGCGCGTCGCGTCCAGGAGGCTGACGATGACGGCGAGGACCTTCTCCCGCGGCAGGCCCGACAAGGCGAGATCCCGGCGCAAGCGCCGGCGCAGCCGCGGCAGCGCCTCGCCGAACGCGGGCATGCGCTCGAACTTGGCGCCATCGCGAAGGCTGCGCCATTTCGGGTGATAACGGTACTGCTTGCGACCGCGCGCGTCGCGACCGGTCGCCTGCAGGTGCCCGCGCGGATTCCTGCAGATCCACACGTCTTCGTAGGCCGGCGGTATGGCAAGACTCGCGATGCGCTTCAGCTCCGCCTCCTCGGTCAGTTGCCGGCCGGACTCGAGCAGGTAGACGAACTGGTCGCCCTGGCGGCTGCGCTGTATGCCCGCCATGACGTCGGAAACGTAGACCAGTCCCGCGGCCGCCAGGATGGCTTCCGACTCCACCGTCCGTTCGTTCGGTTCGCTCATCGCTAGCCTCTGTATCCGACGCGTTTGAACATCTTCGCGGTCACGGTTTGGCGGGTCTTGGGCATGGCGGCCCATGGATCGTGGCGGGATCGGGCGATACGTTCCGGAACGTTGCGGACGTTGAAGTAATCGAAGCGCACGTCCTTCGACAGCTCCGCCCAGGCGATCGGCGTCGAGACCGGTGCGTTCTTGCGGGCACGGATGCCGTACGGCGCAATGGCGGTGGCGCCTTCGGCGTTGCGCAAATAATCGATGAATGTCTTACCCTTGCGCCGAGCCTTGGAAAGCGTCGCGATGAACCGGTCGGGGAATGTCGCGACCATGAAGTCGGCCACCGCCTTGGTGAATCCTTTGGCCTCGTCCCAGTCGAGCGTGGGCCGGATCGGCACCACGACGTGCAGGCCCTTGCCGCCGGTCGTCTTCAGAAACGCCTCGAGGCCGAGGTCGTCGAGCAATGCCCGCAATACGCCCACGCCATCCACCAGCTCTTTCCAGCCGACGCCGTCGTCGGGATCGAAGTCGAATATCAGCCGGTCGGGCCGATCGAGCTTCGGCATACGCGATCCCCACGGGTGTAGCTCGACGACGCCCCATTGCACCAGCGCGACCAGCGCAGGCAGCGAATCGGCGGCGAAGTAAGTCGCCGTGCCCTTGCCTTCAGGCACCTCGACGCGCGTCACCGCGGCGTGGACACCCTTGTCGGCGTGCTTCTGGAAAAAGCATTGCTTGTTCCAGCCATCGGGACATCGCACCAGCGCCAGCGGTCGGCCTCGCAGGTGCGGCAGGATCCATTCGGTGATCGTTTCGTAGTACTGCGCGATATCGCGCTTGCGGAGCTTCGCCTCGGGAAAGAGCTCCTTGTCGGGATGCGACAGCTTCACGCCGGCGACGGCGTCCGTGGAAGCCGGCACGGCGACCGCCGGCTTGGCGCGCGCCGCCGGTGCGGGCCCGCTGCGCG
>JBOIGD010000156.1:0-23286 GCA_050742615.1 Casimicrobiaceae bacterium | reverse complement strand
TGCACCTTGGTCACCAGCGGACAGGTGGCGTCGAACACCGTGAGCCCGCGCGCGGCCGCTTCCGCGCGGACCGCGCGCGAGACCCCGTGCGCGCTGAACACCACCGTGCTCCCGCTGGGCACATCGGCCAGGTCGTCGACGAATACCGCGCCCTTGGCCTTCAGGTCGTCGACGACGAACTTGTTGTGGACGACCTCGTGCCGCACGTAGATCGGCGCGCCGAATTGCGCGAGCGACTCCTCGACGATCGCGATCGCCCGGTCGACACCGGCGCAGAAGCCGCGCGGATTGGCGAGGATGACGTCGCTCATCGGTCTCGCACCGGTGGCAAATCGCCCCGCCGCTGGCGAAAGCTGTCGAGTATCAGCAGCGCGACGCCGACGCTCAACGCGCTGTCCGCCAGGTTGAACGCGGGAAACGGATCGAATCGCGCGGCCAGGCGGCCTCCGAAAGGCAGGTAATCATGAACCAGCAGAAAATCGACGACCTTGCCCAGGGTCACGCGATCGCAGAGATTGCCCAGCGCGCCACCGAGGATCAGGCTCAACGCCATGCAGTAGACGCGGCCGCCGCCGCGCCGCAACAGCCATACGATCAGCGCCGAGGCAGCGAGCGCAAGGGCGGTGAACAGATAGCGCTGCCAGCCGGAGGCATCGGCGAGAAAGCTGAATGCCGCGCCGGTGTTGTAGGTAAGCACGATGCTGAAGAATGCCGTGACCGGATGCTGCTCGCCGGCGCGCAACGCGGATTCGACGATCGACTTGCTCCACTGGTCGGCGGCGATCACCGCCGCGCTGAGCAGGAGCCACAACCACCAGCGTTGCGCGCCCGGGCCGCCGCCGCGAGCCCCGCTCATGCGAATCGGCGCGGCTCGCCGCCGCCGTAGAGATTGGCCATGCAGCGCCCGCACAAGGTCGGGTGCTTGGTATCGGCGCCGACGTCGGCGCGGTAGTGCCAGCAGCGCTCGCATTTCGGATGCTCGCTCGGTTTCACCTGGATATCCAGCTTCCCGCCGCGCGCTAGCGTCGCCGCCGACGTGATCATGACAAAGCGCAGGTCGTCGCCGATCGACGCCAACGCCTCGTACACGGGAGTCGGCGCGGTAATCGCGATCTCCGCCTGCAGCGACGACCCGATTTCACCGCGCTCGCGCGACATCTCCAGCCGTTTCAGCACGGCGTCCCGGACGCCCATGATCGCCGTCCAGCGCGTGGCGAAATCCATGCCATGAGGGGGCGCGGCTGGCCGCGTGCCGCTCCAGGTCCCGGCGAAGATCGTCGCGTCCGCGGGGTGCACGATGCGCCAGGCCTCTTCGGCGGTGAACGAGAGTATCGGCGCCATCAGCTGGAGCAGCTCGTCGCGGATGATCGCGAGCGCGGTTTGCGCCGAGCGCCGTCCCTTCGAGTCCGCCGCCGTCGTGTACAAGCGGTCCTTCAGGATGTCGAGGTAGCGTCCGCCCAGCTCTTCCGAGCAATACAGTTGCAGCGATTGCACGATCTGGTGAAATTCATAGCGGGCGTAGTTCGCCCGCATGCCGTCAAACGTGGTGGCGGCGACGTCGAGCGCGTGGCGATCCAGCTCGAGCAGCTCAGTGGCCGGCACGCCGTGCCGGTCCGGATCGAAATCGGAAGTATTGGCCAGCAGGAAGCGAAGTGTATTGCGGATCCGGCGGTAGCTTTCAACAACCCGTTTTAAGATCTCGTTGGAAATCGACAACTCGCCCGAATAGTCGGTCGCGCCGACCCACAGGCGCAGGATCTCCGCGCCCAGGGTGTCGGACACCGTCTGCGGCGCGACGACGTTGCCCTTCGACTTGGACATTTTCCTGCCTTGGCCGTCGACGGCGAAGCCATGCGTCAACAACGCCTTGTACGGCGGCACGCCGTTGAGCATGCACGACGACAGGAGCGACGAATGGAACCAGCCGCGATGCTGGTCCGACCCTTCCAGATAGAGATCGGCGGGAAATCCGGTCTGGCCGGGATGCGAGCCCAGGTGACGCTTTCGCCCATCGGGCCCGCCCATCACCGTCTGGTGCGTGGCGCCGGAATCGAACCACACGTCGAGGGTGTCGGAAAGCTTGCGATATCGGGCCGGATCGACGCCGAAGTCCTCGTAGCCTGCCTTCTGCCATTCCTCGATGCCGCCGCGCTCGACTTTCGCCGCCGCGAGCTCGAGCAGGTCCAGCGTGTCCGGGTGCAGCTCGTCGGTAGCCCGGTCGACGAAAAACGGCATCGGCACGCCCCATTGCCGCTGCCGCGACAAGGTCCAGTCGGGGCGGTTGGCGATCATGCCGTGCAGGCGCGCCTTGCCCCACGCGGGAAAGAACTCCGTCGCCTCGATGCCGGCCAGCGCAGTCTTGCGCAACGTTTCCCTTGGCTGGACGCCGCGCCAGCCGGGCACGTCGTCCATGCCGGCGAACCATTGCGTGGTGGCGCGGTAGATGATCGGCGTCTTGTGCCGCCAGCAATGCATGTAGCTGTGCGTGATCTTCTCGGCGTGCAGCAGCGCGCCGACCTCGCGCACCTTGTCGACGATCAGCGGATTGGCCTTCCAGATGTTGAGGCCGCCGAAGAACGCCAGCGAGTCCGCATAGCGGCCGTCGCCCTGGACCGGGTTCAGTATCTGTTCGTCGGCGAGCCCGTAGCGACGGCACGATTGGAAGTCGTCGACGCCATAGGCCGGCGAGCTGTGCACGATGCCGGTCCCCTGCTCCAGCGTCACGAACTCGCCCAATTGGATCGGCGACTCGCGATCGTAGAACGGATGACGGAATCGAATGCCCTCGAGCGCCCGTCCGTGCGTGCGATGCTCGTGGCGGCCGGCAGGTTCGATCCTCGTCGCGCCGAAGCGCGTGAGGCAGGCCTCGACCCGATCGCTCGCCAGGATCAGGTTGCCGCGATCAGTCTCGACCAGCGAATAGGACAGATCGGGGTGCACGGCCAGCGCCTGGTTCGCCGGAATCGTCCACGGCGTCGTCGTCCAGACGACGGCGCGAACCGGCCCGTCGGGCAGACGGTCGAGCGCGAATGCGCGCGCGAGAGCGTCCCGGTCGCGGTCGTCGACCGTGAAGCCGACATCGATCGCCGGGTCATCGCGTTCCTCGTATTCGACTTCGGCTTCGGCCAGCGCCGACTGGCAGTCGAAGCACCAGTTCACCGGCTTCAGCCCGCGGTAAATATAGCCCTTGGCGAGCAATGCTCCGAGCATGCGCATTTCATCGGCTTCGTTGCCGAACGCCATCGTCGTATACGGATGCTCCCAGTCGCCGAGAACGCCCAGCCGCTGGAACTGCGCCTTCTGGCGCGCGATCTGCTCGGTCGCGTAGGCGCGCGCCAGCCGCTGCGTCTCCTCGACCGGGATGTTCTTGCCGTGCGTCTTTTCGATCTGCACTTCGATCGGCATGCCGTGGCAATCCCAGCCGGGCACGTACGGTGCATCGAAACCGGCGAGCTGCTTGCTCTTGACGACGACGTCTTTCAGTATCTTGTTGACGGCGTGTCCGATGTGGATGTCGGCGTTGGCGTACGGCGGCCCGTCATGCAGCACGAAACGCGGCCGGCCGCGGCTCGCCCCACGAATCGCCTCGTACACCCTGCGCTCCCGCCATTCGCGCACCCAGCCGGCCTCGCGACGCGCCAGGTCGCCGCGCATCGGAAAGGGCGTGTCCGGAAGGTTGAGCGTCGCCTTGTAGTCGGTCTTGGGCTTGTCGGGCATCGTTGCCTGCTATCGGACCGCGCCCGGGGCCGCCGCGAAATATTCGCGCGCCTGCGCCACGTCGGCGCGCATCTGCCGCGTCAACGCATCGAGGTCGGGATAGCGCTCCTCGTCGCGCAGCTTGCGAAGAAACTCGACCGTGACGCGCCGGCCGTACACGGCGTCGTCGAAATCGAAAATGAAGACCTCGAGCAGTGGCTTCGCGCCTTCCTTGACCGTGGGCCGTACGCCGAGGCTCGCGACGCCGGCGCGCGGCACCGCACCGAGCCCGTGAACGCGGACCGCGAAGATCCCGGTTAGCGGCGGGCTGTGCCGCAGCACGATGTTCGCCGTGGGGAAGCCCAGGCTGCGGCCCAGCTTGTCGCCGTGGGCGACCCGGCCGGCGATCGCGTACGCGCGGCCGAGCAGCCGCGCCGCGTGGTCGAGCTCGCCTGCGGCCAGCGCGGCGCGTACCGCGCTGCTCGACGCGCGCTCGCCGTCGGCGACGACCGTCGTCATCGCTTCGACGCTGAACGTTGCCGCCGCGCGGCGCAGCAGGGCAAGGTCGCCCTCGCGACCGCGACCGAAGCGGAAATCGTCTCCGACCAGCACCCAGCGCGTGCCCAGGCGCCGCACCAGGACGTCGTCGATGAAGCTGGCCGCGGGAAGCGCGGCCAGCGCGGCATTGAAACGGGCGATGTGAACGACGCCGACGCCATACGCGGCGAACTGCTCGAGCTTGCTGCGCAGCGTCGACAGTCGGGGCGGCGCCGATCCCGGCGCGAAGAACTCACGCGGGTGCGGATCGAAGGTGAGGACCGCTGACGGCAGCGCAAGGTCCTCCGCCGCTTCCGTCAGCCGGGCCAGCATCGCCTGGTGCCCGCGGTGGACGCCGTCGAAGTTGCCGATGGTTAGCGCGATGGGGCGGCGCCGTGCGGCGACGTCAGGGAGTCCACGAAATACCTGCACTGCATTTCCTGTCGAAGGTCGGAAGACCTTGAAAAACCTTGATTTTAGCCTGCGGAGGCGCTCGCGGTCCAGCGCGCGGCGCTCGATGTCAATCGGCGGCTTGCCATTCGCGCCAACCGGCGAGCAGCGGAAAATACAGTCCGAGGCGAATCGGTTGCGGCCCGAGACCGCGCACGATGTCGGCGTAGCCTTCGAGCTGCTGCCGGTAGCGCTCCCTCTCGCTGTCGAGAAACGCCTCCCGCCCCGCGCCCTCGTGCTGCGACAGCTTGAAATCGACGATCCAGCGGACGCCATCCGCGGTGACGAACGTGCGGTCCAGCACGACATGCACGAGTGCGCGGTCGCGCAGGCCGGTCAACGCGTATTCGCTGTGTGCATTGCCGTGGCGCGGATCGAAAAGCCAGCGGCCGCGCGCGTCGGCAACGGTCGACGCGATCGCCCGCAGCACCAGATCGGCCGCGGCCCCGGCTTCGAGAGCGGTGAACCCCAACGCGGTGAATTCGCGAACGACGCGCTCGCGCTCTGCGGCGATCCGCTCGTCGGGCCAACGGGAGAGTCCCTCGGCGGCGCAACGCTTGAGCAGGCGATGTGCGACGATGCCGACCTGGCGTGCGGTCTCGCGCACCCAGTCGAAATCGACCGGCTCCGGCGAGGTTGCGCGGAGCGGCGCCACGATCGGCAGCGCGGCAGGCAACCGCGACGCGCGCCAGTCCGACGACAAGCGGGATAGCGGGACGCCGCTCGCGGTGCGTGATGGCGCCGCGCCGCGCGACGCGGCCGTGGGCGGCGGGAACCCGGCCTCGAGCGCGGGCCAAAGCGCGGCCAGCGCGGTGTTGCGCGACGGCTTGTGCCAGCGCAGGCGCCCGTCCTCGCCCGGCTCCGTGGCGAGCACTGCGGTGAGGTGCAATCGGTTCCTGGCGCGCGTCGCGCCGACGTAGAGCAGACGAACGAGCTCGGCGGCTTCCTCGGCATTGGCGAGCTTCTTCAGGTACGCGTAGACCGGATCCTGGTCGGCGAGGTCGACGTGCCTGGCCGCGATCGGCGCGAGGAGCAACCCGGCCGTGCGGCGACGCCAGCGCAGGAGCTGCGGCGGCCCGCTCCCTGGCGCTTCTGCCAGCCCGGGCATGATCACGACGTCGAATTCCAATCCCTTGGCGCGGTGCAAGGTCATGATGCGCACCTTGGCCTCGGCGCCGGCGCCGGTCTCGACAAACGTCGCGGCCAGCGCGGCGAGAAAGGCATTCCAGTCGGCAACGTCCTGCCCGGGCGCATGCTCGGCCAGCAGCGCGAAAAAACGGTCCGCCGCATCGAGATCGCTCGCCTCCGCGAGACAAGCCGGGCCGCCGAGCGCCAGCCAGGTCCCGCGCACCGCTGCGGCCAACGGCTGCCGCCCGCGCTCGGCGAGGGCCGCCGCGATTGTCGCCGCCAGCCGCCGCAATTGACGTCCGCCCGCGGCCGACATGCCGGCAGGCACGCCCTCCGCGACGATGCCTTCGCACAGGCTCCTGGCCCCTGCCGCGGCATCCAGCGCGAAAAGATCGGCCAAGGTCAGCCCGCACCACGGCGCGCGCAGCAGCGACAGCCACGCCAGCCGATCGTCGGGCTGGATCAGCGCGTGCGTCAGCGATGCGAGGTCGAGGATGATCTGCCGATCGGTCATCCGATCCAGATCGACCGCGGCGAACGGAATATCGGCCGCGCGCAGGGCCGGAAGAATTTCCGCGAGGTCGCTCCGCTTTCGCACGAGCACCGCGACCTCCTTTGCACCGTCGGCCAGCGCAGCACGCACGTGCGCGACGACCCTCGCCCCTTCGTCGATTTTGCCGGTGCGCGCCTCGACGGTCACCGCGGGCGGTGGCCCTGCCGGCAGCACGGGAGTGGCGGCGTCGAAAGCAAACGGATCCTCCGTCGCGGACGGCGAGGCAGCGACCACCTGCGCAAACACGCGATTGACCCACCCGACGAGCTCGCACTGCGTGCGGAAATTGCATTGCAACGCCAGCGGCTCGAGCGCAACGCCACCCAGACGCCGCTGCCGCTGCGCGTCCAGATACAGGCCGACTTCCGCTTCGCGAAAGCCGTAGATCGATTGCATCGGGTCGCCGACGACGAAGAGGCTGCGACCGTCGCCAGGCGCCCAGCCTGCTACCAGGCGCTCGATCAGCTCGTATTGCGCGAGCGAGGTGTCCTGGAATTCGTCGACCAGCAGGTGCTCGATCCGCATGTCCAGCCGCAGCAGCAGGTCGGACGGCGCATCGGGTTCACCGAGGGCGCGCAATGCGATCTGGCTGGCCTCGATGAAGTCTATGGCGCGGGCCTCCGCGAAGACGAGCTGCAGCCGCGCTGCGGCGCGCGGCAGCACTTCGAGCAGGGCTTCGATGAAGGCCCACGCCGTCTCGTCGTAGCGCGGCGACGGCAAGCGGCGAATGCCGTGCAGCGCTTCGGCCAGACCGGGCACGGCCGCAAGGCGCCGCAGCAATCCGATCATCGCCTGCTTGGGCGCATCGCGCTGGGGTGCGCTGGCGTCGCGCACGCTGCCTCGCGGCGGAAAGCCCTGGGTCACGTTGACGTCGACGTAGAAATCCCCGTCCTTCTTCAGCAGCCAATCGGCGATCGCGCGCCATGGGTCCAGCGACTCGGCCCGCACATCCGGCAGTGCGCCTCGCTTCACCCAGGCGGCGAGCGGATGCGCCGGATCGGACCGCGCCAAATTCGCCGCGGCGTAGCGCGCCAAGTCGAGAAGCTCGCGCGTTTCGGGCGCCGGCAGCAACGCCGCGACCGCCCCGAGCCTGTGCCCGATTTCGACGCCCAGCGTATGCTCGAGGCGGGCACGAAGCGCGGTAGCGTCGCCGCCGATGACGTGAGCCAACCATTGATCGCGTCGAGCCAGCATCTCGGCGACCAGCAGAACCAGCCGTTCGCCGTCGTTATCCAGATAATCGAGCAGGCGCTGCCAGGCGGCATTCCCTTCCCCGGCGGCATCGAGCTCGGCGCGGGCCGCTTCCTCGTGCAGCGCTTCCGCGCGCTCGATCAGCCGCGGCATCGCGCCCAGCCTCACCGCCATCGGCGCCTGCCGCATCCACGTCGCGCACAGGGCGTCGATCGTGTGGACCTGCAGGCGTGCCGGATGCGCGACGAGGTCCCATCCGAGCTTGCCATCGCGGGCGAGCGCGGCGCGCGCGAGACGCCAGGTGAGCGCGCGATGCGCCTGGTCCGGCATCGCGGCGGTCGCGGCTTCGCGCAGCGCCTTGGTGATCCGCTCGCGAATCTCGCCGGCAGCCTTCCGCGTGAAAGTCATCGCGACGATCGCCTCGGGCCGCTCGACTCTCGCCAACAGCGCGAGGCAGCGCTGGATCAGGAGCTCGGTCTTGCCCGATCCCGCCGGCGCCTGCACGATGAACGAACGCGCGACGTCGAGCGCCTCCAGCCGCGCACCGGCATCGGCCGGATCGCGCGCGTCAGACGTCGCCACCATCCTCGGGCTCGTCGAATCGCACCGTGTCGATGCGACAAAAGGCCTGCAGTCCGCAAATGCGGCACGGCGAGGGCTTCGGACGCGGGGTCACCGTGGCCACGCCGGCGGCGAGCTCGGCCGCGAGCGCGCCCAGGTGCGTTTCCCACCAAGCTTCGAGCGAGTGCCAGTCGGTGAGGCCGCGGATCGACCCGACATCGGCGAGCGCCGGCCACGCCATGCCATCGGCGGCAAGACCCGATGCGGCGATGCTCGCCGTGCGCAGCTCGACATTGGCGACGGCGCGCACGGCGACCTGCGGTTCCTTCGCGCGCTGCGCCAGCGTGTACGTGCCCAGCTGCGATGCTCGCGGCCGATCGTCGAACCATTGCCCCGGCTGTTCGAGCGCGCCGGTCTTGTAGTCGATGATCGCGACACCGCCGTCGCCGAGCGCGTCGATCCGATCGACGCGCATCCGCAGGCCGACGCCGCGCAAGACCAGCTCGCGCGTGGCTTCGCTCCCGACGACGGCGAACGGCGGCCGCGCGCGCTCGACGCCGAGCCATGCCCGCAGCAGCCGGTTCAGGCGCCGCGATTCGGCCGCGCGCACTGCGTCCGGCACGTTGCGCCACCGCACCGCGGCCAGACACGCCAAGCCTTTGCCGACCGCCGCCGCAATCTCGACGTCGAGCGCTTCGTCATCGAGCGCCAGCAACCGCGCGCGATCGGCAACCGCGCTCCAGAATGCCGCGAGCGTCGCGTGCACCAGTTGGCCGCGCTCCGAAGGCGCCAGGCCCGGCTTGACGGCCGGCCAGCGGCGCGCGCCCAGGCGATGGCGCGCGACGGCCTGAAACGGGCAATCGCTTTGCGTCTGGATGGCGCGGGCGCCCCCGCGAATCATCGCGCCCGGCGGGATGGGCGGCGCGCGCTCATCCGCGAGACTCTCGAGCTCCACGTCGCGCCTCATCGAGGCGGACCAGCTCTCAGGCACCGGAGGCAGCGGCGATTCCGGGTAGGCAAGCAGCAATGCGGACGGCGACAGGGGCGGATCGTCGATGCCCGTTGCCGAACTGAACACCACCTGACCCGCCGCCCGCGCGAGTCGGCGGGTCAGCATCCGGGCATACTCGAGCTCGCGCTGCGCGGTCCCACGAGGCAGGCCGCGCTCGCGTTGCCAGGCGATCGGCAGCAGCGGATTGGGTCGTGGCGCCGCGGGCCAGCGATCCGCCGACAGCCCGGCGACCCAGAGCGCGTCGAAGCTCAGCCCGGCAGCTTCGAGCACCCCGAGGATCTGGATCGGAGCGTCGGTGCCTTCGGGCTGGTGTAGGGTCTCCGAGGCCATTGCCTGCAGTGCACGAACGGCTTCGACACCGTCCTGCCGCGGCGTCACCGCGCCGAGCGCGACGAACTCTCGGAGAAGGGCCTCCCATGCTTCGCGCGCCTGGTATTCCGCGCTGTCGAGCGGCCGCGTCCCGGGCCAGCCTGCCCTGGCCAGCCAGTGACGCCAGCGATCTGCCCATTCGCGCGGCGTGCCCGAGCGCGGGCCCCGACCCGCATGGCCACCGTCTCGCCAGCGCGCGGCGAGCTCGGGCGTCAAGGGCATCATCGCCGCGATCGCTTCGTTCAGCGTGACGGTCCGGACGCCATCCTCCAGCCACTTCCCCTCGAGCACTGCCAGGCGGTGCCACGATGCATCGGCAGCAGGCAGATACGGCGAGCGCAGAAGTGCCGCCGCCGGCCCGGCCGGCAACGGCCCGCCGGACCAGGCGATCAAGTCCAGCGCCGCGCGGACAATGGGCACGGTGGCGAGCGGGACGCCGAGGGAAATCTCGAAGGGCGCCGTCGCGCGCGGCCGACCGGGCAATATCGAGGCCGGATCGAGAATGTCCTGCGCAAGCGCCACGACCGTATGGCGTCGCGCTGCCAGGTCTGCGACCACGATGCCCACGCGAGCCCCCGGCCGCGCCAAGACCGTCGCGCGAGCCCAGCCCAGCGCCGCGGCCATTTCGTCGCGCGGCATCGCCGCGATCGTGCGCGTGACCCGCGTCTGTCGTTCCGGCATCGTGTCGACTTCGCGCACCTCGACGCCGGACGACGCGAGCGCTCCTAGCAGCCTCTGCTGCTGAGGCGTGCGCTCGACAAAGCCGGCGATCCACAGTGAAGGAATGCCCGCGCCGGTCGACTCCGCTTGCGCAGCGATGGCGTCCGGTGCTTGCGCGATGTCGAGCACGCCCAGGCGCCGCTGCCGCGCGAGATAGGCACCGGCCCATGCGGCGAACATCGACGTATCCTGCTGGTCACCTTCCAGCGCCCAGCTTCGCCAGCTCTCTCCGCCCGTGCCCCACGCGTGTACCAGCGACCACGCTTCGGAAGCGAGGACCGCCGCACCGCGTGGGTCGGCCAGCGCCGCGCCCGAGTCCTCGATGACGCGCTGCCAGAGGGCGGTCGACTGCGCAGCACCGATGAGCACCTGCGACCCGGCTGCACCGTCGTGGCTTGCAAGGACGCGGGCCCAGAGGGTTTCGAGCCATGTCGCATACGGAAGGATCACCGGCGTCGACCATGTGCGCCGGCCGCTCGCAGCGAGTACCGCATCGAACTCGGCGTGCAGGCTGCGCGCCAGGCGGCGGTTGGGCGTGACGGCGATCGCGCCGTCGGCCAGGGCATCCAGGATGGGTTTCACGCCCGTCATGGTATCCGAGTGCCGACACGCCCTTGTCAGTCAGGCCTGCGACCGGCACACTTGGGCCAAGCGTCGCGCTCGCGGCGCGCATGACACGAGGATCCGCACTCCGATGGCCGCTTACATACTGGTCGACTGCAAGGTCACCGACGCGGTGAAATACGAGGACTACAAACGCCTGGCGCAGGCCTGCGTGCAGGCTAACGGCGGCAAGTACCTGGTGCGCGGCGCCAAGGCGGAAGTGCTCGAGGGTGGCTGGTTGCCGAACCGGGTGGTCGTGATGGAATTCCCGACGCTCGAACGCGCGCGGAAATTCCACGACTCGGCCGACTACGTTGCGGCGCGCGCGGCCCGCGCGGGTGCCGCGCAAATGAACATGGTCCTGGTTGAAGGAACCTGAGCGCGCGTCGAGCGGCGCGCGGTGGCGTTTGGCGACCCTGCCGCGCCCTGATGCTGCGAGTTTGGTTTAGTCGTCGCCCGCCGCAACCGCGGCCGCGATCGGCCAAGGCTCCGCCATCGGACGCGCCGTGCCACCCGGTTCGGCCGGCCCGCTCGCAACAGCCATGAGGTCGCGGCCGTTGATCACGCGGGTATGCGGCAGCGTTGTCTCGACCGACGCGCACCATTCGCCGCACCAGTCGTCGTCGCGCACCGTCGGCCACACGCCTTCGACCACATAGACCTTGGCGTTCTGCGGATTGAGCAGCGGCGAATGCCGCCGGCACTGACCCCACATCGTCGAGCGGCCGTCGGTCGATCGCCCGTCCTTGCGGTCATAGAACTGGCAGTTCAAGCATTTGTCCATCGTGCCTCCGTTTTTGTTGTCCGCCAAGATCCGGTCATCGCGCGGCGGCGCAGGGTCCGGGGCGCCTCTGGGCAACGCAAGCCTGCACCGCAACGCCCGGTGCAGGTTCGGCCCAACGCCTCATCCTTGCGGCCGATCGGTCATGCGGCCCAGGCCCTGATCGCGGTCAGCAGCGGCGTCGGAACGTCCTGCACGCGGCGCGGCTGCGGCTTTTTCGCTTCTTCGTCGAGCAAGGCCTTGAGCTCCGCATCGGCCTCCGCGGCCGTGCGCTCGAGCTCCTCGTCGTAGACGTGGCGCTGATCGGGGTCGGACAGCAGCGCGTGCGCCTCGTGGATCAGCCGCACCAGCGTTTCGTCGACGTTCTCGTCCAGGCGCTGTCGGATCGTCCGGTACGCCGCTTCGATCCGTGCCGTCGACGCACCCGGCGGCAAATCGAGGTAATCGTAGTAGGTGTACAGCACTGCTTGCTCCTTGAAAACGTTGGATTCCGTCGGCCACCTGCGGCCCTGATGGCCATGCCTACGCAACATCCATGCCACGCGCTGTGGCCAGGCGGCGATCGGACGGACAAGCAGCCGATTGTTCGGGTGGAGCCGTGGCGGGTCGCGTGGAGCCGACGCGCTTTCGCGCGGTGCTGCGTCGGCTGACGCTGGATCGCCCCGCCTGCCGCGCCGCGGCAACCGGGGCCTACAGCATGCGCAGGGAAGTGGCGCGCCGCGGCGGCGGAAAGGCGCGATCGAGCTCGGCGCGCGTCGATTCGTCCAGACACAGCATCGATGCCGACAAATTGTCGTGCACATGCGCGTTGTCTGACGCCTTGGGGATGACGGCGACGCGCGGTTGCGCCAACAGCCATGCAAGAGCAACTTGCGCCGCCGTCGTGCCGAGGCGCGTCGCGATCGCCCGCAGAGAACGGTGCCGCAGCAATCGCCCCTGGTCCAGCGGCGAATACGCCATGATGGCGATGCCGCGGCGACGGCAGAGCGGCAGCAAATCCCATTCGATGCCGCGTGCACCGAGGTTATAGAGGACCTGGTTTACCGCGCACTCCTCGCCTCCCGGCAACGCCAGCAGCTCGTCCATGTCCGCGCGATCGAAATTGGATACGCCCCACGCCCGGATCGAACCCTCGGCCTGCAGTGCGCCCATCCCGGCGATCGTCTCCGACAGCGGCACGTCGCCGCGCCAATGCAACAGGTACAAGTCGAGATGCCCGGTGCGAAGCCGCTGCAGGCTGCGCTTGCACGCGGCGACGGTGCCGCGCCGGGTGGCGTTGTGCGGATAAACCTTGCTCACCAGGAACACCCGGTCGCGCCGGCCTGCGATGGCTTCGGCGACGATGGCTTCGGCCTCGCCTTCGCCGTACATCTCCGCGGTATCGATCAGCGCCATGCCGAGGCCGATGCCGAGCTGGAGCGCCGCGATCTCGCGCTCGCGTCGGTCGCGGCGCTCGCCCATGCGCCAGGTGCCCAGGCCGAGCACTGGCATCGCGGCGCCGCCGTGCAATGCGATGGTCCGATCGCGCTCGATCACTGCCTGCCTTGCGCTGCGATGGCGAATCCCGAAAGATAACGCACCCGGCGCGCCGGAGGGCGGAAGCGCGGAGCGCCGGTTTACAATACCGGGAACGACCGTTTCCGCCATGCCCCTCGACACGCAACCCGCTGCAAGCACGCACACCGTCGTCCGGGGCGCCTGCCCGCACGACTGTCCCGACACCTGCGCCTTGCGCGTGACGGTGGCGGACGGGCGCGCGGTCAGGATCGAGGGCGATCCCGATCATCCGACGACGCGCGGCGTCCTGTGCACCAAGGTTGCGCGCTACCTCGAGCGCACGTATTCCGACCAACGGGTGCTGCACCCGCTGTGCCGCGTCGGCGCCAAGGGCGAAGGGCGCTTCCGGCGCATCGGCTGGGACGAGGCCCTGGGCACGATCGCCGCGCGCTTCAAGGCGATCGCCGCGTCGCCCGACGGACCGCAGGCAATCCTGCCGTACAGCTACGCCGGGACCATGGGATTGCTGCAGTACGGCTCGATGGACCGGCGTTTTTTTCACAAGCTCGGCGCGTCGCTCCTCGATCGCACGATCTGCGCCACGGCCGGCAAGGCGGGCTACGCCGCGACGATCGGTGCGTCGATCGGGACCGATCTCGAGCAATTCGAGCATGCGAAGCTGATCCTCGTATGGGGCTCGAACCCCGTCGTCTCCAACCTGCACCTGTGGAGCCGCGTCCAGGAAGCCAAGCGGCGCGGCGCGAAGCTGGTCGCCATCGACCCGTACCGCAGCCAGACCGCCGAAAAATGCCACGACCACCTGGCGCTGCTCCCAGGGACCGACGCGGCGCTGGCGCTGGGGATGATGCATGTGCTGATCGCGGAGGATCTGCTCGATCGCGACTACATCGCGCGCTACACGCTGGGCTTCGATGCGCTGGAACAGCGGGTCCGCGACTATCCGCCGGACCGCGTCGCGTCGATCACCGGATTGCCGGAAGCCGACATCGTCGCGCTGGCGCGCGACTACGGCACGGTCGAGCCGGCCGTGATCCGCTTGAACTACGGTATGCAAAGGCACGCCGGCGGCGGCATGGCCATCCGCACGGTCGCCTGTTTGCCGGCGCTGGTCGGCGCGTGGCGTCATCCGGCCGGCGGTGCGCTACTCTCGTCGAGCGGCACCTATCCGGTGAACACGCCGGCGCTCGAACGGCCGGACCTGATCTGGAACCGGCCGCGCACGATCAACATGTCGACGATCGGCGACGCGCTGCTAGACGCCGACGATCCGCCGATCCGGGCGCTGTTCGTCTACAACTCCAACCCGGTCGCCGTGGCACCGCAATCGGGCAAGGTCGTCGCCGGCTTCGCGCGCGAGGACCTGTTCTGCGTCGTGCACGATGTCTTTCTCACCGACACCGCCGACTATGCCGACATCGTCCTGCCCGCGACGACGCAGCTCGAGCACCTCGACGTCCATTCGTCGTACGGCCACCTCTACGCGCTGGCCAACAACCCGGCGATCGCGCCGGTGGGGGAAGCCAAGCCCAACACCGAAGTGTTCCGCCTTCTTGCCGCGCGCATGGGCTTCGACGATCCGTGCTTTGCCGAGACCGACGACAGCATGGCGGCGAACGCCTTCCTCGCCGATCACCCGCGCGCCGCCGGCATCGATTGGGCGACGCTCAAGGCGAAGGGTTGGCAGCGCCTCAACGTGCCTTCGCCGTTCGCGCCGTTCGCGCAAGGCAATTTCCCGACGCCCTCCGGCAAGTGCGAGTTCTATTCCGAGGCCCTGCGCCGGCTGGGTCTCGATCCGCTGCCGACGTATACGCCGCCGCGGGAGTCCGCAGCCAGCAATCCGGTGCTGGCCAGCCGTTATCCGCTGGCGCTGCTGTCGCCGCCCGCGCGCAATGCGCTGAATTCGTCCTTCGGCGGGTTGCCGGTCTTTCTCGAAACCGAGAAGATGCCGTGGCTGGACATCCACGCCGGCGATGCGACGCCGCGCGGCATCGAAACCGGCGCCAAGGTGCGCGTATTCAACGACCGCGGAGCATTCGTCGTCACCGCCCGCGTCACCGATCGCGCACGGCCGGGGGTCGTCGTGGCGCCGTCGATCTGGTGGCGCAAGCTGTCGCCCGACGGCACCAACGCGAACATGGTGACGGGCCAGGCGCTGACCGACATCGGGCGCGCGGCGACGTTTTACGACGTGCTGGTCGAGGTCGCGCGCGTCGAGGCCTGAACGTGCAGCCGTCGCGTGGGCCGCGGTGAGGCTTGGATCAGTTGTATTTGCGGACCAGGCCCACCATCACGCCGAAAATCTCCAGCGCACCCTCGGGCCGGATGACCGGATAGGCCTTGTTCTCCGGACGCAGGATGAAGCGGCCGCGCTCGAGGTCGAGGCGCTTGAGCGTGAACTGGTTGTCGACGATGGCGATGACGATCTCCCCGCGGCGCGCGCTGCTGCGCTTCTCGACGACGACCAGATCGCCCTCGAAAATGCCGGCATCGAGCATCGAGTCGCCCTTGACGCGGACGAGCACGGTTTGCGAGGGCCGCTCGATCAGGTAGTCGTCGATCGTCAGCGCGTCGGCCGGCGCGTCGTCGATCGGGTTGGGCAGTCCTGCCTGCACAGGCGCCTCGGCCAGTGGACGCTCGAAAAAACGGCGCGTCGGTGCAAGCCGGCGATCCGGCGTCGATTCGATTAAGCCGACCAGCTTGAGCCGGGCCACCAGCGCCGCGACCGACGACTTGGAACGCAGCCCCAACAGGCTCCCGATCGACGAGTACGACGGGAACGCATGATGGCGGGTGTAGTAGTCCTGCAGCGCCGCAAGATAGGAACGATCGTTCGACATTTCGGGTAGACTAGCGATCGAACGTTCGTTCGTCAAGCCCCGACCGATCCGACCTGTCTGTGTTCGCACCTGCCGTCGCCTTCGTCGACCTCGAAACCACCGGAACGTCCGCCGGCGCCGACCGCGTGACCGAGGTCGGCATCGTGCGCGTCGACGACGGGACCCGGATCAGCGAATGGTCGACCCTGGTCGATCCCGAGCGCAGCATTCCGCCGGGAGTGCAGGCGCTGACGGGAATCACCAACGCGATGGTCGCGGGCGGTCCGACGTTCGGCCAGATCGCCGGCGAAGTCGCGGGATGGCTGGCCGGGTGCGTCTTCGTCGCCCACAACGCGCGCTTCGACTATGGCTTCCTGAAGCGCGAGTTTGGCCGGCTCGGCCGCTCGTTCAGCGCCAAGGTCTTGTGCACGGTCAAGCTCTCTCGCCGGCTCTATCCCGATGCCGGTCCGCACCATCTGGACGCGGTGATCGCGCGCCATGGCCTCGCCGCCGCCGATCGCCACCGCGCGCTGGGAGATGCGCGCCTGCTCCTGGCGTTCATCCAGGCGCTCTATCGCGAGCGGGAGGCCGACGCGGTCGATGCGGCGGTCGCGCGCCTGCTCGCGGCGCCGAGCCTTCCACCGCAGCTCCCGCCCGATGCGCTGGAGGCGATTCCCGAGGCGCCCGGCGTCTATCGCTTCTACGGCCTCAACGCCTTGCCGCTGTACGTCGGCAAGAGCGTCAACCTGCGTGAGCGCATCGCCTCCCACTTCTCGTCCGACTATCGCAGCGCCAACGACCTGCGTCTGTCGGCCGAGATCACCCGGATCGAGATCGAAGAAACTGCCGGCGAGCTGGGCGCCCTGCTGCGCGAGTCGCAGCTCGTCAAGAGCATGCTTCCCGCCTACAACCAGCGCCTGCGCCGGCGCGCCGACATGCTCGCGCTGTGCGTGACGGCAGAGCCCGCGCCGCCGGATTACGTTCGCGCCGACGCCATCGATCCGGCCGCACTCTACGATTTGTACGGTCCGTTCGCGACACGGCGCGCCGCGCGCGCCACGCTGCGCGATCTCGCCGCCCGGGCCGCGCTGTGCTGGAATTGCCTCGGCCTCGAGCGCCGCAGCGGGCCCTGCTTCGCCCGGCAGGTCAGGAAATGCGCCGGCGCATGCGTCGGCGCCGAGTCGCCGGATGAACATCACCGGCGCCTGCGGGCCGCGCTGGCGCGCTACGCGCTCGAGCCGTGGCCCTATCCGGGCCCGATCGCCGTCCGCGAAACCAATATCAGGCGCGATCGCACCGAAGTTCATCTGTTCCGCGACTGGTGCTGGCTGGGCACCGCCCGCGACGATGCCGCGCTCGACGAGTTAGTGCGGTATCCGCCGCGCGTCGCATTCGACCTCGACATCTATCGCGTGCTGGTCAAGCGTCTGCCACGCGCGACGGTGACGCTCCTGAGGCACGCTCGTTCCGAGGATGCGGTGGTCAGCGCGTTCGAGTGAGCCGGGGCCGCGCACGAGCGTCGACGCCGAACGGGCGAATCGCCACGTTCCGCGGAAATCGGCTAAGCTGGCGGCCCGATTGCCCGCGCCCGACTGCCGCACCGCACCAAAGGCGACATGATGCAAAAGCGGCCCTTGCCGACCAGGATCAAGCTACCGTGGATCCTGCGCCTCACGGCGCCCAGGCGCCTGGCCATCGTGCTCGCGTGCGCCCTAGGGATCTATCTGGTACTGCAAGACTGGCTGGGTACCGGCACCCGGCTGCTGCTGGCGTGGGACGTCGGGGCGCTGGTCTACCTGTGCCTCGCGGGGCTGGTCGTGGCTCGCGCCGACGACGACATGACGCGAGTCAGGGCGCAGATGCACGATCAGAACGGCTACGTGATCTTCCTGCTGGTCATGACGGCAGCCAGCGCGAGCTTCGTCGCCATCGGCTTTCTCGCCGGCGGGCTCAAGGCTCTGGCCTTCTGGCCGCGCGCCGCGTACCTGACGCTGACGGTCGCCGCGCTGCTGCTGTCGTGGCTGCTGATCCAGACGCTGTTCGCGTTCCACTACGCGCGCCTGTATTACGCGCGTCCGGCGGATGCCAAGGTGCACCAGCGCGGCCTGAAATTCCCCGACGAGGGCGAGCCGGATTATCTGGACTTCGCCTATTATTCGTTCGTCGTCGGTATGACCTCGCAGGTTTCGGACGTCGCCGTCATGGCGCGGCACATGCGCCGGATCACCTTGATCCACGGCATCCTGTCGTTCATCTTCAACATCACCATCCTGGCGATGAGCATCAACATCATCGGCAGCCTGCTCTGACCACCGCGCCGCGTCAGCGGCTGACGTAGAGCTGCGGAAACTCCTGCTTGAGGTGAGTGAGCTTCGGCAGGTCGTTGATGACGATGTACATGTTCTCCGGGTGCCGGGCCAGGTAGTCCTGGTGGTAGTCCTCGGCCGGATAGAACGCGTTGAGTGCCGTGACCTGCGTCACGATCGGCCGCGGATATAGCTTCGCGTTCTGCAACTGTTCGATGTAGGCCTGCGCGATGCGTTGCTGCTCGGGATCGGCGTAGAAGATTGCCGAGCGATATTGCGAGCCCACGTCCGGCCCCTGGCGGTTCAGTTCCGTCGGATCGTGCGCTACCGAAAAGAACACGCGCAGCAACTGTCCGTAGGTAATCCGCGACGGATCGTACTTGACCTGGACCGATTCGGCGTGCCCGGTCATGCCGCTGCCGACCATTTCGTAGTGCGCCGTATTGGCCGCCCCGCCGGCGTAGCCCGACACGACCGAGGTCACGCCCTGGACGTGCTTGAATACCGCGTCGACGCCCCAGAAGCATCCGCCGGCGAAGACCGCGGTCGCGGCCCGCTTGTCGGCGGCCTTGGCGGCGTCGACCACCGGATTGGGTAATGTCGTGGCGGCGGAACTGCCGCCGCATCCGCTGGCGCAGACGGCGGCCATCGCCGCCGCGGCCAAACTCCTTTGCAGGACCGAAAACATGCCAACCTCCGTTTGAAAAATCTTGCCGGCGTCGCCGCTGCCCGGGACGCCATTATGCCCACACCGGGCAGCCGGCTCCCGCGCGGGTGGATTCAGTCGCTTGGACCACGGCCGGGCTTACTCGTTTGCCCGATCGGGTGCGTCGACCTTCCCCGCGCCGACTCCCCGGGACCACCGCCGCAACACCCGGCGCGTCTCCGATGCCCGCACGGCCCTTCCTGGCTTATCTCCGGGGGTGGAATCTGCAACAATTCGGTACGCACCAACCAACGGCGGAGCAACCGCCGCGCTGCATCCATGTCGCGATCGGGGGGAAACGGCATGCAGGGCAACGTCCAGTACCAGTCCGGGTCGCCGCTGCATAGCCGGCGTGCGGGAAGCTATGTTTTCGTGGTCAGCCACATGCGGAGCTTTTCCAGCCTGCTCTGCCACATACTGGGCAGCCATCCCGAGATTTCGGGCTACGCCGAGGCGCACCTGTCGTATTTCAGCCGGCTGGATCTGCAGCGGCTCGCACGGAAAGTCCAGGAGCTTACAGGCAACCCGGTGCTCGGCAAATACGTGCTGGACAAGGTCTTGCACAATCATCGGGAGATCGCCCCCGCCATCCTGGAGAGGCCCGAGATCAAGGTGCTGTTCCTGCTGCGCAACGCCGAAGACACCATCAGCAGCATACTGAGCCTCGGCCGCGCGGGCGGCGGCAAGGGCAAGTTCAGCGAGCCGGTGCACGTGCTGAACTATTACAGCCGGCGCCTGCGGCAACTCGGGCACTACGGCAGGCAGCTCGGCGGCAAGGCCCTGTTCCTCGAATCCGAACGATTGCTCACCGACACCGACCAGGTGTTGCAGGAACTGTCGCGCTGGCTCGGCCTCGGCGAAGGGCTCAAGGGGGACTACCGGACCTTCCCGCTGACCGGTGCGCCCGGCTACGGCGACCCTTCACCGAACATCCTGGCCGGGAAGATCGTCCGCAACGCCGAGGAGCGGCATCGGCACTGTCCAACGATCTCGATCCCGGGTGATCTGGTCCAGCAGGCCGTCGCGGCGCACGCCGCATGCCGCGAAGGACTCGCGAGACATCGCATCGACGTCCCCGCCTGAGACCGGCCTGGCGGGTCAATCGAGCCTGATGTGCGCGGCGCGGACGAATTCGGCCCACTTCTTTAGCTCGCTGCGCAGTTCGGCGGCAAACTCGACCGGCGTGTTACCCACGGTTTCGGCCCCGAGCTCCGCCAATCGATTCCTGACCTCGTCGATAGAGAGCGTTTTTTCCATCGCCCGACGCACGCGCTCCAGCACGGCAACTGGCGTTCCCGCCGGCGCCATCAACCCGTACCACACTGTCTGACGGCGCGGGGCCACCTCTGTCGTCGTCATGGAGCCGGTGATTTCCTGAGCGTGACCGGTCAGGCATCCGCCGCCGCGGCGATTTCACGGGCCGCGGCAGTCAATGACGGAAGGAATGCCTTGACCTTTTCGAACGAAGTCCTGGCGCTCGGCACTGAGACGCCGAGACCGGCGAGCAGACTTCCATCCGCGAGCCGAATGGGAACCGCGCATCCCACCACGCCGGGCACGAATTCCTCGTCGCTTGCGGCCCATCCGTCGCGGCGTATGGCGGACACGACGGATTTGAGCCGGCGCTTCGACACGATCGTCCTCGGCGTCAGCTTCGGCAGCGTCGCGTGCGCGAGCCACGACCCGAACTCCTCGTCGGCCATCTCGGCGAGATAGAGCTTGCCTATCGACGTGCACTGCAGCGGCGCATGCCGGCCCTGCTCGAAATGCAGCCCGTCGGGGCGCGTCGTGCGGGCCGAATCGATGTAGACGACTTCGTTCTCGACCCGCACCCCGATCTGGCACGGCTCGCCCAGGCCGTTGGTGAGTGCAACGAGGATCTGGTGCGCGCGGTCCGATCGCATTGCGGCCTGTGCGGCCGCGACACTGAGCCGCACCAGGCTCGCACCGATGACCAGCTTTCGCGACCCGAGGGCGCGCTTCACCAGGCCCCTCGCCTCCAGTTGCGCCGCCAATCGGTGCACGCTGGGCACCGGCAGAGCGCACGCTGCGGCGAGCTCGGTCACCGAAGCCGGGCGCGCCAGCCTCACCAATGCGGTAATCACTGCGATCGCCCGGTCCAGCGGCTGGTCTTTCCCCCGCGGCGGCATGCCGCGGCTCCCGCGCACGTTGCGCAAAATATTCATTGACGGGTGCCCGAGGCGCGGCTAACAATAACAAAAAACAAGAATAATTCTTCCATTTTCTGGAAGTATACACGACACATCCCACCTAGGAGGAAGCATGCACGCGTCATTGCTCGGACGGCTTCGCATAGCGACGCTCGTCCTGTTGACCGCCTTCGGCATCACCGCACTGGCAGCCGGTGCGGCGCTGGCGCAGGCTCCGGCGTCGCGGCTCGACGAAATCGTCAAGCGCGACAAGCTGATCGTCGCCACGTTCAGCACCGCCCCGCCGTTCTGCTACACGGATGAAACCGGCAAGCTCGTCGGATTCGACATCGACATAGCGCACCTCATCGCGAAATCGCTGCTGGGCGACGAAAACAAGGTGGAGTTCGTCACTGTCACGAGCGAAGGACGCTGGCCGGCCGTGAATTCCGGGCGCGCCGACATCGGCCTCGCGACAACGACGGTCTATCCCGACCGCGCGCTACGCGTCGCGTTCACCCGCCCGTATATCGATTCGGGAATTTCGATCCTCGTCCGGCAGGACGCGAAGGTGTCGAGCCTCGCGGCATTGAACGATGCCAAGTTCACGCTGGCCAACCTCAGCAATCCGCAGATGGCGGATCGGCAGAAGCGATTCCTGCCGAAGGTGAAGGTTCTGACGTTCGACACGCCGAGCTCCGAGTTCGCCGCGGTTAAGGCCGGACAGGCGCAAGCGATGCAGATGGATACGCCGGTCTTGAACTGGTACGCCGCGAACAACAAGGAGCTCAAGGTGCTGCCCGAGAGTCTCGGCGTCATCCAGGGCAATGCGATCTTCATGAAGCCCGGCGACTTCACGCTCTGGCTCTGGGCCGACACGATGGTGCAGGAGATGACGGCGGGCTCGCGCTACAACGAATACTCGGACATCTACCGCAAGTGGTTCGGGCGCAATCCGCCGCCCGAGCGCTTTTACGGCGAAGGGACCCGGTAAGTCGAAACGCAGGGGCGGCGCGTTCCAGTCGCGCGCCGTCTCCCGATGCCGTTCGACCTCGGATTCGTCTTGCGTATTGCGCCGACGCTCGCGCAGGGTCTGCTCACGACGCTCGCGCTCGCGATCCCCGCCATCGTGCTCTCGACGCTTTGGGGCGTGCCCGTCGTCATGGGCCTGATGGCGCGGTCGCGGGCGGTGTCGCGTCTGACGGGCGCGTATGTCGAAGTGGTCCGGAACACGCCGGTGCTGGTGCAGATGTTCTTCATCTTCTTTGGCTCGGGGATGCTGGGCTACCCGCTGTCCGGATTCGTGGCCGCCTTGATGTCGCTCGTGTTGCAGAACGGCGCGTACGTCGCCGAGATCTACCGCGGCGGCATCCGGTCCATCACGCACCGCCAGGCGGAGGCAGGGCTCGCGCTGGGCCTGACGCCGCGCCGGGCGTTCCGGATCATCGTGTTGCCGCAAGCGCTGCGGAAGGTCATTCCATCGCTCTCCAACCAGGGCATCCTGATCATCAAGGACACTTCGCTCGCCGCGACGATCTCCGTCGCGGAGATGACGTTCCAGGCGAGGCTCCTGGCTGATCGAACCGCCGCCGTGTTCGAGATCTTCTTCACGCTGGCGCTCTTCTACCTCGCGCTGACGGCCATCTTTTCCGGGTCGATGCGCTTGCTCGAGCGACGGGCGAGGATTGCATGACGGACCCGCTGCTCGTCAGCGTGCCGCTGCTCGCGCGCGGTGCCGCGACAACCGCGTACCTGTCCGCGGCGACGATCGTCCTGGCGACGGCGCTCGGACTGGTCTTCGCCCTTATCCAGCTGTACGGCGGCCTGCTCCTGCGGACGGCGGTCGAGATCTATCTCTACGTCGTTCGCGGTGTTCCATTGCTCGTCCTGCTCTTCGCGATGTACTACGCATTGCCGTATGCCGGCGTGCAGATCGATTCGGCGACCGGTGGAATAGTCGTCATCTCCGCGTACTTCGCGGCATTCATGACCGAAGTCTTTCGCGGTGCCGTGCTTTCGATCCCTGGCGGTCAATGGGATGCCGGGCGCGCGATCGGGCTCACGACGCCGCGCATCCTGACCGACGTCGTGTTGAAACAGGCCATGCGCGTGGCCGGTCCGCCGTTCATCAATACCTGCATCATGGTCGTCAAGGGGACCTCGCTCGTGTCGATCATCGGCTTGGCCGA
>JBOIGD010000155.1:0-6663 GCA_050742615.1 Casimicrobiaceae bacterium | reverse complement strand
CGTGAAACCTCGCCCGCGTGCCGGGCTTGAGCTCGTACGAACGGATTTCGACCAGCTTTTTCATCTACTGTCCGTCGCGTCGTGGAAAACAGAAGCATACGGCACGGGCTTTTCACGCCGCGACGCGGGCGAAGCGTCGTACGACGATGCTGGCGCGGTTTTCAGTGAAAGTCGCGCGAGCGGGCCGTCAGCCTGCCGAGCAGCGCCGTCTGGTCCTGCAATCGTGCCGCGATCAGGTGCACGACCTCGCCTTCGCGCTCGAGTGTGCCATACACCGTCAACAGATTCGAGCGCAGCAATTCCCTGCGCTGCCGCTCGGCGAGATCGCGCCAGACGATGACGTTGACCATTCCGGTCTCGTCCTCGAGCGTGACGAAGGTGACGCCGCTGGCGGTGCCCGGCCGTTGGCGGCCGGTGACCAGCCCGGTGACGCGGGTGACTCGTCCGTGCGGCAGGGTGCGCAATTCGGCTGCCGTCAGCATGCGCTGCCGCTGCAGCCGGTCGCGCAGCAGCGCCAGCGGATGGCGGCCCAGCGTCAGGCCCAGGCTCGCGTAGTCGGCGACGATGCTCTCGCCTTCCGCGGGCGGAACGAGCGCCGGCGCAATCTCGCTGATCGGCGCATCGGCAAACAGCGGCGGCATCCGTTCGATGCCACTCACGTCCCACAGTGCGCGCCGGCGATGGCCGGAGAGCCGCGCCAGCGCTCCCGCCGCGGCCAGCGCTTCGATGTCGTGCCGGTTGAGCTCCGCGCGCCTGGCGAGATCGGCGACATCGTCGAACGGCCGTAGGGCTCGTGCCGCGGCGGTGCGCTTGCCGCCCGCTTCCGACAGGCCCTTGACCAGGCACAGGCCGAGACGAAGTGAGGGCTGCGGGTTGCGCGGAGCCTGCGCCGGGTCACGAGGCGCCGGCACGCCGTTGCCCGGCTCCAGCGTGCACTCCCAGTCGCTGCTGCAGGCGTCGGCGGGCAGGATGGCGACGCCGTGCCGGCGCAGATCCTGCACCAATTGCGACGGTGAATAGAATCCCATCGGCTGCGAATTCAACAGCGCGCAGGTGAACGCCGCCGGCTCGTGGCACTTGAGCCACGCCGATACGTAGACCAGCATCGCAAAGCTCGCCGCGTGCGATTCCGGAAAGCCGTATTCGCCGAAGCCCAGGATCTGCCGATAGATCTGCTGCGCGAATTGGTCGTCGTACCCGTTCGCGCGCATGCCGTCGAGCAGGCGCCGCTCGAGGTGCTCGAGACCGCCCTTGCGTTTCCAGGCCGCCATCGAGCGCCGCAGCTGATCGCTTTCGCCTGCGGTGAAGCCGGCGGCGACGACGGCGAGCTGCATCACCTGCTCCTGGAAAATCGGCACGCCGAGCGTCCTCTCCAGCACGCTCCTGACTTCCGGCTTCGGATAGACGACCAGCGCCGGGTTCTGCCGGCGCTTCAGGTACGGGTGGACCATGCCGCCCTGGATCGGGCCCGGCCGCACGATCGCGACTTCGATCACCAGGTCGTAATAGCATTTCGGCTTCAATCGCGGCAGCATCGCCATCTGCGCGCGCGATTCGATCTGGAAGACGCCGACCGTGTCGCTGTGGCCGATCATGTCGTAGACCGCGTCGTCGCTCATGTTCCGATCGATGTCGGCCATCGTCAGCCGGCGCCCGCAGCGTGCCGACATGAGGTCGAGCGCGCGACGGATCGCGGTCAGCATGCCCAGCGCGAGCACGTCGACCTTCAACAGACCCAGCGCGTCCAGATCGTCCTTGTCCCATTCGATGACCGTGCGCTCCGACATCGCCGCGTTTTCGGTCGGCACCAGATGCGACAGCGGTCCGCGTGAGATGACGAAGCCGCCGGTGTGCTGCGACAGGTGCCGCGGAAAGCCCAGCACGCTCGTTACCAACGCGGACAATTGCCGCATCAGCGGGCTCCCCGCGTCCAGACCGGCGTCCTCGATCCTTTCGGGCAGCGCCTGGCGGCCATCCCACCATGCCACCGACTTTGCCAGCCGGTCGACCTGCGCAAGATCGAGGCCGAGCGCCTTGCCGACGTCGCGCAGCGCCGAGCGAGGGCGATAGCAGATCACCGTTGCCGTCAGCGCGGCGCGTTCGCGACCGTATTTCCGGTAGATGTACTGGATCACTTCTTCGCGCCGCTGATGCTCGAAGTCGACGTCGATGTCGGGCGGCTCGTCGCGCTCGCGGGAGATGAAGCGCTCGAACAGAACCTCGGTGCACGACGGATTGACTTCGGTGACGCCCAGGCAATAGCAGACCGCCGAATTCGCCGCCGACCCGCGGCCCTGGCAGAGGATGCCCTGGTCGCGGGCGAATTTGACGATGTCGTAGACGGTCAGGAAGAACGCCTCGTAATGCTTCTCGGTGATCAACGCGATCTCGCGCTCGATCAGCGCGCGCACCTTCGCGTGATCCTTCGGCGGCGTGCTCGTGTACGGAAAGCGCTGCGCAAAACCTTCTTCGGTCAACCGCCGCAGATACGCGGCCGGCGTTTCGCCCGCGGGAACGATTTCCTCGGGGTATTCGTAGCGCAGCTCGTCCAGCGAGAAGCGGCAGCGCGCGGCGATGGTCAACGTCTCGGCCAGCCATGCCGCAGGGTAGATGCGCTCGAGCGCGGCGAGCGGCCGCAAATGGCGTTCGCCGTTCGGATGCAGCGCATGGCCGGCCCGGGCGACCGATGTTTTCAGGCGGATCGCGGTCAGCGTGTCCTGCAGCTCACGGCGCTCGCGCACGTGCATATGCACGTCGCCGGCGGCCGCCAGCGGCAGTCCGGTCGCCGCCGCGAGCGCGGCGAGACCGGCGCCACGCGCCGCGTCGTCGGCATCGAGCAGTCGCTCGGCGGCGATCCACAGCGCCTGCGGGAACCGCGGCTTCAACCAACGCACTTCGTCCGCGTCAGGAGCTCTTCCCGGCAGCCACAGCGCGAGGCAGCCGTCGACACCGTCGGCAAGGTCGGCGCGCGACAGCTTGTAACTCCCCTTCGTCGCGCTGCGCCGGCCGCGCGTGATCAGCGCCGCCAGATTGCCATAGCTTTCCCGATCGGTCGCCAGCAGGATCAGCCGCAGGCCATCGTCGAGACGGAATTCGCTGCCGACGATCAGTTTCAGTCCGCACTTTTTGGCTTCGATGTGCGCTCGCACCACGCCGGCGAGCGAGCATTCGTCGGTGATCGCCAGCGCCGCATAGCCCTCCCCGCGCGCGCGTGCGACTAGCTCTTCCGGATGCGAGGCGCCGCGCAGGAAAGTGAAGTTGGAAATGCAGTGCAGTTCGGCGTATGCCATGCTGGTGTGCTAGGCGAAAATGCCGTGCACGAACCATGCCCCGCCGCGGTCGCGATAGAGCCACAGCGCTGTCCCTCGCGCGTCGCTGCCGACGAAATAATCGCGGCCGATCTCGCCCCCGTCCCACCAGCCGCTTTCGATACGCTCCGGCCCCGACAGCAACGTGAGCTGCGCCGCCGCGGGATCGGCGCCCAGCGGGCGCGGCCGGGATAACAGCCATAGCGGGCGCAGCGGCGAAGCGGCGGGAAGCCGCGCCGCGGCCATCGGCGCCTCGCCGCGATAATGCGACGCCTGCTCGGGGCGATGGTCGCCCTGCAGGCACGGCTCGCGCACCGCGCCGTCGCCCAGCCGTGCACGCAGGCGCTCGATCCACTGCGCGCCGCTCCCGCCGCGGCGATCGGCGCCGGGGAAAAGCTCGCCTTCCTGCATCGCCAGCGGCGCGATTTCCTCCGAGACCAGCCGGATCGACTCGACCCGGTCCGGCAGCGTCTCGCGCGCCAGCCGCTCGCGCAGCACATTGACCATGTGCTCGATGCGGCGCGTCGCGGCAAGGCCGAGCACGATCGAGGTCGGCGCCGCGTCTTCGTGGATCAGATCACAGCGTAGCCGCGTGACGCCGGCGCTGCGGCCGTGCAGGAATCCGGCGAGCTCGACGATGAGCCGCTTGGCGGCGAACAGCAGCGCTTCGGCCTCGGTGACCGGCGCCGGCAATTCGAGCTGGCCGTGGTAGCGCTCCGGCGCCACGAACAGCGGGCGGGGATCCGGCTGGATGCCCCGCGCGCGATCGATTTCCTCGAGCAGTCCCGGGCCGAAGCGGCGGGCCACGCCGTCGCGCGGCAGCGCCAGCACGTCGCCGATCGTGCGAACCCCGATGCCCGTCAACGTGTCCAGAACGGAACGCGCGTTGTCGAGGAGCGCGGCAGGCAACGCCTCGAGCCATGGCTCGAGATCCGTCGCGCGCTCGATTGCGATCGCCTGTCCCGAGCGCGCCAGGAGGCTCGCGGCACGCGCGGTCGGTGCGGTGGCGACGACGCCGCAAAACCCCAGCGCGGCCAGCCCCGCATCGATGCGCGCAAGAAGCGTGTCCAGACCGCCGAAATAATTGAGGCAACCAGAGATTTCCAGCAGCACGCCGGCCGGCGGCTCGATGCTGATCGTCGACGTCCACTGCCCTGCCCACAAGGCGATGCTTTTGAGCGCGGCGGCTTCCGTGCGCTCGTCGCGCAGATGAATCGCGATCTCCGGGTCGAGCGACAGCGCCGCCGCGATCGAGAGCCCCGCGACGATGCCGCGCTTTTTCGCCGCGTCGTTGGCGACGACGACGTCGGGGCGATGACTTGCGCTGCTGACCACTGCGGGAACGGCGCCGGTGCCGGCGCGCGCAAAGACCGCGAGCGGCAGCTCGGAAAAATAAAGCGCGGTCCAGAGCATGGCCGGACGAAACAGATGCTAGATGCTGCCGCAATGACGAGCGTTGCGAACCCCTGCTTCGTCATCGGCGCGAATACGGGCATCCGCGCCGCGCGGATCCGGTCTCGGTCCTCGCCTGCCTTCATCGGCTCGCGTCAGCGCGCGATTCCAGACCTGCGCCGCGGGCCCGCCCACCGGATAGCGCGGCTTGAAGCTGACGGTCCGGATCGATGCCACGCGCTCACCGCGCGCCGCTTGGCCGGCAGGCAAGGCTGCCGGAGACTGCCGGCGAAAAGCGGTGGCCGCCGAAACATCCAGCAGCAACGGCCGGCCGAGGACCCCGCCGCGGCGCTTGAACACGTCGATGCGCAGGCACTCGGCTTCGGCGGTGAGCCGCAGGCGCAGCGGCGATGGCGAAGGCTGTGCTGCGTGCGCCGCCCTCGCGAACAGGAAGGCCAGCGCAGCACTGTCCTGCGCGGCGAGCTGCAGGCGCCGCAGGCGCGCTTCGTTGAGGCCGCCCGGCCAGAACAGCAACGCCCCGGCGCTGTCCGCACGCAGCACCTGTTCGGCCGCCCACCAGCGGTCCCTTCCTTCCGCCGCATCGACGACGACCAGCCGCGCCGGCTCGATGCCGCAGGCGGCGTACGCGGGCGCGTAGGGAACATGCGGCGGAGCGACCAGCACGAGGGTCTCGCCGGAATGCGCGAACCGCGCCAACGCCGGCAGCAGAAGGCGCAATTCGCCGATGCCCTGAGCGTCGTGCAGCAACTCGATCAGCGCCCTTTTCGGCCAGCCGCCGCCCGGCAGCTCGCGGTCGAGCTCGGGAAATCCGCTGCAAACCGCGTCGTCGGCCCGCGCCAGCCGATCGCCGCGCCAGACGAGCGGGTTGTGCAGCAAGGCGGCAAGGGCGGGCTTCATCGGTCGAGCCGCAAACCGGGCCCGCCCGGACAGGAAGCCCGGACGAGCGGCGGTCAGACAGGAAATGCTATTCTATCGAACGATCGTTCGATTGGCAATAGCGTGCGTGATTATATACTTGACATAGTACGAAAGGGCAGGCACAATCGGTCTCAGATAGGAGAGAGACCATGACTGCCAACCTCACAAAGCCCATGTTCACGGACCCCGAAAAGGCCCGCGAATACCTTGAATCCGTCCGCTGGCCGCGTGGCCCGATCTGCCCGCATTGTGGAAATGTGGAGAAGATCACGCCACTTAAGGGCAAGTCGCACCGAGCGGGCCTGTACCAGTGCAACGATTGCCGCGAGCCATTCTCGGTAACGGTCGGCACCCTGTACGAGCGCAGCCACATACCGCTCCACAAGTGGCTGCTTGCCACGCATTTGATGAGCGCGAGCAAGAAAGGCATCAGCGCGCATCAGTTGCACCGCATGCTTGGGATCACCTACAAGTCGGCGTGGTTCATGTCGCATCGCATCCGTGAGGCGATGCGCCCCGCCAGTATGACCCCGATGGGCCAAGGCGGCGGTGGAGTCGAGATTGACGAAACCTACATCGGAGTGGACAAGACCAAGACCAAGTCGAAACACGGGCCGGCGCACAAGAATCGCGTGCTGTCGTTGGTCGACCGCAACAGCGGTCGCGCCGTAAGCATGATCGCGGACAACATGCACGCCAAGACGCTTATTCCAATTCTGCAAGAAAACATAGCCCGCGAAGCGACGATTCTTACCGATGGAGCGCCGCACTTCCAAATTCTCCCGCTGCTCTTTGCCGGCCATCAATCTGTCGATCACGGTCGCAAGGAATACGTCCGTATGTCGGATCGCACCGTGCATACGAACACTATCGAGGGCTTCTTTTCGATATTCAAGCGCGGCATGAAAGGCACGTACCAGCATTGCAAGGAAAAACACTTGCACCGCTATCTGTCCGAATTTGATTTCCGCTATTCCAATCGCGTCGGGCTTGGCGTAGATGACGTGGAACGTACCGCTCGCGC
>JBOIGD010000154.1:0-27500 GCA_050742615.1 Casimicrobiaceae bacterium | reverse complement strand
CAAGGTGCTGGCGGATCTCGCCGTGCGCGACAAGGCGGCGTTCGGCAAGATCGCGGAGCAGGCCAAAGCCTCCCTGGCCTGAGGATCGGAAGTTCACGAGGGAGGCGGCACCGCCTCCCTTTTTTTGTTTCTGTGCCATGGACCCGCTCGAGACCATCGTCGCCACTGCGCTTGCCGAATTCGCGTCATGCCACGACGCGGCCGCGCTGGAGAACGCCAAGGCGCGATTTCTCGGCAAGACCGGGCGCCTGACCGAGCGACTGAAGGCGCTCGGCAAACTGGCCGCGAGCGAGCGCCCCGCTGCCGGCGCGCGCATCAACGAAGCCAAGGCGGCCCTTGAGCAGGCGCTGGCCCGCCGGCGGGAGGAACTGGCCGACGTCCGGCTGGCGCGACAGCTTGCCGCCGAGTCGCTCGACGTGTCGCTGCCCGGCCGAGGCATCGGCAGCGGGACATTGCATCCGATCACCCGCACGATGGAGCGGATCGAATCGCTTTTCCGTTCGCTGGGCTTCGCGGTCGCCGACGGCCCCGAGATCGAGGACGACTTTCACAATTTCACCGCGCTCAACACGCCGGAGGACCACCCTGCCCGCTCGATGCAGGACACGTTCTATGTCGAGGGCGGGATGGTGCTGCGCACGCATACCTCGCCGGTCCAGGTGCGCTACATGGAATCGCATCGGCCGCCGATCAAGATCATCGCGCCAGGCCGCGTTTATCGCGTCGACAGCGACGCGACGCACTCGCCGATGTTCCACCAGGTCGAAGGCCTGTGGATCGACGAGAACGTGTCGTTTGCCGACCTGAAGGGCGTGTTCACCGAGTTCCTGCGCCTTTTCTTCGAACGCGACGATCTCCGGGTTCGCTTCCGGCCCTCGTTCTTCCCGTTCACCGAGCCCTCGGCGGAGATCGACATGAGCAACGGGTCCGGCTGGCTGGAAATATCCGGCGCCGGCCAGGTGCACCCGAACGTGCTGCACGCGGTCGGCATCGATCCCGAGCGCTACCAGGGGTTCGCCTTCGGCATGGGCCCGGACCGTCTGGCGATGCTGCGCTACGGTGTCGACGATCTGCGCCTGTTCTACGAAAACGACCTGCGCTTCCTGCGCCAGTTCGCGTGAAATTCTCCGAGCACTGGCTGCGCACGCTTGCCGATCCGCCGCTCGGAAGCGAGGCGCTGGCGGAAGCCCTGACGATGGCGGGTCTCGAAGTCGAAAACCGCTCGGCCGTGGCGCCGCCTTTTTCCGGGGTCGTCGTCGGCAGGGTGCTCTCCGTCGACCAGCATCCGGGCGCCGATCGATTGACCGTCTGCCGCGTCGACTTCGGCCAGGACGCGCCCGCATCGGTCGTCTGCGGCGCGCCGAACGTCGCCGCCGGCGCGGTCGTCCCGTTCGCGCGCGCCGGCGCCGAGCTGCCCGGAGGCCTGGCCATCGGCACGACGACGGTGCGCGGAGTGGAGTCGCAGGGGATGCTCTGCTCGGCCAGCGAGCTCGGGCTGTCCGGCGATGCGTCCGGGCTGTACCTTCTCGACGCGCGAGCGCCAGTCGGCGCCGATCTGCGCCGCATTCTCGATCTCGACGACACGGTGTTCGACGTCAAGCTGACACCGAATCGCGCCGACTGCCTGTCGATTCTCGGCCTGGCGCGTGAGGTCGCCGCCATCACCGGGGCTCCTCTCGTAGTGCCGCCGCGCGGATCGGTGGCGGGCGACGGCAGCGCCCGCCGTGCGGTTCACGTGGACGATGCGCTGGCCTGTCCGCGCTTCTGCGCGCGCGTGGTCGAAGGCATCGATGCGACCGCGCCGACGCCGGCGTGGATCAGGCAGCGGATCGAGCGCTGCGGCATTCGCTCGATTTCCGCGGTGGTCGACATCACCAACTACGTGATGCTCGAGCTCGGCCAGCCGCTGCACGCCTATGACGACGCGCTGCTCGAGGGCGACGTGGTCGCGCGCTTTCCGCGGCCCGGCGAGCGGCTGACCCTCCTCAATGGGCAACGGCTCGACCTCGACCCCGACCTGCTGCTGGTCGCCGACGCAAAGAAACCGCTCGGCCTCGCTGGCATCATGGGCGGGGAGCATAGCGGCATCGGCAGCGGCACGATGTCGGTATTCCTCGAAGGGGCCTTCTGGAGTCCGGCGGTGATCCAGGGGAAATCGCGCCGGCTGGGTTTCGCCACCGACGCCGGCTTCCGCTTCGAGCGCGGTGTCGATTTCGCGATCGCGCCGGTGGCGGTCGATCGCGCGGCGCAGCTGATCATCGAGGTCTGCGGCGGGCGCGCCGGTCCGCTGGTCGATGTTCGCGGCTCGCTGCCGCGGCGCGATCCGGTGCGCGTGCGCAGCGCGCGTGTCGCGCGCATCCTCGGCGTCGCGCTCGCGCCGGAGGCCATCGGCGCGGTCTTCGCTCGCCTCGGACTCGTCACCGCGCGCGAAGGCGCCGACTTCATCGTCACGCCGCCTTCGTATCGCTTCGACCTTTCGATCGAGGAAGACTTCATCGAAGAAGTCGCGCGCCTTCACGGCTATGACAACATTCCCGCTGCGCCTGCCGCGCACACGCAGGCGATGCTGCCGGCGCCGGAGACGCTGCGTCCGGCGGCGACGCTGCGGCGCCGCCTGGTGGACCGCGACTACCAGGAGGTCATCACGTTCGGTTTCGTCAGCGCCGCAGCGGAACGGTTGCTGCGCGCCGATGCCGATCCGATCAAGGTGCTCAACCCGATCGCCGGCAATCTCGACGTGATGCGGACGACGCTCCTCGGCGGCTTGCTCGACGTGCTGCGCAGCAATGTCGCTCGCAAGCAGGAGCGGGTCCGCGTATTCGAAACCGGCCGTTGCTTCGTTCGCGCCGGCGAGCGCTACGAACAGCCGCTGCGCATCGGCGGGCTCGCCTACGGGCCGGCCCTGCCCGTGCACTGGGACGGTGCGCGGCGCGACGTCGATTTTTTCGACGTCAAGGGCGACGTCGAGGCGCTGGCGGCGCCGCTGCCGGTGACCACGAAAGCGGCCCCGCATCCGGCCTTGCATCCGGGCCGGTCGGCGCGGATCGTGGTCGGCGGTACGGCGGCAGGCTGGCTGGGCGAGCTGCACCCGCGCCTGGTCCGCGCCTTCGAGTTGCCGCGCCCGCCGGTCGTTTTCGAGATCGATCAGGACGCCGTGCAGCATTTTCCGCTGCCCGCCGCGCGGGCCGTTTCCCGCTTTCCGGCGGTCCGGCGCGATCTGGCGGTGATTGTCGACGACGCGGTGCCCGCCCAAGCCCTGCTCGACGCCCTCCAGGCCGTACGGTCCGCGCAGGTCGAGCGCATCGAGCTGTTTGACGTCTATCGCGGACCCGGCGTCGGCCAGGGTAAAAAAAGCCTTGCAATTCTTGTGCTTATGCAAGATACTGCACGTACTTTGACGGACGCTGAAATCGACTTGACCGTGGCCGACCTGCTGCGGGAACTCGAAAATCGATTCAAGGCGACGTTACGCCAGTAGGGAATCCGATGACGCTGACCAAAGCCGAACTCGCCGATTTGCTGTTCGAGCAGCTCGGCCTCAACAAACGCGAAGCCAAGGACATGGTCGAGCGTTTTTTCGAGGAAATCCGGATCGCGCTGGAATCCGGCGATAGCGTCAAATTGTCGGGGTTCGGCAATTTTCAGCTGCGCGAAAAGCCGCAGCGACCCGGGCGCAACCCCAAGACCGGCGAAGAGATCCCGATCACCGCGCGCCGGGTCGTCACGTTCCACGCCAGTCAGAAACTGAAGGCAATGGTCGAAGACGCGAACCATGGCCGAGCACAGGCAGACTAAGTCCGACCTTCCGGCAATACCCGCCAAGCGCTACTTCACCATCGGGGAGGTCAGCGACCTGTGCGCGGTCAAGCCGCACGTGCTGCGCTACTGGGAGCAGGAATTCACCCAGCTCAAACCGGTGAAGCGGCGCGGCAACCGGCGCTATTACCAGCACCACGAGGTGCTGCTGATCCGGCGCATTCGCGACTTGCTCTACGAGCAGGGATTCACGATCAACGGCGCGCGCCACCGGCTGGAATCGGAGGCCCTGGGCCGCGAGGCCGTCGCCGGTGAAGACCCGCGGCGAGGCCGGGGAGGAGCCGCAAACGCGGCACTTTCATCGGCGCAGATACGGCAGGTTATCGAGGAAATCCGTCAGCTTTTGGGCCCGACGGGATGAAGGCGATATAATTCATGCTTATCCGTCGGGGCGTAGCGCAGCCTGGTAGCGCACCTGCATGGGGTGCAGGGGGTCGAGTGTTCGAATCACTTCGCCCCGACCATTTCTCCCTGGGTGGACGAGCGCAACGGCGCCAGCGCCTTCTCGCTCCTTCCGTCAGCCAACGATTGCCAAACAGCGCCGTTCAGCGCACGCTGGTCGGACGGTTGTACCGCACAACGCGATGTCGGCACGACAATTGCTTAGGTATCGGGTCCGCCTTACCGTAAGCTGTTCACGATGAACTCAGCGCCCCAACGTCCCGCGAACAAGAGTCCGGTCGTCTCGGAGCTGGCGATGGCGCGCGCGCAGCGCAACACCGTCCTGATCATCGACGACCTGTTCAGCAGTCGTCTGCTGCTCGCCGAAATCGTGCGCCAGATCGACGGCAAGCTCAACCTCGAGCTTTTCGATACGCCCGGGCGCGCGCTCGAATTCGCGCGCAACAACCGCATCGACATGGTGCTGACCGACTACAAGCTGCCGGAATTCGACGGCGTGCAGCTGGTGCGCCAGATACGCGCGCTGCCGCATTGCGTCGACGTCCCGATCGTCGTCATCACCGTGGTCGACGACCGGCGCGTGCGCTACGAAGCGCTCGAGGCCGGCGCGACCGACTTCCTGATCAAGCCGCTGGACGAGCACGAGACTCGCGCCCGCTGCGCCAACCTCCTCGATTTGCGCCGGCACAAGATCGTGCTCTCGGACCAGGCGCGCGTGCTGCAATACCAGGTCGACAAGTCGATCGCCGAGATTCACGAGCGCGAGCTCGAAACGTTGGCGAAGCTCGCCAAGGCGGGCGAATTCCGCGACCAGACGACCGGCAACCATCTGGCCCGGATGGCTCGTTATTCGGGGCTGGTCGGCTCGCATCTGGGCCTGGCGCCCGAGACGGTGCACGTGCTGGAAGTGGCGGCGCCGATGCACGATATCGGCAAGATCGGCATCGCCGATTCGATCCTCCTCAAGAAGGGCCCGCTGTCGGCGGACGAGATGACGACGATGAAGAACCATCCGAGGATCGGCTACGACATCCTGAAGGGAAGTCCGTCGAAGTACCTCAGCATGGGCGCGATCATCGCGCTCGGACATCACGAAAAATACGACGGCTCGGGTTATCCGAACGGCCTGCACGGCGAGGACATTCCCATCGTCGCCCGCATTGTCGCGGTCGCGGATGTGTTCGATGCGCTGGTCAGCGAGAGGCCCTACAAGCACGCGTGGCCGGTCGACGAGGGTCTCGCCTATCTGCAGGCGCAGAAGGGAAAGCACTTCGATCCGCGGTGCATCGAGGCCTTCATGAGCGCCGAAGAGAGAGTCCGCCAGATCCAGGACGAATACGGCGACGCCTAGCGACACCTCGTCGGCGGAAACCTGGCCTCCGCCTTAGAACCTGAACAGACCCGTCAGGTCGCCGATCGCAGGACGGTTCAAAGGCACGTAGGGCTCCGCGACGCCCATCACCGGAGTCGGAAGATTGTCCCGGCTGCGGTCGGACAGCGGCGGCAGGTGCCAGTTGCGCTCGATGAATTTCAGCACCGAGGCGTGATCGTCGTGCGTGTGGTCGACCTGCCCTTTTCGCGCCAAGGGCGAGATCGCGAACAGCGGCACGCGCGTGCCGTCGCCGAAAAAATCGAGTACCTGGACGTCCTGCAAGTTCGCGCGCAGCGCACCAAGTAGTCCAATTCGCAAGGATCAGTCGCGCAGCCGCGCCAGGCCTTCGGCGAGGTCGGCGACCAGGTCGTCCGGATCCTCGAGCCCGACGTGCAGTCGCAGATACGGGCCGCCCGGTTCCCACCGCGCTACGGTGCGCGCATGGCCGATGTTGACCGGGAGAATGAGGCTTTCGAAGCCGCCCCAGCTCACGCCCAGCTTGAACCAGCGCAAACCGTTCAACATCGCATCCACGCGCGCTTTGGCGACAGGGCGCAAGATGACCCCGAAAAGCCCGCAGGCACCGGTGAAATCGCGCTTCCACAGCTCGTGCCCGCGCGCGCCCGGCAGCGCCGGGTAGACGACCTCGGCGACCTCGGCCTGCTCGCGCAGCCATGCGGCGATACGCAGCGCGCTTGCCTGATGCCGTGCCAGCCGCACGACCAGCGTGCGCAAGCCGCGCAACGCCAGAAAGCAGTCGTCGCTGCTCGCCGTGACCCCGATGTCGGTCCAGAGTCGGTGCAGCCGCGGCAACGTCGCCTCGCTCGCGACGATCAATCCGATCAGCAGGTCCGAATGTCCTCCGAGATACTTGGTGCCGGCGTGCAGGGAAACGTCGACGCCATGATCGAAGGCTCGGAAGTTCAGCGGCGTCGCCCAGGTGTTGTCCATCACGACCAGCGCGCCGTGCGCGTGCGCGGCGGCGGCGATGGCCGGCACATCCTGCACCTCGAACGTCAGCGAGCCCGGCGACTCGGCGAACACGATGCGGGTGTTGGGACGCATGTCGCGCTCGATGCCGGCGCCGGTCAGGGGCGCGTAGTAGCTCACCTCGACGCCGAGCCGCGTCAGATGGTTGTCGCAGAAGCGCCGCGTCGGGCCGTAGACCGAATCGGACACGAGCACGTGGTCGCCGGCGCCTGCCAGTGCGAGCAACGGAAGCGTCGTCGCCGCGAGGCCCGAGGGGACCGCCAGCGCGCCGTGGCCGCCTTCGAGCGCGGCCATGGCGTCCTGCAGATCGGTGACGGTCGGCAGGCCGTGCAGGCCGTAGACCAGGCCCTTGTATTCGCCACGCTGCGCGGCTTCGTAGTCGGCGACGGCATCGAACAGCATCGTCGACGCGCGATACACCGGCGTGTTGATCGCGCCCAGGTGCTTGCGCGGATCGCGGCCGAGATGCGCGACCTCGGTCGCGGGCGCCGGCTTGCGCTCCGATTCCGGTCGATCGCTCATCGATTGACCCGCAGCGGCGCGGCTCCCGACGCGGCGCTGCCGCAGAAGGGGGCGTGGTTCGCGCGTCGAGGCGGCCGGGCGGCGCTCATGCGGCCGAATCGAGCGCCGATCGCAGCGCCGCGGCAATCTGCCGCGCCTGCGCCTCGGGGGTCTGCCGGATGTCGGCGACGATGGCGCCGGCCGGCTCCTCCAGCGCGGCAAACTGGCTCGCCAGCAGCGAGGGCGGCATGAAGTGCGCATCGCGGGACGCGAGCCGAGGCGCGATCGTCGCGGCATCGCCTTTCAGGTAGACGAAACGCACGTCGCCCTCGGCGCCGCCGCCGTGCCGCAGCCGTTCGCGGTACGCGTGCTTGAGCGCCGAACAGGCGACGACCACGCCGCGTCCGCGCGCCGCGCGCTCGCGCATCGCGGCGCCGATGGCGTCGAGCCACGGCCATCGATCCTCGTCGGTCAGCGGAATGCCTCGGGCCATCTTGGCCACGTTCGCCGCGGGATGAAAGTCGTCGCCGTCGAGAAATTCCGCCCGCAGCTCGCGGGCGAGCGCGCGGCCCACCGTGGTCTTGCCGCATCCGGACACGCCCATCACGATCACCATCATCGCGCGCTTGCCTCGCGGTCAATCCTTCGGCGTGACCTTGTGCCCGCCGAAACCCTTGCGCAACATCGCCAGCAGCTTGTCGCCATAATCGCCCTTGCCCTGGCTCGCCAGCCGCATCATCAGGGCGATCGACAGCACCGGCGCCGGCACGCCCTGCTCGATCGCCTCCAGCGCCGTCCAGCGACCTTCGCCGGAATCGGCGACGACCGGTGCAACGTCATCGAGCTCGGCGTCCTCGCGCAGGAAGTCGGCAGCGACGTCGAGGAGCCAGGATCGCACGACGCTCCCGTGCCGCCACATCTCGGCGATCCCCGCCACGTCGAGGCCGAACTCCGCCTTGCCCTTCATCAGCGAGAAGCCCTCGGCCAGCGCCTGCATCATTCCGTATTCGATGCCGTTGTGAATCATCTTGACGAAGTGGCCCGAGCCGCTGGGGCCGCAGTGCAGCCAGCCGCGGTCGGGAGCGGGCGCGAGGATTTTCACCAGCGGCTCGATTTCCCGCGCCGCCGCAGGCGACCCGCCGAACATCAGCGCGTAGCCGTTCTCGAGCCCCCACACGCCCCCGGAGACGCCGCAATCGATAAAGCGGATGCCGTAGCTCGCGAGCTCCACTGCGCGCCGGACCGAATCCTTGTAGAAGGCGTTGCCGCCGTCGACGATGATGTCTTCGGAATGCAGCCGCGGTGCGAGCTCGGCGACGACCGCCTCGGTGCCCTTGCCCGCCGGAACCATCAGCCAGACGACGCGGGGCGGAGGCAGCGCATGCACCAGCGCTTCGAGGCTGTCGACGGCGCTGCATCGGACGGCGGCGAAAGCCGTGCGCGCCTCCGGCGCCGGATCGAAACCCGTGATGGCAACGCCGCCGGCGGCGAGCCGGCGCGCCATGTTGGCGCCCATGCGGCCCAGCCCGACCATTCCGATATGCAAGGACATGCTGCCTTCTCGCGCGTGACCGTGAATCCGCACAATACACAAGCGGACCGGCCTGCGCTATCGCGGCGTCCGCGTCGCCCTCGCGGTGGCCGCCAGCGCAGCACCGACGATCAGCAGCGCGCCGACCAGCGTGCGCGCGTCCGGCACTTCGTCCAGCAACAGGGCCGCGAGCACGATGCCGTACACGGGCTCGAGCGCCGCGACGACGCTCGCCGTGTGCGCGCTGACGACGCGCATGCTGCGAATGAACAGCGAGTGCGCGAGGGCGGTGCAGACGACACCCAGCACGAGCAGCAGCGCGATGTCGCGCGCGGACGGCAACGCCGGCGCCACGACCAGCACCGGCGCGAGACACGAGGCAGCGCACGCATTCTGCCAGAATGCGATCCCGTCCGGTTCTCGGCGCGCCGCCAGCGCCCGATTGCTCACCGCGAGCAGCGCGAACGAAAACCCGGCGAGCACGCCCCACGCCAGGCCCTGCGCGGTCCGGTGGTCGAAACCGGGCCCGCGCAACAGAATCGCCAGCCCGGTAACGACCAGTGCGGCGATCGCCCAGTCGAACCGGCGTATCCGCGTGCGCAGGAGCACCCGCTCCAGCAGCAGCACGAATAGCGGAAAGCTCGCGTAACCCAGCAGCCCGATCGCCACGCTGGCTATCTGTATCGCCTTGAAGAAAGCGAACCAGTGCAAGGCCAGCACCGCGCCATTGACGGCCATCCGCCACTCGAAGCCGCCGCGCCGCGAGGGCGAGAGGCACAGCAGCATGCCGAGCGCCGCGGCGGCGACGGCCGTCCGGCCGAAGACGATCGTCGTTGCGGGCAACGCGATCCACTTGCCGAACAATCCGGCGAGGCCGAACAACACGACGGCCGAGTGCAGCGACGCCAGCGCACGGTAGCGCACGGCGTCGGATGCGCCCTTGGCAAGGGCATCGTTCATGGCGGCGATTCGACAGGTGCCATGCCCTTACTCTAGCAGCAGCGAACGCGACCCGGTGCCGGCCGCTGCCCTCGCGTAGGCGGGTCCCGCAGGTCGGGTTACAATCGGTTCCGCCCCCGCACGCCGCGTCCGGCGCGACGACCACGAGGAACACGATGCCGCAGAACATCGCCCCGAAGAGGATCCTGGACGCCGTGCGCGCGACGCCGGGCAACCGCGTCAAGGTCGCGGTGTCCGACATCGACGGCGTGCTGCGCGGGAAATACCTGCACAAGGACAAGTTCTTCGCCGCCGCCGAAAGCGGCTTCGGCTTCTGCGACGTGGTGTTCGGCTGGGACATGGCCGACCACTGCTACGACAACACCACGCTGACCGGCTGGCACAAGGGTTATCCCGACGCGCTCGCCCGGATCGACCTGGGCACGCTGCGCCACGTTCCCTGGGACGACGGTGTGCCGTTCTTCCTCGGCGATTTCGTCGCGCAGAAGAATGGCCGTGAAGTGCCGCATCCGGCCTGCCCGAGGCAGCTCCTCAAGAGAGTTCTCAAACGCGCCGAGAAGCTCGGCGCGCTGCCGATGTGCGGCATGGAATTCGAGTGGTTCAACTTCGCCGAGACGCCGCAATCGTGGGCCGACAAGGGCTACATCCGACCGCAGACGATCACGCCGGGCATGTTCGGCTATTCGCTGCTGCGCGCCAATGAGAATCGCGAGTTCTTCAAGGCGCTGATGGTCGAGATGGGGGCCTTCGAGATTCCGATCGAAGGCTTGCACACCGAAACCGGACCCGGCGTCTACGAGGTCGCGATCCTGTTCTCCGAGGCGCTCGAAGCGGCCGACCGCGCCATTTTGTTCAAGACCGGCGCCAAGGAGATCGGTTCGCGCTTCGGCATCATGCCGAGCTTCATGGCCAAGTGGAACCCGCAGTACCCGGGCTGTTCGGGGCACATCCATCAGAGTCTGTCCGACGGGAAGAAAAACCTCTTCTACGAGAGCAAGGGCCGCAATGGCATGAGCAAGCTGTTCGAGAGCTATCTCGCCGGCCAGGTGGCGGCGTTGATGGAATTCGCGCCGATGTACTGGCCGACGATCAACAGCTACAAGCGGCTGGTCGACGGTTTCTGGGCGCCGGTCAAGCCGACGTGGGGCGTCGACAATCGCACCGCCAGCTTCCGTGTCATCGCCGGCTCGCCGAAATCGACGCGCCTGGAAACGCGCTGCCCGGGCGCCGACATGAATCCCTACCTTGCGGCCGCGGCGGTGCTCGCGGCCGGACTGTCGGGCATCGAAAAAAAGCTCAAGCTGACGGCGGCGCCGATCCGCGGCACCAACGAGGGCGCCGAGGACGTTCCCCGCGCGCCGCGCACGCTGATCGAGACCACACGAATCTTCCGCAAATCGGATCTGGCGCGCGACTGGTTCGGCGACGAGTTCGTCGATCATTTCGCTGCGACGCGCGAATGGGAATGGCGGCAATGGCTCGATGCGGTCACCGACTGGGAATTGAAGCGGTACTTCGAAATCATCTGATGCCGCCCCGCCGCCTCGTGCCCGCGGGCCCGGCGCCCGTCCGCATGCGCGCCTGCATCGCCATCGGGTTGCTGGCCGCCTGCCTGGTTGCGCGCGCCGTGCCCGCGGCGACGCTGCGCTTCGCCAGCGCGTTCGATCCGCAGTCGATGGATCCGCACGGGCTGGCGCTGCAATACCAGACGCGCGTCGTGAGCCAGATCTACGATTCGCTGGTCGGACGCGATCGCCAGTTCGAGCTCGAGCCGGCGCTGGCCTTGTCCTGGCAGGCGATCGATCCCAGGCGCTGGCGGTTCAAGCTTCGCCCGGGCGTCAGGTTCCACGACGGGACGCCCTTCACCGCGGACGACGTCGTCTTCTCGATCGCGCGGGCGCTGTCGAAGAACTCGCAGCGAAGCTTTCAGTTGCGCGGCGTCCTGTCGGCGCGGCAGGTCGATGCTCTTACCGTCGACGTGCTGCTTGCCGCACCCGACGCCGTCCTGCCGGAAAAACTGGTGTACGTTGGCATCATGAGCCGGGCCTGGGCAACGGCGCACGGCGTCGTCGAGCCGCAGAACTACGACGCCAGGCAGGAGACCTACGCCGTCCGGCACGCCAACGGGACCGGACCGTTTGAGCTCAAGGCCTACGAGTCCGATGCGCGCACCGTACTGGTCGCCAACCCGCACTGGTGGGGCGCGCGCGGCAATGTCGACGAGGCGATCTTCACGGTGATCCAGTCGGACGCGACGCGGCTGGCGGCCCTGGTCTCGGGACAGGTGGACTTCGTGATCGACCCGCCGTTCCAGGACGTCGCGCGGCTCAAGCGGGACGGACGATTCGAGCTCGTGTCGATGCCCGACATCGGCACCCAGTATCTCGGCTTCGACCAGAGCCGCCCCGAGCCGCAGTCGGGCGAGGTCAAGGGGCGCAATCCGTTCAAGGACCTGCGCGTGCGGCGCGCCGTCTACCAGGCGATCGACATCGACTCGATCGTCGCCAAGGTGTTGCGCGGACAGGCCACCGCGACCGGCTCGTACCTGTCGCAGCGGGTCGACGGCGCGGTGCCCGAGCTCGATCGCCGCCTCCCGTACGACGCGGTCAAGGCGCGCGCGCTGCTTAAGGATGCGGGCTACCCGGATGGCTTCGCCACCACGCTGGACTGCGTCAACGTTGCCTTCCGGGCCGCCGTGTGCCAGGCGATCGCCGGTATGCTGGCGCAAGTGGGCATTCGTGCGCGCTTCCAGCCGTGGCCCACCGCCACGTTCTTTCCCAAGCTCACGCAGGCGACCACGAGTTTTTTTGAATTCGGCTGGTCGCCCGGCACCGACGCCTGGCCGATGCTCAACGCCGTCGTGCACAGCCACAGCGACGACGGCTCGGGCACGTTCAACGGCGGGCGCTACGCCAGCCCGCGGCTGGACCGGCTGATCGACGCGATCCGGGTCGAGCCCGACCTGGCCCGCCGGCGGCAGCTCATCGCCGACGCGCTCCGGATCATGCACGCCGACCTGCCGCTGATACCGCTGTACCGGCGCATGCTGACCTGGGCGATGCGCCCCGACGTCCACGTGACCCAATGGCCGAACGACGTGCTCGAGCTCCGCTTCGTCCAGATCGGCCCCTCTCCGCAGTAAAGGCGGACCTCACGATGACTCTCGCTCGATTTGCGTTTCCCACCACGATTCACTTCGGCGCCGGCGCACGCGGGCTGGTCGCCGGGCACCTGACAGGGCTGGGCATCAAGCGCCCGCTGCTGGTCACCGACCGCGGCATCGCACCGTTGCCCTTGCTCGGCTCGTTCGTGGCGGGGCTCACCGGCCTCGACGTCGCGGTGTATTCCGACGTGAGCGGCAACCCGGTCCGCAGCCAGGTCGACCGCGGCGTCCATGCATTCAAGGCGCATGGCGCCGATGCGGTGATCGGCCTCGGCGGCGGCGCCGCGCTCGACGTGGCCAAGGCGATCGCGCTGATGGCCGTGCATTCAGGCGACGTGCTGGAATACGCCTGGGATCATCCGCACGTCCGCGCGATCGAGCGCGAGCTGCCCTATTTCATCGCCGTGCCGACGACCGCGGGCACCGGGTCCGAAGTGGGCCGCTCGAGCGTCATTTCCGACGATGCGACGCACGTCAAGAAGATCATTTTCTCCCCGAAGCTCCTGGCCCGGGCCGTCTTCGCCGATCCCGAGCTGACCCTCGACCTGCCGCCGTCGATCACCGCGGCGACCGGGATGGACGCGCTGACGCACAATGTCGAATCGTATCTGTCGCCGGCCTATCACCCGATGTGCGACGGCATCGCGCTCGAAGGCGTGCGCATCGCGGCGCGGTCGTTGCGCACGGCGGTGCGCGAGCCGCACAACCTGCAGGCGCGCTCGGACATGCTGATGAGCTCGCTGATGGGCGCGATCGCTTTCCAGAAGGACTTGGGCGCCGTGCACTCGTGCGCCCACGCGCTGTCCACCGTCGCCGATCTGCACCATGGCCTGGCGAACGGCATCATGATCGACCACGTGATGCGGTTCAACCTGAGGAGCGCCACGGCGAAAATGGCCGAGCTCGCGCACGTCGTCGGAGCCGGCATGCCCGGTGCGCTGCCCGAGGCCAGCGCCGAGGCGTTCATCGATTGGCTCGCGGCGCTCAAGCGCGATCTCGGCATTCCGGCGACGCTGTCCGACTATGCGGCGCGGCGGGCGGTGACGCGGGCTGACATTCCGGCGCTGGCCGATGTGGCGATCAACGACATCTGCCACCAGACGAACCCGCGCCCGTGCACACGGCAGGACTTCGAGCGGATTTTTGCGGAGGCGATGTGAGCGTACGGATGCTGCCGCGTCGCGCTGCACGGAACCTGCGACACCGATGCTGAAGATCGGCATTTCCGCCTGCTTTTTCCACGCGGATCCCAAGCGTCCGATCTTCAAGGGGATGACGCTGCAGTACATCGAGCAGAATATGGCGCACTGGGTGATGCAGCGCGATGCGCTGGCGCTGATGGTCCCGTCGCCCGACGGCGCGACCCGGCGCGCAGGCAGTCGCGTGACCGTGGGCGACTACGCGCGCGAACTCGACGGCCTGCTGCTGATGGGCGGCTCGGACGTTTGCCCCGAGACGTACGGTGAACGCGCGCTCCGCCCCGAATGGAACGGCGACCGCATCCGGGACGACTACGAGATCGCCCTGCTGCGCGGGTTCGTCGCGGCGGGCAAGCCGGTCCTCGGCGTGTGCCGCGGCGCGCAGATCATCAACGTTGCGCAAGGCGGCACGCTGTACCAGGATATCGCGACCCAGCGCCCGGGCGCGCTCGGGCACCGCGACTGGGAGATCTACGCCGCGAACGCTCATACGACGACGATCGTTCCCGGCACCGGGCTCGCGGCGCTGTATCCCGACCTGGCGCGCGTTACGACCAACTCGGTGCACCATCAGGCGGCGAAGGATCTCGGGCGCGACCTGGTCGTCGAAGCCTGGTCCGAGCCCGATCATATCGTCGAGGCGCTACGCTGGACCGGACCGTCGTACGTGTTCGGCGTGCAATGGCACCCCGAGTTTCACGATTCCGGCAGCGCCGCCTTTCTCGACGACACGCCGATCCTCGACGACTTCCTTGCGCGCGCCGGGCGCTGATCCAGGACCAGACCGATGAAAATCACCAATCCCGCCAGCGGGGAGCTGCTCGCCGAGATCGACGAAGACCACGGCACCGCGGTGCGCAAAAAGTACGAGCGCGCACGGGCCGCGCAGGCAGACTGGGCGGCCCTGCCGCTGAAACGGCGCCTCGATGCGATCCGGGCCTTCCGCGAGCGCGTCGTCGCGACGCGAGCGACGCTCGCGCGTACGCTGACCCTGGAAGTCGGCAAGCCGATCCGCCAGTCGAGGAACGAGCTGAACGGCCTCCTGCCGCGCATCGATTTCTTCCTGGCCGAGGCGCCGCGCGTGCTGCGCGAGGAGAAGGTCTTCGCCGACGTCAAGCAAGACCTCGAAGAACGCATATCGCACGATCCGCTCGGCGTCGTCGCCAACATCTCGGCGTGGAACTATCCCTATTTCGTCGGCAGCAACGTGTTCGTGCCGGCGCTGCTCGCCGGCAATGCGGTGCTGTACAAGCCGTCGGAATTTGCCACGCTGACGGGCCGGCACATCGCCGACCTGATGCATGAATCGGGCGTGCCGGAAGACGTCTTCGTCCTGGTGCAGGGTGGCGCCGTCGCCGGCGCCGCGCTGCTGCGGCAGCCCGTCGACGGCATCTTCTTCACCGGCTCGCACGCGACGGGCACCCGCATCGGCGCGGCCGCGGGCCGCCGCATGATCAAGGTCCAGCTCGAGCTGGGCGGCAAGGATCCCGTCTACATCTGCGACGATGTCGACGTCAAGAACGCGGCGGCCGGCATCGCCGACGGCGCGTTCTACAACACCGGGCAGTCGTGCTGTTCGGTCGAGCGCATCTACGTGAACGAAACCCTCCACGATGACTTCGTCGAGGCTTTCGTCGCCGAAGTCAAAGCCTACCGCGTCGGCGATCCGCTCGACGAAAAGACCTACATCGGTCCGATCACCCGCCGGCCGCAGCTCGACGTCCTGCGCAAGCAGGTGACCGACGCGCGGCGCCGCGGCGCCAGTCTGCTCACCGGCGGCAATGTCATCCAGCGCAAGGGCAACTGGTTCGAGCCGACCGTGCTGGCCGACGTCGACCACCGCATGAGCCTGATGCGCGACGAAAGCTTCGGACCGGTGATCGGCATCCAGAAGGTCAAGGATGATGCCGAAGCGGTGCTGATGATGAACGACAGCGAGTACGGCCTTACGGCCGGCGTCTACACGCCAGACGAAAAGCGCGCGCGGCGAATCCTGGCGCGGGTCCGCTCGGGGTCCGTGTACTGGAACTGCTGCGATCGCGTCAGCCCGCGGCTGCCCTGGTCCGGCGTCGGGCACTCGGGCATCGGGCTCACCTTGTCGACCTACGGCATCCAGACGTTCACGCGGCCGAAGGCGTGGCATCTGCGCAGCCGATGACTCGTCACTCGTCGTCGCACCGCCGCCTGCGGTAACATGCCACACTGGTGACTCCGATTGTGGGAAATACGATGACCCGTTTGGCATCCCGAAGCGCAGTTGCCGCGATCGCTGCCACGCTCGCGTGCGCCGTGCAGGCAGCGGATGCCCCAAAACAAGGGCACACCGGCAAGGAGATCGGGCGCGGCCGCTACGTCGTCGAAATCGGCGGCTGCAATGACTGCCACACCCCAAGTTATGCCGCCAGCGGCGGCAAGGTCGCCGAGAAGGACTGGCTGGTCGGCGATGCGCTCGGCTGGCGCGGACCGTGGGGCACGACGTACCCGGTCAACCTTCGGCTGTATATGAAAAAAATGACCGAGGTGCAATGGGTGCAAAGAGCGCGATCTCTTCAAACGCGCCCGCCGATGCCCTGGTTCGCGCTCAACCTCATGACCGATGCGGACTTGCGCGCGGTCTACCGATACGTGCGGCATTTGGGTCCCAGCGGGAAGGAAGCGCCGGCGTATGTGCCGCCGGACAAGGAGCCGGCGCCACCCTACGTGCAATTTCCAGCGCCGCCGAAGTAGCTCAGCAGTAACCCGTCGGCGCGTCCTCAGACGACAGCGTCCTGCAGCTCGGCGGCCGTCAGCGTGTTGGCGAGCAGCATCGCGATGGTCATCGGGCCCACGCCGCCGGGTACCGGGGTGATCCACGACGCGCGCCCGCCGGCTGCGGCGAAATCGACGTCGCCGCACAGCTTGCCTTCGGCGTCCCGATTCATACCGACATCGATCACGATGGCGCCGCGCTTGATCCAGTCGCCGCCGACGAAACAGGGCTTGCCGACGGCGGCAACCAGCACATCGGCGCCACGCACGATGTCGGGCAGGTCGCGCGTCGCCGAATGGCAGACGGTCACCGTGCAGCGCGCCATCAGCAATTCCAGCGCCATCGGCCGGCCGACGATGTTCGACTGGCCGATGACCACCGCATGCCGGCCGACCAGATTCTCGCCGGTTTCGGCCAGCAGGCGCATGCAGCCATACGGTGTGCACGGCCGCAGTATCGGCCGCTTGAGGACGAGTCTGCCGATGTTGTACGGATGGAAGCCATCGACGTCTTTGCGCGGATCGATGCGCTCGGTCACCCGCTCCGGGTCGATCTGTCCGGGCAGCGGCAACTGGACCAGGATGCCATGCACGGTCGGATCCGCGTTCAGGCGGTCGACCACCCCGAGCAGCTCGGCCTCGGACGTCATCGCCGGCAGATCGTGCGAAAACGACAGCATGCCCACGGCCTCGGTGAATTTCCGCTTGTTGCGCACATAGATCTGCGAAGCGGCGTTGTCGCCGACGAGCACCACGGCGAGGCCGGGACGCTGCCCGCCTGCGGCGACGCGCGCGGCGACCTGTTCGGCGAGCTCGGCCTTCAGGCGCTCCGCCAGCGCCTTGCCGTCGAGGATGCGTGCGTTCATCGAATGGGGGAACGATCGAGCAAGGCTGCGATCGCTATCGGATTTCGAGCACCGGCCAGGCTTTCGCCCGCGCCAGCGCGGCCAGGGTCGGGTCGGGATTGACCGCCACCGGGTGGGTGACGCGCGACAGCAACGGGATGTCGTTGCGCGAGTCGCTGTAGAACCAGCTCTCCCGGAAGTCGCCGAGTTGTTCCCCGCGCTCGGCCAGCCATGCCGCGAGGCGCGCGATCTTGCCGTCGCGCATGTTCGGTGTCCCCGCGACCCTGCCCGTGTAGCGGCCGGCGACGATCTCCGCCTCGGTCGCGATCAGGTTCTCGAAGCCCAGCGCGTCCGCGATCGGCGCGGTGAGGAAGCGGCTGGCCGCCGTCGTCAATACGAGCACGTCGCCGGCGCCGCGATGACGCTCCACCAGCGTCCGGGCGGCTGCCGGAATCGCCGGCCATATCGCCCGCAGCAGATAGTCGTCGCGCCATGCGTGCAGTTGCGCCGGATCGCGCTCCTTGAGGGTCGACAGGTAGAACTCGGTGAACTCGGTCACGCCGACCTCACCGCGCCGGTAGCGCTCGACGACCGCACGGTTGCCGGACTCGAACGTGGTGCGCTCGAGCGCGCCCTCGCCGATCAGGAAGTCGACCCAGGCCTGATCGCAGTCGCGCGCGAGCAGCGTGTGATCGAGATCGAACAGGGCGAGCACATCGGAAGGCACGGAGCGTGGACGGACGATACAATCGTCGAATGAGGGCCGACGGCATTGTACCCGCGATCCGCGCGCGGCTCGCGGCTGCGCTCGCCCGCCCGCAAGGCGACTACGCCCCGCTCCGCGTCGGCGGCAGGACGATCGGCTGGCTCGATCCCGCGCGCGCGGCGCGGCTGCGCGCATTTCCCGGCATCTTCGACGACGCGCGGCCGGCTCTGGTGCTCGCCGCACACCTGGCCGATTGCCCGGCGCGCACGGCCACGCTCGAGCGGGTCGCGCTCGAGCTGGCCGCCGCGGGCCTGCTCTCCGCATGGCGCGACGAGCGCTATGCGGTCGCGGCGGAATTCGGCGCTGCCCCGCTGGTCGAGCTCGAACGCGCCGCGGCACGGTATTTCGGCATTCGCACCTACGCCGTGCACATCAACGGGCTGGTGCGCCGCGACGAGGGGCTGGCGATGTGGCTCGCCCGTCGCAGCCCGGGAAAGGCCATCGATCCGGGCATGCTCGACAATCTCGTCGGCGGCGGGATCGCCGCCGGCTTGGGCATCGTCGACACGCTGTGCAAGGAAGCCTGGGAGGAAGCCGGCATTCCCGCCGCCGTTGCGGCATCGGCGCGCGCCCGGGGCAGCCTCGACGTCTGCCGCCCGCAGCCGCAAGGTTTGCAGCGCGAAACCGTATTTGTCTACGATCTGGTAGTCGACGCCGATTTCGTCCCCGCGAACCAGGATGGCGAGGCCGTCGAGCATCGGCTGGTAAGCCTGCCCGCCGCGGCGCAGTTGATCGCCGCCGATACCCGCGACGACCAAGTCACCGCGGACGCGAGCCTGGTCATCCTCGATTGCCTGCTGCGGTACGCCGCGATCGAGCCCGGCACACCGGATTATCGGGCACTGACCGAGCTTCTGCGCGCGCCGCTGGAACCCACCGCCCGCAGCGACGGCTTCGGCGCCTGGTAGCCGGTCGGGCTAAGCACTTTTACGCCGCCCTGACCGCCGCCGGGGCGATCTGACGCACGCCGAGCTCCGACAGGGCGTCGCGCACCGCGTTGACCGCGTGGCGCATTTCGTCCGGGCCGATTGCACCGATGCAGCCGACGCGAAACGTCTCGACCTGGGTGAGCTTCCCGGGATAAAGGATGAAGCCCTTGTCGCGCACCTTGTCGTAGAACGCCTTGAACGCATAGCGTGCGTCGGCCGGCGCATGAAACGTGACGATGATCGGCGCCTGGATCCGTGGTTCCAGAAACGGCCGGAAGCCCAGCTCCTTCATGCCGCTCACCAGTGTTTCGCAGTTGGCCGCGTAGCGCGAGAGGCGCGCGGGCTGGCCGCCGGCTTGCAGGTATTGGTCGAGCGCGGCGTCGAGGGCGGCGACGACGTGCGTCGGCGGCGTGTAGCGCCATTGCGTCGTCTTTTCCATGTAGGCCCACTGGTCGTGCAGGTCCAGCGCCAGCGAGGTCGAATTGCCCGCGCACCGCTCGAGCGCGCTCGTGCGCGCGAAGACGAAACCCATGCCGGGGGGACCCTCGATGCATTTGCCCGAAGCAGCGATCAGCGCGTCGAACGGAACCGCCTGCGCGTCGATCGGAATCGCGCCGAACGAGCTCATCGCATCGACGATCAACCGCCGCCCGCGCTCCGCGACGACATCGGCGATTTCGGCCAGCGGATTCAGGATCCCGGTCGAGGTCTCGCAATGAATGAGCCCGACGTGGCTGATCGACGCGTCGGCGTCGAGCTTCCTGGCAACGTCGGCGCCGGTGGTAGGCACGTCCTCCGCGGTTTCGAGCACCGATAGCTTGCGCCCCATCATCTCGGTCAGCCGCGCCAGCCTCTTACCATATGCACCGTTGATCAGCACCAGCAGGTGCCCGGCACGCGGCACCAGCGTGTTGACCGCCGCTTCGACCGAGAACGTGCCGCTTCCCTGCAGTGGTACGCAGGCGTGCGTGGCGGCGCCGTTGACGATCTCCGTCAGGTGCTGCCGCACGCGGGCGGTCACGGCGTTGAAGCTTGCGTCCCACGAGCCCCAGTCGCGCAGCATCGCGACCTTGGTCGCAAGCGAGGTGGTCAGCGGGCCCGGGGTCAGCAGGATCGGATCGCGGTCGGCATTGCTCATCGTCTGGTCCTCGTTGGAGATCTCATGCTTTCGCCGGCCTGCGCCAGCCCTGCGTTCGCGCCAGCAGCATGCGGGTGACGATGGCGTAGAGAATGCATACGGTGCTGGACGCCGCGACGATCAGGGTCGCCATCGCCGCGGCCGCCCCGATCTCGCCGGCGTCGTCGAGCGTGAGTATGGTGACCGACGCGAGCTGGGTGTCGGGCGCGTAAAGAAAGACGACCGCGGAGATCGTCACCATCGCATTGACGAACAGGTAGCGGCCAATGTCGAGTATCGCGGGAAGGCATACCGGCACCGTGACCCGGAAGAACGTCTTGTAGAACGGGACTTTCAGCGATGCCGACACGGCCTCGAACTCGTTGTCGAGCGCCTTGAGCGCGGTCACCGCGGTCAGATGGCTCGACGTGTAGTAGTGGATGATCGTGACGACGACCAGGATGGTCATGCCGTGATAGAGGCCGTTCAGCGGATTGTCCGGGTGGTTGAAGAAGAAGATGTACCCGAGCCCGAGCACCATGCCGGGAACGCCCATCGGGATCGCCGCGAGCATGCGGATGAACCCTCGCGTTGCGCGCATGCCGCGCGTCTTTTCCAGCAGGTACGCGCTGCCGAAGATCAGCATCGTGCCGAAGAATGCCGTGAGCACCGCCATCCGCAGGCTGTTGAAGAAGGTCGAAATGACACCCGCATCGACCAGTCCGAACGTGTAGTGGCGCAAGCTGAACGATTTGTCGTACGGCCACAGCTTGATGAACGAGGTGTAGACGGCCATGCCAAGGACGGCCAGCAGCAGCACGCACACCAGCACACAGTAGGCGAGCATCACGGCGTCGAACCAGTGCTTCGGCTTCGGCGCATAGGCGATGGCGCGCGAGGAGAACTGAGCCTGCTGGCGGCCCTGCATGATCCAGTCGACGATGAACGCGACGAGGACCGGCACCAGCAGCACCAGGCTCACGACGGCGCCCTTGTTGAAATTCTGCTGCCCGATCACCTGCTTGAAGATGTCCAGCGCCAGCACGTTGAAATTGCCGCCGATCACCTTCGGGATGCCGAAATCGCTGACCGTATAGGAGAACACGACCATCGCGGCGCTGACCAGCCCGTACTTGGCGCCGGGCAGCGTGATCGTCAGGAACTTGCGCAGCGTCCGCGTGCCGAGCGATTCGGCCGCCTCGTACAGGCGCCCGTCCGCCAGCAGCAGCGCCGTCAGGATGATCATCAGGGCGTGCGGGAACACCGCGTAGATCGAGCTGATGATGATGCCGATCGGCCCGTACACCGACGCGCCGCCCAGTACCCACTTGAGCAGGCCCTGCGTGCCGAACCACTGGACGAACGAGATCGCCGCCAGCAGCGACGGCGCCAGGATCGGCGTCAGCGCGATCACCCGGAACATCCCCTTCGCCGGCATGCAGCTCCGCGTCAGGGCATAGGCGAAGGTGAACGCCAGCGGGATGGTGACGGCGGTGACGGTGGTGGCCACGGCGAGCGTATGCAGGATCGACTGCCGCAGCACCGGGGTCTGGAAATACTCCTCGAACTGGCGCAGACCGACGAACAGGCCGTCCTTGTCCTGCACGCTCTTGACCAGCAGCATCGCCAGCGGCGCGAGCAGGAAGACGACCAGGAACAGGCACATTGCGACCAGCAATCCCTGCGCAATCCGGTCCTGCCAGTGCGTCAGCGGCCTGGCGCGCGGCGACGCGACGAGGGGCCGCCGCGCAGTTGTCGCCGTGGTCATGCCCACACGCTCAACTGAGCAGCCTCATGCAGTCCGCCGGCAGCCCGACGTGCAGCGGCGAGCCTTCCGCCAGATTCATCCGGTCGATGCTGTGCCGGGAAATGTTGATCAGCAGCGGCTGGTCCTCGGCACCCGCGACCAGTACCGTGACATGGCAGAACGCGCCGAGAAACTCGATCTTGGTCACCTTGGCCTGGGCGGCATTGGAGGTCGCCGTAGCGGCACCGTTGATGACGACGTCCTCCGGGCGCAGGTAGAGCCTCACCGGCGTGCCCGGCGCGATCGCCACGCCGCCGATCGCGCCGTGCAGCGTCAAGCCGCCGACGCGGAAACGCCCGCCTCCCTCGGCCACCGCGCTGATCACGTTGACCTTGCCGACGAAATCGGCGACGAAAGCCGACGCCGGGTCGCGATAGATCTGCTGCGGCGTTCCGACCTGCTCGATCGCGCCCTGGTTCATCACGACCACGCGGTCGGCCATCGACAGCGCTTCCTCCTGGTCGTGCGTTACCATGATCGTGGTCACGCCCAGGCGCCGTTGCAGCGCCCGGATTTCGCCGCGCAGCCGCAGCCGCTCCAGTGCGTCCAGCGACGACAGCGGCTCGTCGAGAAGCAGCAGCCCGGGCGCGGTGGCCAGCGCCCGCGCAAGCGCAATCCGCTGCTGCTGGCCTCCGGAAAGTTGCGCCGGATACTTGCTGCCCGCATCCGGGAGTCCTATCAGCGTCAGAAGCTCGCTGACCCGCCGTTTGATTTCGGCGCGGCCCTTCCGCCGGTTGACCAGCCCGTACGCGACATTGTCGAAGATCGTCAGGTTCGGGAACAGCGCGTACGACTGGAACACGATGCCGTAGTCTCGCTTCATCGCCGGCAGGCGCGAGATGTTGCGCTTGCCCTGGACGATCGTGCCGGCGTCCTGCGTCTCGAGTCCCGCGATGATGCGCAGCAGCGTCGTCTTGCCGCAGCCGGAAGGGCCGAGGAAGGTGATCAGCTCGCCGTTGTCGACGGCCAGCGCGACGTTCTTAAGCGCCGTGAACGCGCCGAACGTCTTGCGGATGCCTTCCAGCTCAAGGTAGGGCGCGTTCGCTGCGGCGGCTTCCGGCACGGGGCTCTCTCGATCCGGCTCGCGTGGCGATCGGCGTCGACCGCCGACCGCCGCGCGAACCGAACGCGCCCCGATCGGGCGCGCTCAGGCGTTTATTTGGCTTCCGACTTGCCGTCGTAGCGCTTGGTCCACTCGGCGAGAATCTTGTCGCGATTCTTGGCCTCCCAGGCGAAATCGTTCTTCACCAGGCGTTTTTCATAGTCGGCCGGGACGAAGTCCAGCGGCTTGGCGATCCCGGGAATGGCAACGACGGCGAAGTTCTTCGCGAACAGTTCCATCGCGCCCGGTGTCGCCAGCCAGTCCATCAGCTTGCGCGCGGCTTCGACCTTCTTGGTCGTCTTCATGATGCCCGACGCCTCGAGGTCCCAACCGAGCCCCTCGCTCGGGAAAATGATATCGATCGGCGCACCCGATTTCTTGGTGGTCACCGCGCGATACTCGAACGACACGCCGATCGGGAATTCGCCGGCGCCCGCCTCGCGGCAGGGCTTCGAGCCCGAGTGCGTGTAGTGCGCGATGTTCTCGTGCAGCGCATCCATGAACTTGTAGCCGTCGGAATCGCCCCACATCTGCAGCCATCCGGCGACGTCGAGGAAGCCGGTGCCCGAGGACGCCGGATTAGGCATCACGATCCTGCCCTTGTAGACCGGCTTGGTCAGGTCTTTCCAGGTCGAGGGCTTCGGCAGGCCGAGCTTCGCCGCCTCGACGGTGTTGAAGCACAAGGCGGCGCCGTACACATCCATGCCAACCCATTCCGGCGGGTTCCTCGGATCGCGGTACGCGGGGACGATCCGATCGAGTCCTTTCGGCGCGTAGCCCTGCAGCATGCCCTCGTTGGCGAACACCGCCATGCTCGACGCCGATACGCCGACGATTAGGTCGGCTTGCGGATTGGCCTTCTCGGCCAGCAGCTTCGCGGTGATCACGCCGGTCGAATCGCGAACCCATTTGAGCGCGATGTCGGGATGGGCCTTGGCAAAGGCTTCTTCGTAGGCCTTGATCTGGTCGGTCTCGAGCGCCGTGTAGACCAGCAACTCGGTCTTCTGCGCCCATGCAGTTGCCGACCACCCTACCGCGCCCGCGAGGGCCACTGCCGCTATGCGATACCACCATGACCTGCGCGCCGCGAATTGCATTGTTTCCTCCCGAAGAGTGAGACAGGGTAAGACAACGACCGGAAAATCCTACGCGCGCCGCACGCGGTGCGCAAATCATCATGATTGCACCGGCAGGTTGCCATTTTTTTTGGCCGACCGGTCGGCGTTTCGGCCTTGGATCCTGCGGCGCCGCGATTGCAGATTGTTGACAATCTACACCTTCAGGCGTCTAATCGCAAGGTGGCCAAGAACGCTGCCGGACCCTCAGCCAATGCGAGCGACTCCGTCGCCTCCAAGGCGACCATCGCGCTGGTGAGGTCGAATTCGCTGCCGACGCTCGTGCAGAAGGAGCTGGAGCGGATGATCCTCGCCGGCGACCTCCCCGCCGGCGGCAAGCTCAACGAAGCCGCGGTCGCGAAGCTCCTCGGCGTGTCGCGCGGGCCGGTGCGCGAAGCCTTTCGCGCGCTGGAGGAATCGGGACTGGTCCGGCTTGAGAAGAACCGCGGCGTCTTCGTGCGGCAGGTCAGCGTGCAGGAGGCCGACGAAATCTACGAGCTGCGCGCGGCTCTGGACGAGTGGGTCGGCCGCCGCGTTGCACACCAGGCGACCGCCGAGCAGATCAGGCAGCTCAAGGCGACCGTGGAGCGGATGGAACGGGCGAGCGCGCGGGACGACGTCGACGCGTACTATCCGCTCAATCTCGAGTTCCACGACATGCTGGTCGCTTTTGCCGGCAACGGCAAGCTGCTCGTCACCTACAGGCGCCTGGTCAACGAGCTTAATCTCTTCCGCCGGCAATCGCTGGCGCAGGACGGCATGCTTCCGCTTTCGACGCGCGAGCACCGCGATATCGTCGACAAGATCGCATCGCGCAACGCCGCGAGCGCAGGCAAGGCGCTGTACGAACACGCGGCTGCCAGCCGGGCGCGCATGCATCGCAGCCGGCAAAACGCCGCTGCGCATCACAAGCTTGCCGTCATCACGCCGCGCAAGCCAAGGTCAGCGTCGGCGAAAGGGGTTTAGGCCGATGCCCAAAATGCCGATCACGATAAACGGCCGGCAATACCGATGGCCGGAGCGGCCCGTCGTCGTCGTCTGCGTCGACGGATGCGAGCCCGACTACATCACTCAGGCGATCGGCGCAGGCGCCGCGCCGTTCCTTGCCGGACTCGACGGGAGCGGCACCTGCCTCACCGCCGACTGCGTCGTGCCCTCGTTCACCAATCCGAACAACCTGTCGATCGTCACCGGCGTGCCGCCGTCGGTGCACGGCATCTGCGGGAATTTTTTCTGGGACCCCGACGCGGGCGCCGAGGTCATGATGAACGACGCCAAGTATCTTCGCGCCGGAACGATCCTTGCCGCCTTCGCGGCGGCGGGCGCGAAGGTCGCGGTCGTCACCGCCAAGGACAAGCTGCGCGCGCTGCTGGGGCACAAGCTGCGGGGCATCTGCTTTTCCGCGGAGAAGGCAGGCGAGACGACGCGCGCGATCCACGGCGTCGACGACATCGTGTCGCTGGTCGGCTTGCCGGAGCCCTCGGTCTATAGCGCGGCGCTGTCGGAATTCGTCTTTGCCGCGGGCGAGCGGCTTCTCGAGGTCGAGAAGCCCGATCTCATGTACCTGTCGACGACCGACTACGTGCAGCACAAGGCTGCGCCGGGGACGCCGTCGGCGAACGCCTTTTACGCGATGATGGATCGATATCTCAACCGGCTGGACGCCCTGGGCGCCGCGATCGTCTTGACGGCCGATCACGGCATGAATGCCAAGACCGATGCTTTCGGCCGCCCGAACATCGTTTATCTGCAGGACCGGCTGGATGCCTGGTACGGGAGCAACACGGCAAGGGTGATCCTCCCGATCACCGATCCGTACGTCGTGCACCACGGCGCGCTGGGATCGTTCGCGACCGTCTACCTGCCGGACGATCGAACGGACGACGCAAGCAATCGTATCGGCGCATTGCCGGGCGTCGAGCTGGTCCTCTCCCGCGGCGAGGCCTGCGCGCGCTTCGAGCTGCCGCCCGATCGCGTCGGCGATCTCGTGATCCTGGCCGAGCGGTTGACCGTGCTGGGGTCGAGTATCGACAAGCATGATCTCTCGGGACTCGACGTGCCGCTGCGTTCGCACGGCGGCCTCTCCGAGCAGCGGGTTCCGCTGCTTGCGAACCGGCGCGCTGCCGCGTTGCCGGAAAGCCGCCGCTGGCGCAATTTCGACGCCTTCGATCTGGCGCTCAATCATCTGGATCGGGCTGCTGACGGCGGCCACAGCGGCGTCCGACTCGCCACGGCGCTGTCCGGAGCCACCCGATGAACATGATGACCGATCCGGCGCAGGTCCGCCGCGACCCGGTGTTGCATCAAAAAATGCGGATAGCCGGCGAACTGGTCGGTGGCGGGCGGCTGATCGAAGTGTTGAATCCGTACACGGCCGCCGTCGTCGGCACCGTCCCCAAGGCCACGGTCGACGACGTGCGCCGCGCTTTCGCGATTGCGCGCGCCTACCGGCCCATGCTCACGCGCTTCGAGCGCTCGCGCATCCTGCAGCGCGCCGCCGAGATCATCCGCGGCCGGACCGGCGAGCTGTCGGACCTGATCACCGCCGAGTGCGGGATCTGCAAGAAGGACTCGCTCTACGAAGTCGGACGCGCCTGCGACGTTTTCGTCTTCGCCGGCAACGCGGCGCTGTCCGACGACGGTCAGATATTCTCCTGCGATTTGACTCCACACGGCAAGCGGCGCAAGGTATACACGCTGCGCGAACCGCTGCAGGGCGTGATCTCGGCAATCACGCCGTTCAACCATCCGCTGAACCAGGTCGCGCACAAGGTCGCCCCCGCGATCGCAACGAACAATCGCATGGTGCTCAAGCCCACCGAGAAGACCCCCCTTTCGGCACTTGCGCTGGCCGACATCCTGTATGAAGCAGGACTGCCGCCGCCGATGTTTTCGGTGGTGACCGGCGATCCGAAGGAAATTGCCGACGAGATGCTGACCAACGCCGACGTCGACCTCGTCACCTTCACCGGCGGTGTCGCCGTCGGCAAGTACATCGCGGCCAAGGCCGTCTACAAGCGCCAGGTGCTGGAGCTCGGCGGCAACGACCCGCTGATCGTCATGGAAGATGCCGACATTGAGGAAGCCGCCACGCTCGCCGCCGCCGGGTCGTACAAGTACTCGGGGCAGGGCTGCAC
>JBOIGD010000153.1:0-6623 GCA_050742615.1 Casimicrobiaceae bacterium | reverse complement strand
GGACGGATGATGGCGGTCTACGACCTCGAAGAGCAGGAAAAGATTGAGGACCTGAAGGCGTGGTGGAATCAATACGGCAAGTACGTGAGCGCTGCCGTTACCGCCGTCGCCATCGTCGTCATCGGCGTCCAGGGATGGCGCTGGTATCAGCGCAGCCAGGCCGAGCAGGCGAGCGTACTGTACCAGGCGGTAAGCGACGCGGTGCGCGCCGAAGACCCGGCCAAGGCCAAGGATCCGGCGACGCAGATCGTCCAGCGCTACGCCGGGACGGCGTACGCGCCGCGGGCGGCACTGCTGTACGCGAAGCTCCTCTACGACAAGGACGACAGGGCAGGCGCCAAGCGCGAGCTGCAATGGGTGATCGATCATGCCGGCGAGGACGAGCTCAAGGCGATCGCACGCTTCCGCCTGGCCGAGGCGCTGCTGGACGAAAAGAATTACGACGAAGCGCTGAAGACGATCGATGTCAGGACCGACGACGCGTTCGCGGCAATCTACGCGGACCTCCGGGGCGACATCCTCGCGGCTGCGGGCAAGAACGCCGAAGCGCGCACGGCCTACGCCGTCGCGCTCGCCAAGATCGATCCGAAGTCGCCGTACCGGCCGTACGTGCAGGTCAAGCTCGACGCGCTCGGAGGCGCGCCATGATGCGCTCGCCGCGGCTGGCGCTAGCCGTGGCGGCGCTGCTGCTGGGCGGTTGCCAGTCGCTGCCCGCCTCGTGGACGTCGTGGATGCCGTCGCTGCCGACACCGTCGCTCGCGTGGCTCGGCATCGGCAAGGGCGCGCCCAAACCCGGTCCGTTGCCGGCGTACGAGAACAAGGCCGCGGCCGCGATCAACTGGCAGGTGGCGCTGGGCGGCAAGGGCGGCGCCAATTTCGCGCCGGCCGTGCTGCCGCAGGCGATCTACGCCTCGAGTCCCGATGGCACCATCGTCAGCGTCGATCCGGCGACGGGCCGGCAGAACTGGCGCATCAAGGCCGATAAGCGCCTGCAGGCCGGCGTCGGCGCATCGTCGGCCGCGATCGTCGTCGGCACCGATCAGGGCGAGGTATTGGCCTTCGACAGCAGCGGCAAGCCGCTCTGGCAGGCCAAGGTATCGAGCGAAGTCGCGGGGCCGCCGAAGGCCGCCGAAGGGAAGATCATCGTGTGGTCGCTCGACGGCAGGATATTCGCCTTCGCCGAAACCGACGGCAGCCAGAAGTGGGTCTACCAGCGGCTTAATCCGGCGCTGACCGTGCGCCGGTTCGTCGGCGGCACCGTCACGCGCGGCGGACTTTTCACCGGTACCGCTGGCGGCAAGCTGCTGGCGCTCGACGTCAACAACGGCAACCTGGGCTGGGAAGCGACCGTGGCGACGCCCAAGGGCGCGACCGAGCTCGAGCGCATCGCCGACGTCACGAGCCTCCCGGTCGTCGATGCGCGGCAGGTCTGCGCGGTCGCGTTCCAGGGGCGGGTCGCGTGCTTCGAGCTGGTGCGCGGCACACTGCTGTGGTCGCGCGACTTTTCCAGCCTCGCCGGACTCGCGCTCGACGGCGAGTACCTGTACCTGACCGACGACAAGGGGGCGGTGCACGCGCTCGACAAGACGACCGGCACATCGGTGTGGAAACAGGACAAGCTGGCGGCGCGCTTCCCGAATGGCCCGGCGCTGGTCGGCACCTACGTCGGCATCGTCGACGGCGAAGGCTATCTTCACCTGCTCGATCGCCACACCGGCGCCCTGGTCGGACGGCTGGCCACCGACGGCACGCCGGCGCTGTCGCAGCCGGTCAGCGCCGGCGACAGCGTCGTCTGGCAATCCGCCGGCGGGAATCTCATCAGCGCCAGCGCGAAATAGACAGCGGCCGTGCTGCGCGCCACGGGCGTACGGCGCGGCGCAGCGACGCATGCCAGCATGCTACCCACGATCGTCCTCGTCGGCCGGCCCAACGTCGGCAAGTCGACGCTGTTCAACCGCCTGACGCAGACGCGGGCGGCGCTGGTCGCCGATTTCCCCGGGCTGACGCGCGACCGCCACTACGGGCGCGGCCGTGGCGGCGAGCGGCCGTACCTGGTGGTCGACACCGGCGGCTTCGAGCCGAAGGCGAAGACCGGGATCTATCACGCGATGGCGAAGCAGACGCGGCAGGCCATCGCCGAGTCCGACGCCGTTATCTTCCTGGTCGACGCCCGCGAAGGCCTCATCGCGCAGGATCGCTCGATCGCCGATCTGTTGCGCCGTTCGGGCCGGCCGGTGGCGCTGGTGGTGAACAAGAGCGAGGGCCTTGCCGCGGAGCGCGCGACCGCCGAATTCCACGAGCTCGGTCTCGGTCCGCCGCTGCCGATCTCGGCCGCTCATGGCGACAACGTCAGCGATCTGGTCGAGCATGCGCTGGCCATGTGCCCGCCGCCGGCGCCGGTCGAGCCCGAGGAAAGCGACCTGCGCGCCGTCCGGCGCATCAAGGTTGCGATCGTCGGCCGGCCTAACGTCGGCAAGTCGACGTTGATCAACACCCTGCTCGGCGAAGACCGCGTGATCGCGTTCGACGAGCCGGGCACGACGCGCGACTCGCTGTATCTCGACTTCGATCGCGGCGCGCGGCACTACACGCTGATCGACACCGCCGGCGTGCGCAAGCGCGGCAAGGCCGTCGAAGTGGTCGAAAAATTTTCGGTGATCAAGACGCTGCAGGCGATCGAGGATGCCAATGTCGTCGTGCTGCTGGTCGATGCGCAGGCCGACGTGTCCGAGCAGGACGCGCACATCGCCGGATTCATCATCGAAGCCGGGCGCGCGCTCGTGGTGGCGGTCAACAAGTGGGACGGGCTCGACGCCACGGCGCGGGCCAACATCAAGCGCGACCTCGACCGCAAGCTCGGTTTCTTAAGCTTCGCCGCGCAGCACACGATCTCGGCGCGCGAGGGCACCGGCATCGGGCCGCTGCTCAAGTCGATCGACGATGCCTATGCCGCCGCGATGGCGAAGCTGCCGACGCCCAAGCTCACGCGCGCGCTGGCGAAAGCCGTCGAGCAGCAGCAACCTCCGCGCACGGGAATGACGCGGCCCAAGCTGCGCTACGCGCACCAGGGCGGGATGAATCCGCCGCTGATCGTCATCCACGGCACCTCGCTGGCGAAGGTTCCGGCGACCTACCGGCGCTACCTGGAACATTTCTTCCTCGACGTGTTCCAACTGCGGGGCACGCCCCTTAGGATACAATTCAAGACAGGCGCGAATCCCTATGCGGGCGCCGCCACGCCCCGGCGGGGCCGCCGGTAGAGACCAGCGAGGTCCGGGCCGGGAAGCGACCTCGGGGAGCTGGCCGCCGGAATCCGCCGCGGGCACGGGAGTATCCAAGCCGCGGATCGGCAACAAAGGTGCGAGGAAGCCGCGCGCGGACATGGCACCCGGTCTCCTACAACAAGCGGAGCAGCAAAAATGAGCAATAAAGGGCAAATGCTACAAGACCCGTTCCTGAACACGCTGCGCAAAGAGCATGTCCAGGTTTCAATCTATCTCGTCAACGGCATCAAATTGCAGGGCCAGATCGAATCGTTCGATCAGTACGTCGTCCTGCTCAAGAACACGGTCACGCAAATGGTGTACAAGCACGCGATCTCGACCGTCGTTCCGGCCCGGGCAATCACGGTGCCGGCGCAGGACAACGACCGCGAAGCTTGACCCGCGGCAACGGACCGATGCCGGCCGGCGCCGGCATCGGCCTTCCCGGCCGCCCGACCGGCACGGCGCTCGCGATGGCCGCCGCAGCCGGCGCACGCATGCCTGAGTCCGGGGACGGCGGGGATCGAGCACTCCTGGTCGAGATCGATTTCGGTTCCGGCGCGTCCTCCGAGCGCCTCACCGAGCTCAAGGACCTGGCCGCATCGGCCGGCGCCCGCGTCGCCGCCATCGTGACCGCGCGGCGTTCCAGGCCCGATCCGGCGCTGTTCGCCGGCCGCGGCAAGGTCGAAGAGATCGCCGAGCGGCGCGCGGAGACAGGCGCCGATCTCGTCATTTTCGATCACGCCCTCTCCGGCGTGCAGCAGCGCAATCTCGAGCGCGCGCTGCAATGCCGCGTCGTCGATCGCGTGAGTCTGATCCTGGACATCTTCGCGCAGCGCGCGCAAAGCGCCGAAGGCAAGCTGCAGGTCGAGCTCGCGCAATTGCAGCATCTGTCGACGCGGCTGGTCCGCGGCTGGACCCACCTGGAACGGCAGGCCGGGGGCATCGGCCTGCGCGGTCCCGGCGAGACGCAGCTCGAGACCGACCGGCGGCTGATCGGGATGCGGGTCAAGATGCTCAAGTCGCGGCTCGCGCGCATCGCGCGCCAGCACGAGACGCAGCGCCGCGCGCGCCGGCGCGCCGCGGTCCGCAATGTCGCCCTGGTCGGCTACACGAACGCCGGCAAGTCGACCTTGTTCAATCGGCTGACCGGCGCGACCAGCCATACCGCCGATCAGCTGTTCGCGACCCTGGACACGACGCTGCGGCGGCTGATGCTGCTGGGCGCGGAAACGATCGTGCTGTCAGACACGGTCGGGTTCGTGCGCGATCTGCCGCACGACCTGATCGCGGCCTTCCGCGCGACCCTCAAGGAAGCCGTGGACGCCGACCTGCTGCTGCACGTCGTCGACAACGCCCACCCGGCGCGCGACGAGCAGATCGCCGCGGTCGACGTCGTCCTGGCCGAGATCGGCGCCGGCCCGGTGACCCAGATCCTGGTGCGCAACAAGTGCGACGCGGGCGCCTGCGAGCCCGGCGTCGAGCGCGATGAATATGGTAAAATTCGCGCCGTTCGTCTGAGCGCGCTTACCGGCGCAGGCGTGCCGGAGTTGCGCGCCGCGCTGGTCGAGCGGTTCCCCCGCCCCGGGGACCGGGCGGCGACCGCATGAAGCGCGCCGGCGCCGTCCAACCACATCACGCACCCTCACCCGCAAAGCGACAACAGGCCAGCGCCCGCCATGTCCCTCAACGACCCGCAATGGGGTAAACGCGGCCGCACCGGCCCCCCCGATCTGGACGAGATCTGGCGCAACGTCAATCGCCGGCTGAACGCGATATTCGGCCGCAAGGAGCCCGAGGCGGGCGGCGACGGCGGCCAGCCGCCGACCAAGCAGGGCTTTCCGATGGGCGGCGCCGGCATGCTCGCGGCGTTGATCGTGCTGATCTGGCTGGCGAGCGGGTTCTACATCGTCGACGAGGGCCGGCGCGGCGTGGTCACGCGCTTCGGCAAGTTTACCGAGACGACAACGCCGGGGCCGCGCTGGCATCTTCCGTTTCCGGTCGAGGCGGTCGAGGTCGTCGATTTTTCGCAGGTGAAGACCGTCGAGGTCGGATATCGCAACGGCAACCCGCGGAACAAGGTGGCCAAGGAATCGCTGTTCCTTACCGACGATGAAAACATCATCGACATCCAGTTCGCCGTGCAGTACAACCTGAAGAACGCCGCCGACTACTCGTTCAACGCGCGCAAGCCCGACGACATCGTCGCGCAGGTCGCGCAAACGGCGATGAGCGAGGTCGCCGGGCACAGCCAGATGGACTTCGCCCTGTACGAAGGGCGCGCGCAGATCGCGACCGAGACCGAGAAGCTGATGCAGGCGATGCTCGATCGGTACGGCACCGGCATCTACGTGCAGAAGGTCACGTTGCAGAACGCGCTGCCGCCGGACCAGGTCGCCGCATCGTTCGACGACGCGGTCAAGGCCAAGCAGGATCGCGAACGCCAAAAGAACGAGGGCCAGGCCTACGCCAACGACGTCGTGCCGCGCGCGCGCGGGCAGGCGTCGCGCTTGCTGCAGGAGGCCGACGGTTACAACGCGAGCGTCACCCAGCGCGCCGACGGCGACGCCAGCCGCTTCCGCCAGATCCTGGTCGAGTATGCCAAGGCGCCCGCGGTGACCCGGGAGCGCCTGTATCTCGACATGATGCAGTCGGTGCTGGGCAGCACGAGCAAGGTGCTGATCGATCAGAAGGCCGGCAGCAGTCTCCTTTACCTGCCGCTCGATCAGCTGCTCAAGCAGGGGCAGGCCGGCGCGGCGGCGGTCGACGGCACGCGTCCGGGCCCCGCAGCGCCCGAAGCAAGCGTCACGCTCGATCCAAGCCGGACGCGCGAGCTCTCGCGCAACCGCGACGCCGGAGCCGGCCGATGAAAGCGATGACGCCTCTGCTGGCGCTGCTCGTCGCCGGGCTGCTGGTCCTGTCGCAGTCGCTGTACACCGTCGATCAGAAGCAGTACGCGATCAAGTTCCAGCTCGGCGAGTTCATCGACGCCAAGACCGAAGCCGGCCTGTACGTCAAGGTGCCGCTGCTGCAGAACGTCAAGTTCTACGACAAGCGGATCCTGCTGCTCGAGACCGTGGATCCGGACCGCGTGACGACGTCGGAAAAAACGCCGCTCAAGGCGGACTTCATCGCCTACTGGCGGATCATCGACGTGCGCAAGTACTACCAGAGCGTGACCGGCGACGAGGAGCTGGCGAAGCGCCGCCTGGCGCAGACGATCCGCGCCAACCTCGCGGAGGAGATCAACAAGCGCACGCTGCACGAAACCATATCGACCGAGCGCGAGAAGATCATGACCACGACGCGGCAGAAAGCCGATGCCGATGCGAAGTCGATCGGCGTCGAGGTCGTCGACGT
>JBOIGD010000152.1:0-9120 GCA_050742615.1 Casimicrobiaceae bacterium | reverse complement strand
GGGCAGAACGAAATGATCACGCGCAAGGACATCACCTGGCACGCCGAGAACGCCGCCATACGCGACGCGCAGGCCCGGCTCGATACCACCGACCTGTCAGGCACGACCCTCTACGCCACGATGGAGCCCTGCCCGATGTGTGCATGGGCGATCAAGCTAGCCGGCATCCGCCAGATGGTGCTCGCGCTGCGCCATGCCACACTCAGGCGCACGGACATGGGTACCTATTCGATGGAGAGCTTCGGTCGCATGCTCGACTGGCAATTCGAATTGGTGTCGGGGGTGCGCGAGGCCGAGTACCTGGCACTCAGGCGGCGCTGGGGCAAGGATCCGGTGCGCAAGGATTAGCGCTCGGCCCGTGCTATCGCAAGTGGCGGGAAATGCCCGCCACGCGTTCCATGACCAGGCCGAGCACGACCGTGGCCGCAATCAGCACGCCGGAGACCGCGGCTGCGCGCACGTCCAGGCTGGCCTCGATGATGTGCCACATGCGGATCGGCAGCACCTCGCTCCTCGCGTCCGAGAGGAAAAGCGAAATCGCCACGTTGTCGAATGAGGCCATGAATGCGATGAACGCGCCGGCTGCGACGCCGGGCATAATGAGCGGCAGCGTCAGCGTACGAAACGCGAACAGCGGCCGCGCGCCCAGGCTGTGCGCGCTTTCGAGCAACGCCGGGTCGAGCTGCGAAAGGGAGGCCGACGTCGTGCGCAGTATGTAAGGCACGCAAATCGCGACATGGCCGATCACAAGTGTCAGGCGCGACAAGCCCTGCTCCATGAGATTGAACATCATCAGCAGCGCGAGGCCGAGCGCGAGCGCCGGCAGCATCAGCGGCGACATGAATATCGAATCGAGCAGGCGCACCCAGGCCTCTCTCCTGCGCGCGAGGGCAAGCGCTGCCGCGACGCCCAGGATCACCGAAACACAGGTCGCTATCGCGGCTATCTCGAAAGAAAGCTGCGCCGCCGCAATAATCTCGGGGGAGTCGTTCCACAACGCTTCGTACCAGCGTGTCGAGTACCCGGGCGGCGGAAACTTGAGCGAGTAGGCGTTTGTAAACGACGTCGTGACAACGATGATCGTCGGAACGATCAGCAGCAGGGTCGCCAAGCTGCCGAGAATTCCAATGACGGCGCCAAACGACAGGCGGTCCGCGACCGACCCGCGCGATTCCGTCGCGTTCCCCGGGCTGTGTACAGCCAGCTGCACGCTAGCCATGCACGAATCCCCTGTTGCGCCGGCTGACGAAATTCGCCAGCGTGACGATCACCAGCACGCTTGCAAGCAACGCGATCGCCACCGTTGCGGCGAACGGATAGTTGCCGGCCTGGATCGCCTGCTGGTAGATATAGAAAGGCATAAACATCAATTGCCCTCCGCCCACCAGGGTCTGGGTGACGAATGCGCTTGCCGCACCCGCGAAAACCAGCAAGCACCCGGCGAGCAGGCCCGGTACTGAGAGCGGCAGCGTGACCAGGAAAAACGTGCGCCAGCGTCCAGCACCGAGGACATGCGAGGCCTGGCGGAGGTTCGGATCGATGTTCGACAGCGTCGTGATCAGCGGGAGCACCATCAACGGCATTTGAATCTGCGCAAGCGCTACAGCCACCGCGTTGGGCGTGTAGAGCAGCTTCAACGGGATTGCGATCCAGCCCAGGGACAACAGCATCGTGTTCACGATGCCCTGGCGCCCGAGGATCACGACCCAGGCAAACGTGCGCACCACTGCGCTGGTGAGGAGTGGCAGCACGATCAGCAGGATCAGCAGGCGCTGCACGTTTTTCGGCGCCAGCGTGTAGAGGTATGCGAGCGGATAGCCGATGAGCAATGCAAGCAGTGTGGCCTTCGCCGCGAGCATCAGTGTCGCGCCCAAGATGCTCAGGTTGAAGGCATCGAAAAAGAATTTTTGGTATTGCGCCAGGGTCAGCGTCGAGAGATTTGCGGATTGGTGCAAGCTGACGTAGGCAAGCAACGCCAGCGGCACGAACACGAATACGGTAAAAAACAGGGCGAGCGGCAACACCAGCCAGCAGGAGCGGTAATCCTGATTGGCATTCACGCTCATGCTGCGAACACCCCGACAGGCGCGTGGTCGGCGAGCCTCAGCCACACCGCATCGCCGACAGCGTGCCGCTGCCCGGCGTCCGAGCGCATCGCGGCGAGCTTGACCTGGGTGCCATCGGAGAGCAGCAGTTCGTAAACGATGGACAGGCCGAGGGGCAGGACCATCTCGACGCGCGCGGGGATCGCGGACGCGCCGGAGTCTACGAAACGTAGATGTTCCGGCCGCACAGCGACGATCGCTGCACCGTCGCGCGACGAGGAGAGCGCTGCGGGCAGGTCGAGCCGTCCGCCCGCGCCGAGGTCGAAGTCGAACCCGGACTCCCGTGCCGTGAGTCGTCCCCGGAGCAGGTTCGCGGTGCCGACAAAACCGGCGACGAACAGGCTGCGGGGGCGGTCGTAGATGTCCTCGGGCGAAGCAAACTGATCGACCTTGCCGCCGTTCATCACTGCGATGCGGTCGGCCATGCTGAGCGCCTCCTCCTGGTCGTGCGTGACAATGATCGTGGTGATGTTCAATTCCCGCTGCAGCCGCTTGACTTCGATCTGCATGTCCAGCCGCAGGTTCTTGTCCAGTGCGCCGAACGGCTCGTCGAGCAGCAGCACCCTCGGGCTTACAGCGAGCGTGCGCGCGAGGGCTACGCGCTGCTGCTGCCCGCCGGAGAGCTCGCGAGGAAATCGCTTCGCATAGGCCTCCATGCGCACCAGCGCGAGCATCCTGGCCACAATTTCCGCGATCACGCCCTGCGGCGTCCCGCGCGCGCGCAAGCCGTAGGCAACGTTCGCCTCGACCGGCATATGCGGAAACAGCGCGTAGTTCTGGAACACGATGCCCGCGCCGCGCTCGTTGGGTGGCAGCGCATCGACGCTTTCGCCACCAATGGCCACATGGCCTGCCGTCTGGCGAAGCAGGCCGGCAACGATGCGAAGAAGGGTGGTTTTGCCGCAACCGCTCGGTCCGAGCAGCGCGACGAGTTCACCCGGATCGATCGCAAGGCTCACGCAATCGACCGCAGCGACGCCGCCGTATCGATGCGAAACGCTGTCGAGCGAAACGCCGACGCCGGTGACCGCCGAAGGTTGATGCATTGGATTATGATAGTGCATAATCGATGCGGACAGGAGGCCGACGATGCGGCTTCCGCCATAACCAGCGGGGGAGTTTCCATGGCACTCGATTCCCAACGACGCAAAGCAATGAAGACCATTGCGGCGCTGAGCACCATAGGTGTTGCGCAAGGATTCGGCGGGATGCGCATGGCGCTGGCGCAATCCCGGTTGATCGCGGCCACCACGTATCCGGGCGCGTGGGAAGAAGCGCACCGCGCCTTCCTCGTTCCCGCGTATCGCAGGGCGACCAACAACGCAAACGTCAACCTGATTGCAGAGATCAGCGTCGAGACCGTGTCCAAGGTCATCGCAGCGAGGAACAATCCCCCGTACGACGTCATTCTCCTGGATGAAGGGCCGTATCTGACCGCCCTCCAGCACGACATCTTCGAAAAGATCCCGGCCGAGAAGATGCCCAACCTGAAGGACATTCCCAAGCACTTCATCGACCCCCGCGGGTTCGGCGTGTTCTGCTCGGGACAGATCATCGGCATCGCCTACAACACGGACCGGATCAAGACCCCTCCGAAATCCTGGAACGACCTGCTCAAGCCTGAATACAAGGGCCGCGTCGGACTGACCGGCATGGGCCCCTCGCTCGGCACCGTGTTCATGGTGGAGATCGCGCGCATGAACGGCGGCAGCGAATCCAACCTCGACCCGGCGTTCGCCTGGCTGAAGAAGCTCCTGCCAAACGTCGGGGCGATCGCTCCGAACCCCGGCGCGCTTGCCACGCTTTTCCAGCAGGGCCAGGTCGACATCTCGGTGCACTACCACAACAACGTCGGCGACATGCAGGCGAAGGGCGTCCCGATCGCGCTCGCCCGGCCCGATACCGGCTGGGTCGTGACGCTGACCTCGATGCACATCGTGAAGAACTCGAAAAACGTCGACCTCGCCGCTGCGTATATCAATGCGGCGATCAGCCCCGAAGTGCAGGGGAAGATGGGTGACGCGCCGTATATCCTCGTGCCGACGAATCCGAAGGTGCCCCTGAGCAAGCCTTTGCAGTACTACGCCAAGGACGCCGCGGCGCTCGGCCGGATGAACACCATCGACTGGGCGAAGATCAATCCCCGCAGGCAAGAGTACATCGACCGCTTCAACCGCGAAATCAAGGCCTGAGCACGGGGATCTGACGATCCGGACGACAAAGAGTTGCGATGGCTGCGGTACTCGTAGGCGTATACGGCAATCGCTATCACCCGGCGGGCGCGAGCCGCGCCGCCTTCGCACGCGGTCTTGTCAGGTCCGGGCGCGCTGGACGCGCTTGACCTCGGGGATGCGGCGCAGCGCCCGCATCACGTGCGCGAGGTGCCTGCGGTCCCTGACCTGCACGCTGAAGAACATCGCGACGACTTGGCCGCCGTCGGGCCGCTCCATCGACAGGTATTCGATGTTCGCGCCGGCGTCGGCGATCGCGGTGGCGAGGTTGGCCAGCAGGCCGCGCTCGTCGGCGACAAGCAGACGGATGCCGGCTTCGAACACGCCCTCGATCTCCGGTGCCCATTCGACATCGACGATCTGATCGTTGTCGACCCGGCCTTTCTTGAGCGTCAGGCAATCGCGGGTGTGCACCATCAGGCCCTGGGCACGGCGGAAATGGCCGACGATCGCGTCACCCGGGATCGGCCGGCAGCATTTGCCGTACTGGATCGCGACTCCTTCGACGCCACGCAGCTGCAGCGCCCCGGGCTTGGTCAGCGCCGGCACAGGCTCCTCGCCGCCGCGGCCGGCGCTGCGCGTCAGCGCCTGCGCCACGACGAAGGAAAGGCGCTTGCCCAGGCCGATGTCGGCGAGTATTTCGAGCTGGCCCTTGGCGCCGTACTCGCGCGCCAGAGCCTCCCAGCGCTCCCAGGTGATCGCTTCGGGCGGAACCTTCAGCGAGGCCAGCGCCTGCTCGAGCATGCGCTCGCCGAGAAGCGCCGATTCGCGCTGCTGCAGCGACTTCAGGAAGTGCCGAATCCGCGAGCGCGCCTTGCCGGTCGCGACGAAGCCCAGCCATGACGGGTTCGGCCGGGCGCTGGGCGAGGTGATGATCTCGACCTGATCGCCGTTCTTGAGCTCGGTGCGCAGCGGCATCAGCTCGTAGTTGATGCGCGCCGCGGTGCAATGGTGCCCGATGTCGGTATGCACCGTGTAGGCAAAGTCGACCGCGGTCGCGCCGTTCGGCAGCGCCATGATCTTGCCCTTCGGCGTGAACACGTAGATCGCGTCGGGGAAAAGGTCGCCCTTGACGTGCTCGAGGAATTCCTTCGAGTCGCGGGACTCGGATTGGATCTCGAGCAGGCTCTGCAGCCAGCGATGGGTCTGCTGCTGCGCCTCGGCGATGTCGAGCTGGCCGCCTGCCTTGTACAGCCAATGCGCGGCGACTCCCGACTCGGCGATCCGGTGCATGTCCTGCGTGCGGATCTGCGCCTCCAGCGGCGTGCCGAACGGACCGAACAACGTCGTATGCAGCGACTGGTAGCCGTTCGCCTTCGGAATCGCGACGTAGTCCTTGAATTTGCCGGGGATCGGCTTGTAGAGGCCGTGCAGCACCCCCAGCGCCGCGTAGCACGTGGTCGTGTCCCTGACCAGGACGCGCACGCCGTAGATGTCGAACACCTGCGAGAACGTGTAGCGCTTCTCGCGCATCTTCTTGTAGACGCTGTAGATCGTCTTTTCCCGTCCGGTGACCGTCGCTGCGATGTTGCCGCGCGTGAGCCCGTCGCGGATCGACTGCAGGATCCGGTTCATCACCTCGCGGCGGTTGCCGCGCGCCGCCTTGATCGCCTTGGCAAGCACGCGGTAGCGCGCGGGATGCAGGTGCTTGAACGACAGCTCCTGCAGCTCGAGATAGAGCGCGTTCAAGCCGAGGCGATTGGCGATCGGCGCATAGATGTCGAGGGTTTCGCGCGCGATGCGCTGGCGGTGGGTGGGCGCCATTGCGTCGAGCGTACGCATGTCGTGCAGCCGGTCGGCTAGCTTGATCAGGATGACGCGCACGTCCTGCGCCATCGCCAGCAGCATCTTGCGGAAATTCTCGGCCTGCGCGTCTTCGTGCGACTGGAATTCGATCTGGTCGAGCTTGGACACGCCGTCGACCATCTCGGCGACGGGTCGGCCGAACGAGGTCTCGATCTGGGTCTTGGTGATGCCGCCGTCCTCCATGACATCGTGGAGAAGAGCGGCGGCGAGCCCCTGGGCGTCGAGGCGCCACTGCGAGAGGATGCTGGCTACCGCCAGCGGGTGCGAGATGTAAGGCTCGCCGGACTTGCGGAACTGCCCCCGGTGGGCCTGCTCGGAAAAGGCGAACGCGCGCTCTACGAGCGCGACGTCAGGCGGTTGCAGGTAGTGACCAAGGTGTCGGGTGAATTCGGCGATTTCCGACATGCTTGATCACGTTAGGATGATGCCGCCTGATGCAAGTCAACTTTGCGGCTTGAGCAGCATTTCGATGCCGACCTTGCCGGCGGCGATTTCGCGCAGCGCGATCACCGTCGTCTTGTCGCGATCGGCGTCGACCAGCGGCTGCGAGCCCGCGCTGATCTGCCGCGCACGGTTGGTCGCCGCGAGCGTGAGCTCGAACCGGTTGGGTATCCTGGTCAGGCAGTCTTCGATGGTGATGCGAGCCATGGTGGTTTTCCTAAGTAAGTTGCGCGATCAGTGCCGCGTGGCGGACGCATTGCTGCACCGCGCGCAGCCGCGACGCGCGCACTATCGCACTCAAGTCGTCGACTGCAGTGGCAAAGTCCTGATTAATAATAACATAGTTGAATTCGGCGCAATGGCGCATCTCGTCGCGGGCGGCCTGCAGGCGTCGCCCTATGGTCGCCGCGTCATCCTGGCCGCGCCGGTGCAGGCGCTCTTCCAGCAGGGCCAGCGACGGCGGCAGGATGAAGACGTGGATCGACGACGGAATGAGGATGCGCACCTGCGCCGCGCCCTGCCAGTCGATTTCCAGCAGGACGTCCTGGCCCGTCTCGATCTGGGCCTCGAGCCAGCTCGCCGACGTCGCGTACCAGTTGCCGTGGACGTGCGCATGCTCGAGGAATTCGCCGGCATCGCGCAGTGTCATGAAGCGTTCCGCCGAGACGAAGTGATAATCGACGCCGTCACGCTCACCGGAGCGCGCCGGCCGCGTCGTGTACGAGACCGACAGGCGGATGCCGCGATCCTTCTCCAGCAGCGCGCGCGTCAGGCTGGTCTTGCCGCCGCCGGACGGTGCGGCGACGACGAACAGGTTGCCGGTCGGGGTCGTCACCGTTCGCGCGGCCTCCTTGGGCCGAGTAATTTGTGCATCAATCCGCCGGTTTGGCGCGGCTCTCGCCGACTCGACGCCATGCGCGGCCACCCCGGCACCGGAAAGCGCATGGCGTTACTCGATATTCTGCACTTGCTCGCGCATCTGCTCGATCAGCACCTTGAGCTCGAGCGCCGCGTGCGAGAGCTCGGTGTCGACCGACTTGGAGCCCAGCGTATTGGCTTCGCGATTGAGCTCCTGCATCAGGAAATCGAGGCGCTTGCCGCTGCTCCCGCCGGCGGCGAGGACCCGCCGGACTTCGGCGACGTGCGTCTGCAGGCGCGAGATTTCCTCGGCGACGTCGACCTTGGCCGCAAACAGCGCCAGTTCCTGGCGCAGTCGGTCGGTGTCGGGATCGATACCGGCGTCGCGCAGTCGTGCGCCGAGCTTTTCGACGTAGGCGTCGTGGATCGCCGGCACTCGGGGGGCGACGCGCTCGAGCTGCGTCTCGATGCCGCGGCAGTTCGCCTCGAGCATCTCGCGCAGCTTGGCGCCCTCGCGCGCGCGCGATTCGCCCAAATCGGAGAGCGCCCGCTGCGCGAGCTGCAGCGTCTGCTCGGCCAGCGTGCCGGCGTCGACCGAGGGCTCGGTCAGCACGCCGGGCCAACGCAGGATCTCGACGATCGACAGCGGCGCGCTGTCGGGCGCATGGCGCAGCACTTCGGCCGCGGCGTCGCGCAGCTGGGCGACGCGCTCGCCGTTGATCGCCAGCGTCGACGCGCCGGGCGTGGTCCGATTCAAGGCGATCCGGCAGTCGATCTTGCCGCGTTTGAGCTCCTTCGCCAGCAATTCGCGCAACGCGGACTCCAGCGCACGCAGCTCGTCAGGCAGGCGGAGCTGCAAGTCCAGATAACGATGATTGACCGACCGCAGCTCGACCGCCAGCGAGCAGCCGGGAAGCTCGGCGGCCACCGCGGCGAAGCCGGTCATGCTCAGAATCATCGCAACTCCGTGGCGTACAAGTAGTGCAGGCTGGATGTTGGGCAGAAGCGCAGCGACGCGCGACTTCAGATCGAAGGACGACGAACGAATTCTTTACTTTATCGCCGCGGTTGTCGAGAATGTAGAGCTTATCCCTTTTACGTGCAAGTCTGCCGCAACCGAAAAGCCCAATGGGCGTCACCAACCAGGCTCTCCCCTCCGGATACCAGCTGCTCAATTACCGGATTGATCGCCAGATCAGCCGCGGCGGGTTTTCGATCGTCTATCGGGCGTTCGACGATGCCGGCGCCCCGGTGGCGATCAAGGAATATCTGCCCTCGTCGCTGGTGCTGCGCACCGACGGCGACATCGTTCGCGCCAGCTCGGCGGAGAACCTGACCTCGTTCCGCTATGGAATGAAGTGCTTTTTCGAGGAAGGCCGCGCGCTCGCGAAGATCAACCACCCGAACGTCGTGCGCGTGCTCAATTTCTTCCGCGCCAACGAGACGGTCTACATGGTGATGCGCTACGAGCGCGGGCGCACGCTGCAGCAGCAGATCCAGATGCGGCAGGACCAGATGTCGGAGCGCTTCGTGCGCCAGGTGTTCATGCAGCTGCTGAACGGCCTGCGCGAAGTGCACACGCACAAGCTGCTGCACCTCGACATCAAGCCGGCAAACATCTATCTGCGCACCGACGGTTCGCCGGTGCTGCTCGATTTCGGCGCGGCGCGGCAGACGCT
>JBOIGD010000151.1:0-28792 GCA_050742615.1 Casimicrobiaceae bacterium | reverse complement strand
ATGGCGACCCCCGCGCTGGGCGAGAGCCTTGCGCGGCTGCAGGCCGGAGAGACCGGCTTCGATCTCGGCGGCGGGGCTTTCGTCCAGTTCTCGGGGATCCCGCAGGGCACGCACAACGTGCTGCGGGACCTGCAGGAGTCCCCGCTCGGCAAGAAGGTCAACCAGCTCGAGTCGATGACGATCGAGCTGGTCGCGATGCTGTTCGACTTCATCTTCGAGACCAAGGACCTGCCCGACAGCATCAAGGCGCTGATCGGGCGGCTGCAGATGCCGGTGCTGCGCGCGGCGATGCTCGACGGCGCGTTCTTCTCGAAGAAGTCGCACCCGTCGCGCCTGCTGGTCAACGCGCTTGCCCATGCCGGCATCGGCTGGTCGCCGACGATGGGGCACGACGATCCGCTGTACCGCAAGATCGAATCGATCGTGCACCGCGTGCTCGACGAGTTCTCCGAGGACATCGGACTCTTCGACGAGCTGCGCGCCGACCTCGAGAAGTTCCTGGAAGAGGAAGACAAGACCGCCGAAGCGCAGATCCAATCGAGCGCCGAGGAGATCGATCAGCGCGACCGCCTGGAAATCGCGCAGTCGGTCGCGCATGCGGAGGTCGAGCTGCGGTTGCGGCTGAATCCCGCGCCGAATTTCCTGGCGGCGTTCCTGCGTGAAAAATGGCAGGGCACGCTGGCGCAGCGCTACCTGCGCGACGGCGAGAACAGCGAGGGCTGGACCTCGGCGCTGTCGACGCTGGATGACCTGATCTGGAGCGTGCAGCCCAAGCGCGTGACCGAGGACCGGCAGCGGCTGGTCGCGATGCTGCGCAATCTGCTCAAGCGCCTGCACGGCGGCCTGGTCAACGTCGAGTGGGAAGCCGGGGGGCGCGAGCAGTTCATGTCCAACCTGGTCGAGGCGCACGCGGCCGCGGTCAAGCCGAGCCTCGCCTCGGTGCCGATGCCGACCACCGCGGTCGCCGAAGCTGCCGCCGCCGCGGCGGAGGAGGCCACCGCCAAGGGCGACGCCGAGGCTGCCGCGAAGGCGAGGAAGCTCGCCGAAGCGATGGCGCCGGCGCCGCCCCCGCCACCTCCCGAGCCGGCACCCGAGCCGCCGCAGGATCGCTTCGCCGAAATCGCCGCGACGCTCGACCGCGGCATGTGGGTTGAATTCGAAGGCGAGGACGGCCAGCTCGCGTTCGCCAAGCTGGCCTGGGTCAGCCCGCTGCGGGGCACCTACCTGTTCACCAACCGGCAGGGCCAGAAAGCCGTCTCCCTGTCGGCCGACGAGCTGGCCGACCGCTTCCGCAACGACCGCGCCCGGCTGGTCGAGGCCGAGCCGCTGGTCGACCGCGCTTTCACCAGCATGATGGCCACGCTGGAAGAAAAATTCGCCGATGACGGCAGCAGCGTCGCGGCCGAGCCCGCTTAGACCGAAGGTTCCCGCCGCGAAGCCGCGGCTGCCCGGATGCCGGAGTCAGCCGGAAGAGCGCGGCGCCAGCGCCTCGGCGATTTCGCCGACCAGCTGCGGTCCGCTGTAGATGAGCCCGGTGTAAATCTGCACCAGCGTCGCACCGGCGGCGATCTTGTCCCGCGCGTCGGCACCCGACATGATGCCGCCGACGCCGATGATCGGCATCGCGCCGTCGAGCGCCCCGGCCAGTGCGCGCACCGTCGCGGTCGATTTGTCGCGCAGCGGCGCGCCGGAGAGCCCTCCGGCTTCGCCGCCGTGCGGCAGCCCGTCGACCGCGCCGCGTTCGGTGGTCGTGTTGGTGGCGATCACGCCGTCGATGCGAAGCGCCACCAGCGTGCGTGCGATGCGGCCGATGTCCGCCGCAGACAAATCCGGCGCGATCTTCACGGCGAGCGGCGTGTACTTGCCGTGCTTCTGCGCGAGCGCCGTCTGCTCGGCCTTGAGCGCCGTCAGCAGCGCCTCGAGCGCGGTACCGTCCTGCAATTCGCGCAGGCCGACCGTGTTCGGCGACGAGAGGTTGACCGTCACGTAGCTCGCGCTGGTGTAAACGGCACGCAGACACTCCAGGAAGTCGTCGGCGGCACGCTCGTTGGGCGTATCGAAATTGCGGCCGATGTTCAGACCGAGGACGCCGCCGGACTTCGGCCCGAAGCGCGCGCGCGCCACGTTGGCCAGGAACCGCTCCACGCCGTCGTTGTTGAATCCCAGCCGGTTGATCAGCGCCTGGGCCTCGGGCAGCCGGAACAGCCGGGGTTTCGGGTTGCCGGGCTGTGGCCGCGGCGTGACCGTGCCGCACTCGATGAAACCGAAGCCGAGCGCCGCCAGTCCGTCGATGTGCGAGGCATTCTTGTCCAGGCCCGCGGCGAGGCCGACCCGATTCGGGAACGACAGGCCCATGGCCTCGACCGGGGACGGCGGAAGGCGGCGCGTGACGAGCTGCGCCACGCCGCAGGTTGCGGCGGCGTCGAGCCCGGCGAACGCCAGATCGTGCGCGGTCTCGGGGTCGAGCGCGAACAGCAACGGGCGAAACAGCGGATAGAGCATCGCCGGAAAGTTGTCGAAAACGCCGGATGAGTGCGCCGGCTGACGGCGGGCGGATGATACCATTCGTCGCGAACGAACGATGCGGTCCGACGAACATTCGATGACCTCGCCTACGCGCGCCGCGCGGCCGGTGGTTCCGAACGTTGCGACGGCCGCGCGCGGGCTGGGGTTCATCGCACTGGTGGCGCTGTGCCTCGCTCCCGCCGCGCCGGTCGCCGCGCCGATGCGTTACGATCAACGGCCCGAGACGCAGGCCTTCATCGCCGAGCTCGTCGCCGACGATGCATTCGACCGCCGCGAGCTCGGCCGCCTGTTCGCGCAGGCGACCTATCAGCCGAAGGTCGTCGCCGCGATGTCGCGCCCTGTGCTCGCGCCGCCGAAGTGGAGCGACTACGCGCCGCAGTTCCTCAATCCGGAGCGCATCGAGGCAGGACTCGACTTCTGGCGCGCCAACGAGGTGGCGCTGCAGCGCGCGCAGGCCGAATTCGGCATTCCATCCGCGGTGATCGTCGCCATCATCGGCGTCGAGACCTACTACGGCCGCAACACCGGTGGCTATCGGGTGTTCGACGCGCTGACGACGCTGGCATTCGACTACCCGCGCCGCGCCGATTTCTTTCGCGATGAGCTGAAGCAATTCCTACTGCTCACGCGCGACCAAGGCATTTCGCCGCTGGTGCCCAGGGGATCGTATGCGGGCGCGTCGGGGCTGCCGCAATTCATGCCGGGCAGCATGCGAGCCTACGCCATCGACTACGATGGTGACGGCCGCATCGATCTCGCCGGCGACCCGGTCGACGCGATCGGCAGCGTCGCCAATTTCCTGGCGCGGCACGACTGGCGGCCGGGACAGCCGGTGCTGGCGCGGGCGCGCATCGATCCGCAGGCGAGCGAGGGCGTCGCGCGCAGCCTGGACGGCGGGATCAGCGAGCGGCGGCCGCTCGATGCCTGGGCGCGCGACGGCGTCGGTGCCGACGCGTTGCCGTCGGACCTCCCTGCGGACCCGCCAGGGCTACTGATGCTCGAGGAAGCCGACGGCCCCAGCTACTGGCTGACGTTCGGCAACTGGTACGTGCTCACCCGGTACAACCGCAGTCCGCTCTATGCCACCGCGGTGTGGCAGCTCGCGCAGGCGCTCGACTCCGCACGGGCCGGGGCGTCGCGGACCGAGGAGGCCGCTCCTCGTCCCGATCCGGCGTTGACCGGCGCTGCCGCCGGCGCGACCGAACCCGCGGCTAACGCGGGCGATTGACGGCGTTGACGTGCGCGGCGAGGCCGCGTGTCGACGCATCGGCGACGGGAAGGGCGCCGTCGCGCAGCGCGGAGGCCAGCGGGGCGGCCAGCGCCTTGCCCAGCTCGACGCCCCACTGGTCGAACGAGTTGATGCCCAGCAGCACGCCTTCGACGAAGGTCCGATGCTCGAACAGTGCGATCAACTGGCCCAGACGCCGCGCATTGAGCTCCGGCAGCAGCAAGGTCGTCGACGGCCGGTCGCCGGGACAGACGCGATTGGCGGCCAGCGCTTCGGCGCTCGCCGTGGCGGGGCCGTGGGACCCGCGCGCGACCTCGGCGCGCGCCTCGGCCAGCGATTTCCCCTGCATCAACGCCTGCGCCTGCGCCAGCGCGTTGGCGACCAGCAGCGTCTGCTGCGTGCCGAGCGGATGCGCGGCGCGCACCGGTACGATGAATTCCACCGCGGCGGCCGAGGTGCCCTGGTGCAACCACTGGAAATACGCGTGCTGGCCGTCGGTGCCCGGTCCGCCCCAGAGCGCGGGTGCCGTCGGCCCGTCGACGGGCGTGCCGTCGCGCAGCACCGACTTGCCGTTGCTTTCCAGCGCAAGCTGCTGCAGATAGCTCGGCAGCAGCCGGAGCGCTTCCGCATACGGGACGATGATGCGCTGCGGATAGCCCAGCATGCGGGCGTTCCAGAAATCGACGAGCGCCAGCAGCACCGGGAGGTTGCGCTCGAGCGGCGTCTCGCGGAAATGACGATCGAGGCTGGCGGCGCCGGCGAGGAGCTCGGCGAAGGCATCCCAGCCGCAGCGGATCGCGATCGGCAGTCCGACCGGCGACCATAGCGAGTAGCGGCCGCCCACCCAGTCCCACACCGGCAGCACATCGGCCCCGGCGACGCCGAAGGCGCGCGCTGCCTCGCCGTTACCGGTGACGGCGACGAAGTGCGCCGCAAGCGCGCCGCCGGCGCCGAGCGCGTGCGCGAGCCACGCGCGCGCGGCGTGTGCGTTGGCCAGCGTCTCGCTGGTCGTGAACGTTTTTGACGTCACGATGAACAGCGTCGTCGCGGGGTCGAGGCCGGCGAGCGCGCGCGTCAACTGCTCGGGGTCGACGTTGGAGACGAACGTGACGTCGGGGGCGTCGTTGCGGCCGTTGCGCGCCGGTGCCAGCGCATCGCAGACGAGCTTCGGCCCGAGGTCCGATCCGCCGATCCCGAGCGCAACGGCATGACGCAGCGGACGGCCGGTCGCGCCCAGACGCGACCCGCCGCGAAGCTGCGAGGCCAGTGTCCGCATGCGTGCCTGCGCGGCGCGAATCGGCGCGATGATGTCGCCGCCGTCGACCCGCAGCGGCGCATCGTCCTGCTGGCGCAGCGCCGTGTGCAGCGCGGGACGTCCTTCCGACAGGTTGATCTTTTCGCCGCTGAACAGCGCTGCGATCCAGGTTGGCAGATTGCGCGCGTTCGCGTAGGCGAGCAGCGCGTGCAGCGCGTCCGGAGTCACGCGCTGCTTCGACCAGTCGGCGAGCCACTGATCCCAGGACAGCGACAGGCGCGAGAACCGGTTGGCGTCGGCCGCGAACAGCGACGCAAGGGTTTGCGCGCCGACTGCGGTGCGCTGTTCTTCGAGTGCATGCAGCGGCGGTGCGGAAGGCGGGCTCATGATGGCGTCGCGGACCGGGTGATTCGACGCGGCCAGAATAATCGATTGCGGCGGCATTGCAAGTTTTGCCCGCGTGACGGCGCGCCGCCGCGCGGACACGCTCTTCGACGATGGACAGCATCGGCGCGACGGAAGTTGCACCGGGCGCGCCGCGCCGACGCGGAAGCTGGCGGCGTTTCCGGCCGGAGAGAGAACCGGCAACGCCGCGGCGGTTTCGCTGTCCAACGCCCGCCAAAGGCCTGAACGCTAACAATTTCCGAGGAGAGGGACCCGCCGATGAATCCGAATCCGAGCTTTTTTGTAACCTGGTCGCAGCGCGTCAAAAGCCTGCTGCGGATCGTCGTCGCAGGCCTGTACCTGCAGCACGGCACGGCCAAGCTGCTGCACGTGCCGCACGTCGCGTCGTTCGACAACGTGCAGTTGATGTCGCTGATCGGCGCGGCGGGCGTGCTGGAGCTCGTCGGCGGCGCATTGCTGCTGATCGGGCTTTTCACGCGCCCGGTCGCCTTCGTCCTGTCCGGCGAGATGGCCTTCGCCTATTTCCTGGCGCACGGGCCGCGCAATCTGCTGCCGATACTCAACGGCGGCGAGCTCGCCGCGGTCTATTGTTTCGTGTTCCTGTATTTCGCGGTCGCGGGCGGCGGTCCCTGGAGCGTCGATCGGCGCCGACGCGTGGCGTCGTACGCCTAGCGTAACGGACCGGCTTCGCCGGGGCCGCGTGCCGCCAGGTCGGGCGCCGCGTTCGCTGGCTTGCACAGGATGCCCACCGACAGGCCCAGCGCCAGCCAGAGCGCGGCGTTGGCGAGATACGCAGCGCGGATGAAGGCGCGCGCGGCCGCGGCGTCGTTCGGGGCGCCGCCCGGCGGCTGTGGCGCGCCGATGACGTGCGGAGCGGCGATCAGCGCGAGGCCGGCGACGCGCAGCAGCGGGCTCTTGGCGAACGCCGCGAGCCACAGCCCGGCGCCCGAGCAACTCACCGCGCCGACCCACCACGTCTGGCGGTCGACCAGCGGCGCGGCGTCGCTGCCGGGCAGCAGCGGAGGCAGTCCCAGCGCCGGCGCGACAAAGAACACCAGGTAGCCGGCGAGACCCCATCGCAGGCCGGCGCGCCAACCGGATTGCTGCCGCAGCGACAACGCCGCGACGAGCAGCAGCGCGTACGCGGTCGCGAGCACGACGTTGGCGACGGCCGTGGCGCTCAGTCGCTCCCAGCCGTCGCGTGGCTGCCAGCCTTCGTGCGTCGGAGCGCCGCTCGGCGCTGGCGACGCGGCCTTTGCCGCCTCCTGAACTTCGCCCGCGCGAATCAGCGGCGCGATCGCGATCTGCTGGACACCGGTCAGCAGCACGCCCGACAAGGCGCCGGCCAAAGCCGCCGCGGCGACGATCCGCTTGAGCATGCTCGGCGGTCTAGTGGCAGGCAAAACCCGCCGCGTGACGCGCGTCGTGGGCGCCGTTGTGGATTACTTCGGTCTGCGCAAAGCCCGCCGCATACAGCAGCAAGAGCCCGAGGAGCGCAGCGCATAGCGGCGCCGCGATATGCGACACCGCGGGCGAGCCGACGCGCTCCGCCGCTGGCGCGTTGTCGGCGCTGGCAGGGGATGATGAGGTCATCGCACACTCCCGAGCTCGATCGGCCGGCCGTGCGGGGTTGCGCGCGCCGCTTGCGCCCATTGCTCGCGGCGCGTCTGCAACGAAGCGTCGCTGACCAATCCCTTGCGTGCCGCGAGGCGCTCGAGCGCCGTCAGCCAATGTTGGTAGTATTGCTCGCCGGTATCGGGCTCGCCGCGCGCCCGCACTTCGCCGATCACGCCGGCCAGCGCCTGCGCCCACTCCTTCCAGCTGAACACGCCGCGCTGCTGCAGCGCCAGGGTCATCGCGAACGCCTGTGCTTCCCACGGCGCCTTGAATACCGGGCCGGCATCGCCGCCCGGCGGGTGGTGCGGTCGGGCCTCCGCGTTCGCCGCGGATCGGGTCGGCGTCATGGCCGCGGCGACGATCGAATCGAGTGGCGTGGCCATCATGGCGTCTCCAGATACGGGTCCCAGCAGTCGACGTGAACGGCCGCTGCACTGGTATACGGCCCCCACAATTCGGCCGCGTCGAAGCGCACCGAGTACAGCCACCGCGGGTCCTCGCCGCCGCCGCGCGCACTGGCGTCGGGGAATACGTGCACGCCGTGCACCAGGGCGATCGTGCCCCGCTTGCCGCGGCAGTACCGCGGCAACCGCGTATGCGTCGGCGGATTCATTTCCCGCGTCCGCACCGCGTCACCGACCGCAAAGCGCGCGGGGCCCGCCGGCTGCCGCGCCGTCGAGCTGCCTCGCGCCAGCGCGGCGGCCACCTTCTCGGCCGTCAGCACGCCTGTTTTCAGCGGCGCCGCACGCATGCGGCCGTCCGCCAACTCCTCGCGTATGACCAAGCCCCGCTCGATCATCATCTCCACCAGGCCGGAGAGCCAGATCTGGTAGTAGCTGCTGGCCAGATACTGCGCCGGCGGCAGGCTCTCGCGGGCTGCACGCGACTGGTCGAGATTCCACACGCCGGCGCCCGCCATCGCCAATGTCATCGCGAACGCGCGTCGCTCCCACGCCGCGTGAAAGCGGGGTTCGTCGGCCTCGGGCGCGATCGGACCGAAGCTTTGCCCGCCGCCCATGTCGTGCACGCTGTTCATCGCACTGTCTCGACAGGTGCGGCCGCGGCCTTCGGCAGGCCGGTGCCGATCATCGAATCGCGCGTGACCAGCGCGGCCAGCCGTTCCTCCGGCCAGCCTTCGGTGTGCGCCGGCCTTTCGGGAACGACCAGGTACCGGATCTCCGCCGTGGAGTCCCATACGCGCACCTCGACGTCCCGGGGCAACGTCACGCCGAAGTCGGCGAGGACACCGCGCGGATCGATGACCGCGCGCGAACGGTACGGCGCGGATTTGTACCACACCGGTGGCAGTCCCAATACCGGCCACGGATAGCACGAGCACAGCGTGCACACGACCATATTGTGGACTCCGTGCGTGTTCTCCAGCGCGACCATGTGGTTACCGCCGCGGCCGGTGTAGCCGAGCGAGGCGATCGCCGCGGTGGCGTCGGCAAGCAGCCATCGCCGGTAGTCCGGGTCGGCCCAGGCCTTGGCGACGACGCGCGCGCCGTTGTGCGGACCGACCCGGGTCTCGTAGGTTTCGATCAGCATATCGAGCGTCTTCGGATCGACGTAGCCCTTTTCCACCAGCAGCGACTCGAGCGCGCGGACGCGCAGGTCCATGTCCGAGAGCTCCGAGCCGCCCTGGTCATGGCGGTGGTCGTCGCTTTCGCCCGGACCGTGAACATGCCCGGCGCCGACCGTGTGTTCGTGCATGCGATTCCTCCGCGCGTCGCGACGCGACCGAACCGGATCCGGCCATGCGCGCGCGTCCATTCTGCTACAAAACGCGGGCCGCCGGTCGCCCGATTCGATGCTGCGGGCGCCGGCGGTTCCGGCAACGGCGGCGCGACGCGCCGGGACGTTGAGTCCGGTTATGATGCGTTCCCGCTCCGCACCTCGCGCGCGCCCGTCATGCCGGACAACGCCGACTTCTACGACCGCCTGCCGGTTTTCGAAACCTTCGCCGACATCATGGACCCGGCACGCTACCGGGCGCTGCCGGACGACTGGCTGATCGGGCTCACCGATGTCGTCCATTCCACGCAGGCGATCGCGGCAGGCCGCTACAAGGCGGTGAACTTCGCCGGGGCTGCGGTGATCGCCGCGATCAGCAACGCGCTGCCGCAGCGGAAGTTTCCGTTCGTCTTCGGCGGCGACGGCGCGAGCTTCGCCGTGCCCGCTTGCGACGAGGCGGTCTCAGCCGCGGCGCTGGCCGCGACCGCCGCCTGGACGCGCGACGATCTCGGCCTGGAATTGCGCACGGCGCTGGTGCCGGTGTCCGCCGTCGGCGCGCAGGGGCTCAAGGCCGGTGTCGCGCGCTTCGGGCCATCGAAAAACGTGTCCTACGCGATGTTCTCGGGCGGCGGGCTCGCGTGGGCCGAGCGGGCGATGAAAGAGCGACGCTACGCGATTCCGGCGGCGCCGCCGGGGACGCGTCCGGACTTGGGCGGGATGTCCTGCCGCTGGGACCCGATTCCGGCGACTCGCGGGGTGATCGTCTCGCTGCTGGTCGCGCCGTCGACGCACGGCGATCCCGCATTCCGCTCGATGATCGAAGGCTTGCTCGCCGAGCTGGAAGCGAGCGCCGACGTGGCGCGCCCGGTGCCCGTCAACGCGCCCGGGGTCGGCTGGCCGCCGCCGGGTGTCGAGCTCGAGGCGCGCGCGGCGCGCCGGCGCGGCGAAAATCTGTTCCTGCGCCGGCTGCGCGTGTTCGGGGCGACGCTGGTCGCGTACGCCCTGATGCGCGGCGGCGTGCGGCTCGGCGGCTTCGATCCGGCAAGATACCGCCAGGAGGTCGTCGAGAACTCGGACTACCGCAAGTACGACGACAACCTGCGCATGACGCTCGATTGCACGCCGGGAATCGCGGACCGGATCGAGCAGCGGCTGGAGCAGGCGGCGCGCGAGGGCATCGCGAGCTTCGGCATCCACCGCCAGCCGGCTGCGATCATGACCTGCATCGTGCCTTCGATATCCGAAAGCAACCACGTGCACTTCATCGACGGCGCCGCGGGAGGATACGCGTTGGCCGCGAGGCGGCTCAAGACAGGCTCCGGGGCAGCGCCGGATTAACGCTCGTTCACGTGGATTGCGCCGCCGGATTGACGCGGGAAGTCGACGGCAGGACGGGCCGGCCGTTTTTGCGGCGCGTCCGATTGATCCCGCTGTTCCGCGACCACGCCCGTCGTGCAGCGAGGCGCCGCCGACGCGCGCCGCGGCAGCGGCGTACCGGCGGCGATCGGTCCGCTGCGGCTACCGGATCAGGATCTCCTGCATCGGTTTGTTGGCCAGGATCTCGCGCACGTCCTGACGCTTGGACATGATCTGCGTCTGCACCTCTTCGGATCCGACGAACTTGTGGGCGATCGCTTCGTACTTGGCGCTGAGGCCGTCGAACGCCGCCCAGTTCTTGAATTCGTCGAGGATGATCAGGTTCCAGTCGTCGCGGCCGACGGCGCTGCCGGTCAGGATGTGGCTGGACAGGAGAAAGCCCTGCTTGATCGCCTCCTCGTTGATCTTCTTGCGTAGCGGAAGAATGTCCTGCATGTAGGCGTCGAACATGCCGGCCTTGACCCGGACCATGCTGACATTCCATACCGAACCCTCCGCGTACGGCTTGTCCTGCGCATGCGCTGCTAACGGGGCCAGCATGGCCGCGCTCAAGAGCGCGCCCGCTGCCAGCCGCGCGATTGCTTTGTCGAAGTTCATCGTCGTCTTTCCCCAGGTTGGATTGCCGCCAACTGTGGCGGCGGGCAGGATGCACGGATCCTTTGCCGAAGCAACGCGGCGCCCGCCTTCAGGCGGCCGCGTTAGCCAAACTGTAACGGGCTCCATGCGGGAATTGCGGATGCTGCGACCGGCTGCTCGCCGGGGCGCGTGAAGTGCGGCGCACGCGGATGAAGCGTGTCGGCGGCCGGCCGATTCGACCTGCTGCCGGTGGCCGATTTGCGCTGGCCGGCTGCGCGGCTCGCGACGGTGGCACCCGGGCGGATGGCGCGGGAGACTCCCGCCCCGTCAGTTCAGCTGCGCTCCACGCTCGCGAAGGTAGCTCTTGACGTCGTCGAAGCTGACCGCACCCGCGCGCCGGCGATCGATTTCGTCGAAATGCCCGACGATGTAACCCAACCCGGCGGCACGCGCCTGCTCACGCGTCAGCGTGCCGCCGTGACCGACGTCCGCGGCATCGAACCCGGCCTTGAGCTTGCGCTCGACCTGCGCCCGCAACGCCGCGCCATGCGTGGGTGGCGCGGACGACGGCTGGCGCAGCTCCGGCGGGACCCAGGGATCGCGCATCGGATGCAGGACGGTGGCAGGCGGCGATTCGGCGGTCGCGGCGACCGCGGGAACGGTGACGCACAGGGCGAGCGCGAGCACCGCCGGCATGGCCGCGAGGCGCGCGATCGCGTGCGCCCTTGGTCTAGCCACGGTCGGAACTCCCCGGATGCGGGCTGCGCTCATTGGGTTGCCAGCGCGCTTTGATAGAACTGCAGCAGGTCGGCCTTCTCCAGCGCGCGCGACGCGTCGTCGAGATAGGTCATGTGGCCGCCCAGGTAGAAGCGCAGCTGCACGTTGGGGTTTGGACCGAGCCGGGCCAGATCGCGTTCCGTCTGGAAGAACGGTGTCGCGAGATCGTGGTAGCCGTTGACCGAAAGCACCTTGAGCTTCGGATTCTGCGCCAGCGCGGCGGCCAGATCGGGAATCGTATCCGGCAGCAGCAGTCCGTCGTGGCCGAAAGTCCAGTTCTGGAGCGCGTTGCTCAGCAAGACGTAGCTCGAAGGATTCGTGTATTGCAGGTCGGCATTGAGATACGACGTGATGCGGGCGGCAAAAGACGGCGTGATGAACGTGCTCGACGGATCGTCCTCGCTGGCCAGTGGACTCCCCTGAGGCGTCGACACCCGGGCATCGTAGCGGCCGATCAGCGTGCCGGGGATCAGGTTGAACTGGAAGAACCCGGGGTCGAGATTGAAGTGCGATTGCCAGCCGGCCAGCGACATGCCAGTCGTCGCCGCGAGCTGCGTCAGCAATCCCGGTGGCGGCGGCGTTGCGGTCGCGAGAAAGGCGTTGACAGCGGGATCGTATTGCGAGGCCGTCAACGTGCGCATCTGGTCGACGAACCCCGGCAGTGCGGCCGGCGCGGGATTCGGATGGTCGAGGTTATACCAGGCGCCGATGGCGCCGTACGAAGGCACGTAGCCGGCACAGCTGACGATGGCGACGATGACGCCGCAGTTGGTGTTGTAGTTGAGGACCGACGACTGCAGCACGACGCCGTTCAGCGCGACGCCGGCGGTTTCCAGCAGGTTCGCGAGCACCGCGCTGCGCGTGGTTCCGTACGACTCGCCGAACAGGAACTTGGGCGATGCGTTGCGATTGTTGGCCGCGAGGTAGCGCATGACGAAATCGCGGAATACCTCCGCGTCGAGATCGACGCCCCAGAAGCTCTCGTTGCCGAAGGGCGCGATCGCTTCCGAGAGACCGCTGCCGACCGCGTCGACGAACACGAGGTCGCTCACGTCGAGCAGGCTGTCGGCGTTGTCGACCAGCGGAAACGGCGCCGGGGCCGTCGTCGACGGATCGCCGGTGACCAGCCGCTTCGGCCCGAACGAGCCCAGGTGCAGCCATACGGTCGCCGAACCCGGACCGCCGTTGTAGAAGAAGGTCACCGGCCGCGTCGCCGCGTTGGCGCCGTCGAGCGTGTAGGCGACGTAGAAGAACGACGCCTCCGGCGTGCCGCCCAGCAGCGCCCGTGCGGTCAGATGTCCCGCGGTGGCGGTGTAGGCGAGCGTCGCGCCGTTCAGCGCGAGCTGGTGATGCGTGACGGCGCTGAGCTCGGCGGCGCTGGTGAGCGATGCCGTAGGCGAGCTCGAATACTGGGTCGGATCGGTGAACGCCGGAGGCGGCGGCATCGAGCTGCCGCCCGATCCTCCGCCGCCACCGCCGCAGGCTGCCAGCAACAGCGCGGCGGCAAGGAAGGTCGCCAAGCGGTAGACCGCTACTCGCCGCCCGTCGAGACAGTGATCGATCAATCGGTCCATGATCTTCTCGGCGCCGAGCTTACCTCGCGCGGACACTGGTGGCGAGGCCGTCCGCCGCGCGACAGCGGACGGCGTGCGAGCGGACTTGACGCCTCCCGGGTACCGTTTATAATCACGGTACCGTATATTCATATGGTATGGTGATGCCGCCGCGCGCTGCCCGTCCGTCCGCCCAGTTCCGCCGCGCTCCCGATGCGCCTGCAGCGCCGACGCGCCTGACCCCGCGGCAGCGGCAGATCCTCGACTGGATCCGCAGCTTCATCGCGTCCAGAGGCATGCCGCCGACGCGTGCGGACATCGCCGCCGGACTCGGTTTTGCGAGCGCCAGCTCGGCGGAGGACCATCTGCAGGCTCTGGCGCGAAAAGGCGTGCTGGAACTCCTGCCCGGCGCGTCGCGCGGCTTGCGGTTGAAGGATGTTCCCGGCGTGCCGATCCAGGGAACGCTGCCCCTGGTAGGACGCGTTGCCGCCGGCCAGCCGATCCTCGCCGCCGAGAACATCGAGGCGTACTACCGCGTTGATCCGACGTTGTTTTCGCCACGTGCCGATTACCTTTTGCGCGTGCGCGGCATGAGCATGAAGGATGCGGGAATCCTGGACGGCGATCTGCTTGCCGTACACCGTACCGGCGAGGCGCGCTCCGGGCAGGTCGTGGTCGCGCGCCTGGCGGGGGCCGCCGGGGACGAAGTCACCGTCAAGCGCCTCAAGCGGCGCGGGCGCGAAATCTCGCTAATTCCGGAGAACTCCGCTTTCGAACCGATTGTCGTAAATCCTGCGCACACCGAGATGGCGATCGAGGGCGTCGCCGTCGGGTTGCTTCGCGCGGGCGCGTTCGATTAGCGTCGGGCCGCAAGCGTTGCGTTTCGCGGTCGTTTTTGCAACACCACCTCACTTAAGGCAAGGAGATACCATGGTTCAGCCCATTCCCGCCGGCTATGCCGGCGTCACGTCGTACCTGATCGTCCGCGACGCAGCCAAGGCGATCGATTTCTACAAGAAGGCGTTCGGCGCCAGCGAAGTCATGCGCCTTCCCGCCCCCGGCGGCAAGGTCGGCCACGCCGAGCTCAAGATCGCCGGGGGCGTTCTGATGCTCGCCGACGAGTCTCCCGAGATGGGCCACCGCAGCGTGCAGTCCTACGGCGGCTCGCCGGTCAGCCTGATGTTTTATGTGCCGGACGTGGACAAGAGCTTCGCGCAAGCCGTCGCCGCGGGCGCGACGGTCAAGCAGCCGGTCAAGGACCAGTTCTACGGCGATCGCAGCGGCACGATCACCGACCCGTTCGGCCTGGTGTGGACGATCGCGACGCACAAGGAGGACGTTTCCGCCACCGATATGCAGAAGCGCATGGAAAAAATGACGGCGAGCGCGTAGGGTCCCGCCACGGGGCGACGCCTGCGCCAAGCGGTCCGGGCATCCCGGCGATCAAGGGCCCGGACCGGGCTGGGACGCGAGATCGCAATCGCGAGCGGTGGCGATGCCGCGCACGGGGAACGCCAGGCGCCATCGGCAGCGGGCGGCAGGGCCAGGCGATGAGGAGGGCGCATGTATACGCTTTACGGCAAGAAGGGTTCGGGATCGGCGTCGATCGAAGCCGCGCTGACGCTGGCGGGCGCACCCTACCGCCTGGTCGAGACGGCGTCCTGGGAGACCAATGACGCGTTTCGCGATCTGCTCAAGATCAATCCGATCGGCCAGATCCCGACGCTGGCCCTGCCCGATGGCGCGGCGTTGTCCGAAAGCGCGGCGATCCTGATTCATCTGGACGCCGCGCATCCTGCCGCGGGTCTGCTGCCGCGCGACGAGGCCGCGCGGGCGCAGGCGATCCGCGGTCTGGTTTATATCGCCGCCAACTGCTATTCGGCGATCACCGTCATCGACTTTCCCGAGCGTTTCTGCAGCGACATGGACGATTCGGCTAGGGATCGCATTCGGGCCGGCACCCGCGCGCGCCTGCACCGCCATTGGGAGATTTTCGCCGACATGTTTCCGCCGCGGCCGTTCCTCTCCGGCGCCGATGTCGGCGCGCTGGATCTGTACGCGGCCGTCGTGACCCGATGGGCCGGATCGCGGGCGCATCTAGCGGCGCAGCGCGCGGTGTTCCACGCGGCGCTGGTCAAGATCGAAGCGCATCCGAAGCTCGCGGCCGTTTTCGCGCGCAACTGGCCGGCGAAATAGCGCGAGCGCGTCACGGCCCTCCGACGCGGCACGGGCGCGCCCCGCGCAGGCGACGCCGCGGCTTCGTCGCCCGCCGGTTGCGCGCGGCCATCGCATATAATGGCCGCAACGTGCCGGCGCACATCGACCGGGCGCGAAACCGCCAACCCACGCGATGCGCATCCTGCTCAGCAACGACGACGGCTACTTCGCCCCTGGCCTGGAGCGTCTCGCCGCAGATCTCGCTCCATATGCCGACATCACCGTCGTCGCGCCCGAGCGCGACCGCAGCGGCGCATCCAATTCGCTGACACTCGATCGGCCGCTTACCGTGCGCCGGGCGCCGAGCGGGTTTCTGTTCGTCAACGGAACGCCGACCGACTGCGTGCATCTCGCCGTGACCGGCCTGCTCGATGAACTGCCGGACATGGTGATCTCGGGCATCAATCACGGCGCCAACATGGGTGACGACACGATCTATTCCGGCACCGTCGCCGCCGCGACCGAGGGCTATCTGCTCGGAATTCCGTCGATGGCGGTGTCGCTGACCAGCAAGAACGGTCACCACTTCGAAACCGCCGCCAGGGTCGTCGTCGACCTGCTGTCGCGCCATCGCAGGAAGCCCTCGGAGACCTGGCTTTTGAACGTCAACGTGCCCGACGTGCCCAGCGCCGACATCAAGGGCATTCGCGTGACGCGGCTGGGCAAGCGGCACAAGGCGGAATCGGTGGTGAAGACCGAGACGCCGCGCGGGGAGACCTGCTACTGGGTCGGTGCGGCGGGCGCTGCCGCCGATGCGGGCGAGGGCACCGACTTCCACGCGGTCGGACTGGGGTTCGTGTCGGTGACTCCGCTGCAGATCGATCTGACCAACCACAGCGAAATGAAGCGCATCGCCGCATGGATCGTCGCGTGACGGGTGCGCGCGGCGAGGCGGGCGGCCCGCCGGCCGCGCGACCCGCAATGCCGGCCGCATCATGAGCGCCGGCGTCGAAAAATTCGGCGGCATCGGCATGACCTCGGCTCGCACGCGCACGCGCATGATCGAGCGCCTGCGCGAGCAGGGCATACGCGACGAGACGGTGATCTCGGCGATGGCGGCCGTGCCGCGGCATATCTTCGTCGAGGAGGCGCTGGCGATCCGCGCCTACGACGATAGCCCCTTGCCGATCGGTGCCGGGCAGACGATCTCGCAGCCGTACGTCGTCGCGCGGATGACCGAGTTGCTGCGCGCCGGCGGGCACCTGCATCGCGTGCTCGAGATCGGCACCGGGTGCGGCTACCAGACGGCGGTGCTGGCCCGGCTCGCCGACGAGGTATACACGGTCGAGCGCATCGCCTCGCTGGTTGCCAAGGCGCGGCACAACCTTCGCGCGCTGAAGCTCGACAACGTGCGGATCAAGCATGGCGACGGCTCGGCGGACCTGGGCGAAGAGCTCGAAGTCGACGGCATCATCGTGACCGCCGCGGCGACGCAGGTTCCGACCGCATTGCTGCGCTATCTGAAAGTCGGCGGCCGCATGGTGCTGCCGCTGGCGGCGCGCGACGACGACGAGCGCGGCACACAGCGCCTGACGGTGATCGAAAAGTCGCCGACCGGCATTCGCGAGCAAACCTACGACGCGGTAAGATTCGTGCCGTTGCTTCCCGGACTGGCATGATCTTTCTGCGCGATTCGCATTCGCTCCGGCTGCCGGCGGCGGCGGCCGCCGCCGCGCTGATTCTCGCCGCGTGCATGACCCGACCACCGGCTCCGGTGAGCGAGCGCGTTCCGCCGCCGCCCGAAGTGATCGAAACCGTACCGCCCGCGACGGTCGAGGTGCCGTCCGCCGAAGCAGCGTTGCCGCCGACGCACGTCGTCAAGCGCGGCGAGACGCTCTACCAGATCGCGCTCGACCACGGGCTCGATTATCGCGAGCTCGCGGCGTGGAACAACATCGAGAACGTCAACGTGATCCGCACCGACCGCGTCCTGGTGCTGGCGCCGCCCGGCGAGGCCGGCGCGGCCGCCGCATCGGGCGGGGCGGTGACGACGCCGCTGGCGGCAGCGCCGCCGATCGCGCCGGTCGGCAGCGAAGCGCGAACGCTGCCCTTCACCGGCGCGACCCCGTCGGGACGCGGCAACACCGCGGCGTTCAAGAGCGAGCCCAAGGCGCTGAAGCTGCCCTATTCGGAGCAGGCGCTGGCGCAGATGCAGCAGAGCAACGCCATCGCGCCCTCGCCGTCGGCGCCACCGAGCGTCGCGGCGCCGCCTGCGCCGCTGGCACTTCCGGCCGGCGCGGCCAACGCGCCCGAGGCGCGCCCCGCGTCGCCGCGCGTTCCCGAAATCGACGGCGGCAATGTCGACTGGGCGTGGCCCGCGATCGGCAAGGTCGTTTCCGGCTTTTCCGAGAGCGCGAACCTCAAGGGCATCGACATCGCCGGCAAGGCGGGGCAGCCGATCTTCGCCAGCGGCGCCGGCAAGGTTGTGTACGCGGGCAACGGCCTGCGCGGCTACGGCAAGCTGATCATCATCAAGCACAACAGCACCTTTCTCTCCGCCTACGCGCACAACCGCGAGATCCTGGTCAAGGAAGGCCAGCAGGTGGCGAAGGGGCAGAAGATCGCCGAAATGGGCGACACCGACGCCGACCGGGTCGCGTTGCACTTCGAGATTCGCCGCTTCGGCAAGCCGGTCGATCCGGCGAAGTTCCTGCCGCCGGCGTAGCGCAACGGTCGCCCGCATGAGTGCGCACTCGGCGGCAGACGACGACGAGCCGGCCATGGCGCCGGAGCCCGATACCCGTACGCGGGACCTGCCGCTGGACATGCCGATCGTCGGCGTCGGCGCCGACTTCCTCAACGACGTTACGCAGATATATCTGAACGAGATCGGTCAGAGTCCGCTGCTGACGCCGGCCGAGGAGCTCGAGTACGCGCGCGCCAACCGCGACGGCGACTTCGCGGCGCGGCAGAAAATGATAGAGCACAACCTGCGCCTGGTCGTGAGCATCGCCAAGCACTATCTGAATCGCGGCCTGACGCTCGCGGACTTGATCGAGGAAGGCAATCTCGGCCTGATCCACGCGCTGGAGAAGTTCGATCCGGAGCGCGGGTTTCGCTTCACGACGTACGCGACGTGGTGGGTCCGCCAGTCGATCGAGCGCGCCATCATGAACCAGTCGCGCACGATCCGGCTCCCGGCGCACGTGGTCAAGGAGCTCAACATCGTGCTGCGCGCGATGCGCCACCTGGAAACGCACGGGATTCTGGGCCTGGGACGCGATCCGACGCTCGACGACGTCGCGCACCTGTTGGGCAAGCCGGTCGAGCAGGTGCGCAAAGTGCTCGGGTACAACGAGCATGTCACCTCGCTCGATGCGGCGTTCGACGTCGAGTCGGGGCTGTCGGTCGGGGACCAGATCAGCGACGAAGACGCGCCGGGGCCGGAACTGCTGCTGCACAATTCCGAGATCGAGGGCTGGGTCAAGCTATGGCTGGAGGAGCTCGCCGACCGACAGCGGCACGTGATCGAGCGCCGGTACGGGCTCAACGGCTGCGACGTGGCGACGCTCGAGCAGCTCGCAGGCGAGCTTGGCGTCACCCGCGAGCGGGTGCGCCAGATCCAGGCCGAGGCTCTGGAGAAACTGCGCGCGCGCCTGCGCCGCAAGGGCCTGTCGCGCGATGCGCTGCTGTGACGGCGCGCCGGGCCCTTGCCGGGTGATGAGCGGATCCGCTACGCGGCCAGGTTGTCAGGGCGAGGCGCGCAGCACGCGTGCGGCCGGCAACGCGCCCACGCTCGCGCGGAGCTCTCCCACCAGCGCCGCATTCCGCGGCGACGCCGGGCCGTAGCGCAGCGCCGCGTAACGCTCGGCGATGGCGCCGATGAGCGCGGCGCGCGCGGGCCAGCGCGCGGCCGCGCGAGCGGCGTAGGCGAGCGGGCCTTCGTCCGGGCGGCGGGCAAGGCCCGCCCGCGCGAGCCTCCGGCAGGCCGCCCGCCACAGCGCGACCTCGGCGTCGACGCGCGACAGCCGCAGCCGCGAGAGCCCCAGAACCGCGGCGCCCCATAGCGAGGCGGCAATGCCCAGCAGCAGGGCAACGCGCCAGGGCGGGGCCCCGCTCATCCCGATATCGCGGAGGAAATCGCGTTGCCGCTCGAGATTGAAGCCGACGAAGCTCCGCTGCCAGTGATAGTTGACGGCATCCCAGCGCAGCCGCAGGCTCTTGAGCCAGGTCATTTCGATCCGCGCCAGGTACGGCACGCGCTCGCCGATCGGCAGCGCGGCGCCGATGCCGCGCTCGATGCGCGACGGCGCGACCGCGGCCGTGGGATCGATGCGCTGCCAGCGGCCGTCGAGCAGCGCCTCGGTCCAGGCATGGGCGTCCGACTGCCGCACGATCATGTACTCGCCGGTCGGGTTCATCTCTCCGCCCTGATAGCCGGTGACGACGCGCGACGGAATGCCGGCGGCGCGCAGCAGCAAGGCAAAGGCGCCGGCGAAGTGCTCGCAGAAGCCGCGGCGCGTGTCGAACAGGAAGCCGTCGACCGGGTCCTTGTCGAGAATGTCCGGCGCCAGCGTATAGGTGAACGACTCGTTGCGGAACCAGTCGAGCACCGCCGCGATGTAGGCGCGGTCCGATGCGCTGCGCGCGCGAAGGTCGCGCGCGAATTCGACGGTGCGCGGATTGCCGCGCGGCAGCTGCAGGTTGTCGAATGCGTCGCCGGAGACCGCCGCGAAGTCGCCGCCCGCTGACGAACGCACCGCGTAGCGCACCGCCTGCGCGACCGGCGCCTTCGCCAGCAGTTGCTGGTCGTAGGTCAGGATCGCGATCGGACCCTCGGCAGCGCCGGTCGGCGCGTCGGGGCTCGGCGCATGCGGCGGTTCGGTCGGGTGTTCGAGTGCGAACAGCCACAGTTTGCCGTGCGGCTCGATCGTCACCGTGTAATCGATCGGACGCGCGGATTGCGGCACGAATCGCCCGGTGCGCAGCTTGTGCAGCGCGCGCCAGGTCGTGCCGTCGAAGCGCGCGAATACCGGTCCGCGCCAGTAGCGCTGCGAAGGTTCCGGCGGCGCGCCGCTGAACTCGACGCGAAAGGCGACCTCGTCGGACAGCGACAGGTCGCTGATCGAACCGGGCGACATGGTCTCGGACAATCCGGTGCGCGCGCCGCTCTCCAGCGGGCTGCCCCAGAGCGGTCCGGCCAGCCGCGGAAACAGCACGAACAGCAGCGCCGCGATCGGCAGGCCTTGCAGGATCAGCGTGATGGTGGCACGGACTTGCGGCCGCCACGCGAGGTCCGCACCGGCGGAGACGCGCAGCAAGGCGAGCGCGACGCCTGCAGCCAGCAGCGCCGGCAGCGCGAAGAGCGCCGACACGATCGTCTGCGCGTAGAAGAACTGGGTCAGCGCGAGAAAGAGGGCGAGGCAGACGAGCAGCGCGCCGTCGCGGGTGCCACGCGCCTCGAGGAACTTGATGCCGACCAGCACGTAGAGGAACGCGACGCAGGGATCGCGCGCCAGGAAGTAGCCGTATCCGACGCGGATCCCGATCGCCGCGGCAAGCGCGAACACCGGCAGCAGCCAGCGGCGCAGGTTGCGCAGGTTGTTGCGATCGAACGGAAATACCAGGCGGGCGACGATCAGGGCCGTGCCGGTGACCGCGATCCACCGGTCGACATGCATCCACAGCGGCATTTGTGCACACACGAGCAGCGCCGCCAGCGCCCCGAGGTGCGGCCGCGTCAGCGGCAGCGGCGCGCGTTTGACGCTCATGTCCCGCTCCGCCGGCCGAAGCACGCCAGCGCGATCAGCGCGGCACGCCGATGCCCGGCACCTTGCCCGTGCGGCAACGCCGTCCCCGGCAGCTGCAGGGCGAAGGCGCGCGTCTCGCGCTCGGCGGCGAGCACCCAGGCGGTCAGGCGCGACAGCCGCGCTTCATCGCCCAAGCCGGGCGGCAGCTCCGCCCAGTCGAGATCGATCGTGCCGCCGCCGGCGCCGCCCTCGAACTGCTTGGTATACCAGCCCGCGCCGCGCGCCACCGCTTTCCACGCGATGCGGTTCTGCGGGTCGCCGCGCTCGTAGTCGCGCACACCGCCAAGCTCGGCGTCGGCCGCGCGCGCCGCGCGCTGGGCGTCGATGCCCTGCCGGCCCGGCGGCAGCGGTGGCGGCGCGGTTTCCGGCGCCGGATAGATGCACGCCGACAACGGGAAATGCACATACGCCCAGCCGCCCCACAGCCCCAACGGGTAATCGCTCGACAGGGTGACCCGTCCCAGCGCGTGTGGCCCGCGGCGGGGCGCGGCGACGGCGAGCACGACCGGACGCGTCGCATCGGCGGGCAGATCGATGCCTGCGGGCTGTCCGTCGCGCGGCGTGACGACGATGCCGCTGCGCGCGCGATTGCCGCTGGCAAGCGCCAGCGTGAACGCGACCTCGCCGCCGGCAAAGGCCTCGCCGGCTCCGACCGGCGAGGCGGCGATGCCGGCGAGATTGCGAAACGTCGCGAGCAGCGCCGCGGCGACCATGCCTCCGGCGAGGAACGTCAGCGCGTAGCCAAGCGAAAGCGCGTAGTTCATCGCGGTCAGCAGCATGATCACCAGCGTCGCGATCACCGCCACACCGCGCCGCGTCGGCAGGATGTAGATCCGGCGGTGGCGCAGCACGACCGGCTCGCGGTCGCCCGGCGCAAGCCGCCAGAACCGCTGTCGCGCCTGCGTGATCCACGAGCCGGCCAAGGAGAACGCGGTCATCGTCGTTCGCTGCGGGCGCTAAGGCGCGCGCAGCGGATGGGGGATCGCCGCGCGTCGCGAGCGCTTGGGTTCAGGGCAACGGCACCGCGCGCAGCAGGTTCTTCGCCTGCGGCCCGCCGGCGCGCGCACTGCCGGCGAGACGATGGCCGGCGACCGCGGCGAACACCTCCTGGACGTCCTCCGGCAGGACCATTGGCCGGCCGGCCAACAGCGCCCAGGCACGGCTCGCAGCCACCAGCAGCAAGCCGGCGCGCGGCGACAGGCCGCGATGCGCTCCGCCGGCGATGCCGCCGGTCGACGCGCCGACGCCGCGCGATGCCGCGAGCAGCGCCTGCACGTAGTCGAGCAGCGCCGGGGCGACGTGAACCGCGGCGGCTTCGCGCTGCCAGGCGACGAGGGTAGCGGCGTCGGCGCAGGGCGCGAGATCGGCGATGCGGGAACGGCGATCGCCCGACAGCAGCAGCTCGCGCTCGGCGGCGGGCTCGGGATAGCCGAGCTCGATGGTCATCAGAAACCGGTCGAGCTGCGATTCGGGCAGCGGATAGGCGCCGATCTGCTCGGCCGGATTTTGGGTCGCGATCACGAAAAAGGGATCGGGCAGCGGCCGCGTGTTGCCGTCGATCGAGACCTGCCGCTCTTCCATCGCCTCCAGCAGCGCGCTCTGCGTCTTCGGAGGCGCGCGGTTGATCTCGTCGGCCAGCACGACCGAATGGAAAATCGGGCCCGAGTGGAAGCGGAACGCGTGCGTGCCGGGATCGAAGATCGATACGCCGAGGACGTCTGCGGGCAAGAGATCGCTGGTGAACTGGATGCGTGCGTACTGGAGGCCCAGCGTCGCCGCGAGCGCCTGCGCCAGAGTCGATTTGCCGACACCGGGGATGTCCTCGATCAGCAGGTGTCCGCGCGCCAGCAGGCAGGCCAGCGCGAGCTTCAGCGGTGTCTGCTTGCCCACGACGATGCTGCCGAGCGCATCGACGACGGCAGCCAGGCGGTCGGGCAGGGGGACGGCGCGGGTCTCGGCGGGTCGCAGGCTCATCGGCGCAAGGGTCGGCGTGGCCGAGTGGCCACCAAGCGGCCACTATAGAGGGCAATGGGCGGCTAGTCATTACCGCTCGCGGCGCGCTACACTCCGCTCGAACCCCCGAAGCGCGGCGACGCCGGCCGCGCCGGCCGACCGCACCCCGTGTCCATCGCGTACATCACGCATCCCTCGTGCCGCCTCCATGCGATGGGACCTTACCATCCCGAGTGTCCGGAGCGGCTCGATGCCGTGCAGGACCGCCTGATCAGCTCGGGGCTGGACGCGTTGATCGAGCACCACATCGCGCCGGCGGCGACGCGCGCGCAGCTCGAGCGTGTACACGCTGCGCACTACATCGACGAGATCGAGGCCGCGAGCCCCGAAAGCGGCGTCCACCATCTCGATCCCGATACCGCGCTCAATCCCGCCTCGCTCACCGCCGCGCGCCACGGGGCCGGCGCGCTGATCCTGGCGACCGATCTCGTCATCGGGGGTCAGCGCGATGCCGCGTTCTGCGCGGTGCGGCCGCCCGGACACCACGCCACGCGTGATCGCGCGATGGGCTTCTGCCTGTTCAACAACGTCGCCGTCGGCGTCGCGCACGCACTCGAGCAGCACGGGCTCTCCCGCGCCGCGGTCGTCGACTTCGACGTGCACCATGGCAATGGCACCGAAGACATTTTTTCCGGCGATGCGCGCGTCATCATGACGGGAACGTTCCAGTACCCGTTGTATCCGTATTCAGGCGTCGACCCGCTGGGGCCGAACATGCACAACGTTGCGCTCTCGCCGGGCAGCGGAAGCGACGCTTTCCGCAAGGCTTTCGCCGATGTCTGCCTGCCGGCGCTCGAGGCGCATCGGCCGGAGATCATTTTCGTCTCCGCCGGATTCGACGCGCACCGCGAAGACCCGCTGGCGAATCTCAAGCTCGCCGACGAGGATTTCGCGTGGGTGACCACCGAGCTCGCCGCCGTCGCCGCGCGGCATGCGGGCGGGCGCATCGTGTCGACGCTCGAAGGCGGCTACGCGCTGGACGCGCTGGGCCGCAGCGCGACGGCACACGTGCGCGCCCTGGCGGGTCTCGGCCCGTAGGTCTCCTCGACAGCGGCGCCGGTGCGCTCCGGGCGGTCGCGATCAGCAGGCGCGACCGCCCGCGCCGGTGCGTTGCAAAAGAGCGCGATCGAGAAGGAGCCAGGCGAACCGATGGAACGACGACGATTTCTTGCCGCCTGCGCGGCGGCCGCCGGCGCCGCGCCGCTGGGCACGCTTGGCGAAGCCTGGGCCGCGGCTGCCCCTCGCCTGTACGGGCGATCGCATCTGGTGGACGTCCACGGCGAGGCGATCAAGCTCGCGCACATCGCGGCGCGGACCAACTACGTGTTCAGCTATCCGTACGCCGGGACGCCGTGCTTCCTGCTCAACCTGGGCCATCCGGTGGTCGCCGCCGACAACGTGTTGCGCGCGGACGGGACGACCTATGCGTGGACCGGCGGCGTCGGCCCCGGCCGGGCGCTGGTCGCCTACTCGGCGATCTGCGCGCACAAGCTCGCCTATCCGACTCGCGACGTGAGCTTCATCCGCTTTCAGCGCGACCGCTCGCCGACATCCGACGGCAACGTCATTCATTGCTGCGCCGACCACAGCGTCTACGACCCGGCGGCCGGCGCTCGCGTCCTCAGCGGGCCCGCGCCGCAGCCGCTGGCGGCGATCCTGCTCGACTACGACGCCGCGACCGACGAGTTGTCCGCGCTGGGCACGGTCGGCGCCGAGCAGTTCGACGCGTTCTTCCGCAAGTACGACTTCAAGCTGACGATGGAATACGGGCAGGGCAAGGCTCACGCACCGAGCGGCGCGACGGCGGTCGTGCGCGAGTTGACGCAGTATTGCCGGCAGACGATCCAGTGCTGAGTCGGTCCCGGAGGCACGGGCGCTTTAGGCCCGCGGCATCGCGACGTGGCCTGGCTGCGCGGCGACCCGCGCCAGCCAGCGGCTGATCGCCGGGAAGCGCACGAGGTCGAAGCCGCCTTCGCCGGCCACGTGCGTGTACGCGTAGAGCGCGATGTCGGCAATCGTGTAGCGGCCGTCGACGAAAAACGCCTGGTCGCCCAGGCGTACTGCCATGACCTCCAGCGCCCGATAGCCGCCGGCGAGCTTGGTCTCGGCGAGCGCACGCTGTGATTCCGGGTCGGGGTGGAAGCGGCGCAGGAAACGCGCCACGGCGATGTAGGGCTCGTGACTGTACTGCTCGAAGAACAGCCATTCGAGTACCCGTGCCCGCGTAAGCCGGTCGCTCGGCAGCAGCGACGATCCCTCGGCCAGGTAGCACAGGATCGCGTTCGATTCGGATAGGTATGCGCCGGGTTCGAGCTCCAGCAGCGGCACCTTCCCGTTGGGGTTTTTCGCCAGGAATTCCGGCGTGCGCGTTGCACCGCGCACACTGTCGGTCTCGATCCAGTCGTAAGGAACCTGCAGCGCCGCGAGGACCATGCGAACCTTGTGGCAGTTGCCGGATGCGGACATGCCAAAGACCTTGATCATCGCTCTCCCCGTGGCACGGAATCAGCGCAATCTGCATTACAATCGGTCTACGCACAAGGTCTTCCCGGAGGGTGGCGGCATGCACGAGGGGCGGTTTCCGCGGCAGAGTTGATGGCGACGACGCGCATCGCCGTGCTCGGTTTGTACCGTTCCGGATCGTCCGCCGTTGCCGGTGCGTTGCACTATCTCGGCGTCGACATGGGCGGGCCGTACTGGCGCGACAATTTCGAATCGGCGCGGCTCGCGAAGCGTCTGCGCCGCTGGTGGCACGAGCCCAAGCTGGACGAGTGCTATCCGCGGTCCGAACGCGTGCGCAAGCTCGACGACTGGATTGCCTTTGTCGAGACCGGCGGCGCGACCCACGTCGGGGCCAAGCATCCGCTGCTCTCGCTTTGCGGCGAGGACCTGGTCGAAGCCTGGGGGCCCGGGGTTCGCTTCATCTGGACCTATCGGTCGCTGGACGAGTCGATCGCGTCGATCCATCGGACCCACTGGTGGCCCGAGCCGGATGGCGAAGAGCTGCAGCGCCGGCTGTGGGATCCGCTCAACCGATTTTTCGCCGGGCGCGAGCACTTGCGCATCGATTTCGCCGACATGCTCGCCGATCCGGCACGCGAAATCCGGCGCATCGCCGACTACGTTGCTCTCGCGCCGGACGTGGGCCGCTTCGCCGCCGCGGTGGCATCGATCCGGCCGGAGAAAAGCGGCGTCCCGGATCGAAGGGCGGCGGCTGTGGGATCCTGACGCCGGCCGTTCGCGCGCACGCGGTGCGCCTTGGGATCAGTGCCCGAGCAGGATTGCCGCGGCGACCTTCCTGCCTTCGGCGGCCAGGATGTTGTAGGTGCGACAGGCGGCCGGCGTGTCCATTACCTCCAGCCCGATGCGCGCCTCGGTCAATGCGCGCGTCAGGCGCGGGTGCGGAAACCGCAGGCCCGCGCCGCTCCCGAACAGCGCGATCTCGGGCGCGAGCGCCGCGAGTGCCTCGAAGTCCGCTTCGCGCAGGCGCTCGAATCCGTCCGGCGCCCACCCGGAGATCACGCGCTCGGGCGTCACCAGAAGGTTGGCGCGATATTCGGTCTGGCCGATCCGCACGTAGCCTTCGCCGTAACCGCTGAAGGTGTTGCCGGCGGCGGTGTTGAGGTGAAATTTCATCGGTGCGGGCGGCGGCGGATGGCACACCGCCGGCGGCTCGTTGTGCGTTGCGGTAACTGCCTAAGTCCGTTAGGATTATAGTCTCAATCGTCGCCACATCGCTCGGACGGTCCGGGCGCTTATGCGGGCGGCGTGAGGAACCGCATGGCTTCCCCGATCGATTCGCAGTTCGCGCGCATTGCGCGGCTGCCGCCGTACGTCTTCAACATCACCTCCGAACTCAAGATGGCCGCGCGGCGCCGCGGCGAGGACATCATCGATTTCGGCATGGGCAATCCCGACGGGCCGACGCCGGCGCATATCGTCGCCAAGCTGGTCGAAACCGTGCAGCGCGCCGACACCCACGGCTACTCGGTGTCGCGCGGCATCCCGCGGCTGCGCCGCGCGATCTGCCAGTGGTATCAGCGCCGTTACGGCGTCGAGTTCGATCCCGACACCGAGGCGATCGTCACCATCGGCTCGAAGGAGGGCATCGCGCACCTGGGGCTCGCCACATTGGGACAGGGCGACACCGTACTGGTGCCGAATCCCAGCTATCCGATCCACATCTACGGGCCGGTGATCGCCGGCGCCGACATCCGGCAGGTGCAACTGACGCCCGACGTCGACTTCTTCGCCGAGCTCGACCGCACGATCAAGTCGAGCTTCCCGAAGCCGAAAATGCTGATCATCAACTTCCCCGCGAATCCGACCGCGCAGTGCGTCGAGCTGCCCTTCTTCGAGAAGATCATCGCGCTGGCGCGCGAGCACGGCATCTACGTCGTGCACGATCTCGCCTACGCCGACATCTGCTTCGACGGGTGGAAGGCGCCGTCGATCATGCAGGTGCAGGGCGCGCGCGAGGTGGCGGTCGAGTTCTTCACCATGTCGAAGAGCTACAACATGGCGGGCTGGCGCATCGGCTTCATGGTCGGCAACAAGGACCTGGTGTACGCGCTGTCGCGGATCAAGGGCTACCACGACTACGGCACGTTCACGCCGATCCAGGTCGCCTCGATCGCCGCGCTCGAAGGGCCGCAGGACTGCGTCGCGCAGGTCGCGATGACCTACCAGAAGCGGCGCGACGTGCTGGTCAGAGGTCTGCACGAAGCCGGCTGGAAGGTCGACATCCCGAAGGCGTCGATGTACGTGTGGGCGGCGATTCCCGAGCCGTACCGTGCGCCGGGCTCGCTCGAATTCACCAAGAAGCTGCTGGCGCAGGCCAAGGTGTCGGTGTCGCCGGGCATCGGCTTCGGCGAATTCGGCGACGGTCACGTGCGCTTCGCGATGATCGAGAACGAATCCCGGACGCGGCAGGCCATCCGGGGCATCAAGCAGATGTTTCGCGACGACGGGCTTTCCTAGGACGCGCGATGGCCGATAGCGCGCTGAAACCGCTGCAGGTGGGGCTGCTCGGCATGGGCACCGTCGGCCGCGGCACCTGGGACGTGCTGCGGCGGAACGAAGAGGAGATCACCCGCCGCGCCGGCCGGCCGATCCGCATCACCCGCATCGCCACGCGCACGCTCGGCCGCGCGCAGGAAGTCATGCGCGACGGCGACGGCATTCGGGTGGGCACCGATCCCCGAGCCGTCATCGACGATCGCGACATCGACATCGTCGTCGAGCTGATCGGCGGCATCGAGCCGGCCAAGGCCTACGTCCTGCAGGCGATTCGCAACGGCAAGCACGTCGTGACGGCCAACAAGGCGCTGCTCGCCGCGCACGGCAACGAAATTTTCGCCGCCGCGCAGAAAGCCGGGGTGATGGTCGCTTTCGAGGCGGCCGTCGCCGGCGGCATCCCGATCATCAAAGCGCTGCGCGAAGGCCTCACCGCGAACCGCATCGAATGGATCGCCGGCATCATCAACGGAACCAGCAACTTCATCCTGTCCGAAATGCGCGCGACCGGCGCCACCTTCGCCGCCGCGCTGAAGGACGCTCAGGCGCGCGGCTACGCCGAGGTCGATCCCGCATTCGACGTCGAGGGCATCGACGCCGCGCATAAGCTGACGATCATGTCGGCCATCGCGTTCGGCGTGCCGATGCAGTTCGACAAGGCGTACGCCGAGGGAATTACCGGGCTAGCCCGCGAGGACTTGCGCTATGCCGAAGAGCTCGGATACCGGATCAAGCTGCTCGGTATCAC
>JBOIGD010000150.1:0-8962 GCA_050742615.1 Casimicrobiaceae bacterium | reverse complement strand
TGCTTGTACAGATCGCGGATCGCCTTGGCGACGTCCTCGCCGGTGTGCTCCTGGAACTGGACGACGCGGACATAGCCGTATCCGGGCTCGACCAGCTTGGCGCGGACACTGCGGAAATTGATGACCTCGCGGGTCAGGTTGAACGTGAGCGGCGCCTCGGCATCCTTGCGCACCACGGTAAGGACGATCTGCGTGCCCGGCTTGCCGCGCATCTTGTCGACCGCCTTCGACAAAGCGAGCCCCCGCGTCGACAGGTCGTCGATCTTGACGATCAGGTCGCCGGACTTGATCCCGGCGCGGAAAGCCGGCGTGTCCTCGATCGGCGAAATGACCTTGATGACGCCATCCTCGGAGCCGACCTCGATCCCCAGTCCGCCAAACTTGCCCTGGGTGTTGATCTGCAGTTCCTTGAAGGCGTCGGCATCCAGGAAGTCCGAGTGCGGGTCGAGCCCGTGCACCATGCCGTTGATCGCTTCGCGGATCAGCTTGTCGTCGGGCACCACCTCGACGTAGTCGCTCTTGATGCGGCCGAAAACGGCCGAGAAGAGCTGCAGGTCTTCGTACGGAATCGGCAGTCTCGCCTCGCGCTCGGCCAGCGCCGAGAAGTTGAGGCTGAGCAACAGGCCCAGGACTGCACCGATGCCGATCAATCCCGCCTTTTTCCAGCCGTTACCCATGTTTGCCTCGTCGTGTCGCGATCACGCGCATGGCGCGCAACCATTCGGTACCGGCCGCGGCCCGCCCGTCGCATTGGTTGCGCTACATCCGTCCGACGGGAAGCCCGCGTCAGGCTGCTGCGCCAACGTTGCCGGATTACGGCGCGATCCAGATCGCAGGATCGACCGCTTCGCCTTGAAATCGCACCTCAAAGTATACGCCGGATTCCCGGCCGCCACCGCTCGCCCCCGACTGCGCGACGACCGCGCCGGCGTTTACCTTCGCGCCGACCGTAGACAACAAGGCCTCATTGTAGCCGTACAGGCTCATATAGCCGTCTCCGTGATCGATAATCAAGAGGTTGCCGAACCCGCGCAGCCATTCGGCGTAGACGACCTGACCGGCGGCGATCGCCCGCACGGCTTGTCCCGCGGGGCAACGGATGAACCATCCCTTCCAGCGCGTTCCGCCGCCGCTGCGTGGACTGCCGAAGCGGTTGACAAGTTCCCCCCGGGTCGGAAGTTCGAGTTTTCCCTTCAGGCGGGCGAACCCGTCACCGGCGCTGTCGTCGCGCGAATGCGGCGCGAGATCGCGGGCGATTTTCGCCAGCCGCTCGACCAGAGCGGCGAGCCGGGCTTCATCGCGGCGCGCGCCGCCGAGCTCGCGCCGCTGCCGGGCGACATCCCGCGCGATGCGTGCCGCGACGGCCGCGCGTGCGCTGCGTTCGGCGGCGAGGGCGGCCCGCTGCGCCTGTTCGTCGTGCGCAAGTTGATCGAGATCGCTTCGCCGGGCGGCCATTTCGGCGGTCAGTGCGGCGATCCGCACCCGGTCGGCGCGAAACCGGGCGATCAGTTCCGCCCGGGCCTCGCCGATGCTCCGGTAGTAGACCACAAGGCGTGCGACATCGGCGGGATTCCGGCCGGAGAGGAAAAGCTTCAGTGCTTCGACCCGGCCGCCGGCGTATTGCTGCGCCAGCACCCGCCCGAGGCGCGCCTGCTCGTCGCGCGCCTTGCGTTCCAGCGCCGCCGCTTCGCCGTCCAGCGCCGCGAGGCGCGCGGTCAGCCGGCCGCGTTCGGCCGACAATTCATGGAGCCGGCGATCGGCCGCCGAAATCGCGCGCTCGGACGCTGCCAGCGCATCGGCGGCTTCGGCCCGACCGGCCTCGGCCGCCTCCAGCTCGGTCTGCAACGACGCGACGCGACTGCGCAGGCTCTCCAGTGCCTGGCGCCGTGACTCTAGCTCGCCGGCATCGGTCGACTGCGCGCCGAGCGGCGCCGCCGCGATCAGCGCCAATGCCGATGCGAGCGCGATGCGGGGCCCGACGCGGCCGCGCACCTACTTTCCGATGTCGAAGAGCGCGCGTCCGGTCATTTCGGACGGCGCCGGCAGGCCCATCATCGCCAGCAATGTCGGCGCGATGTCCTGCAGCGCGCCCGTGCCGCGCGGCGTCGCGTTGCGCCCCACGTACAGGCAGGGCACCAGGTTGAGCGTATGCGCGGTGTGCGCCTGCCCGGTCACGTCGTCGTGCATCTTCTCGGCATTGCCGTGATCGGCGGTGACCAGCACCTCGCCGCCGCGCTCGCACTGCGCGGCGACGACGCGACCGACGCAGGTGTCGAGCGCCTCGATCGCCCGCGTCGCGGCCTCGAGGTTGCCGGTATGGCCGACCATGTCGCCGTTCGCGTAGTTGCAGACGATCGCATCGTATCGCCGGGTCCCGATCGCGGCGACCAGCTTGTCGCTAACTTCGAACGCGCTCATCTCCGGCTTCAAGTCGTAGGTCGCGACCCTCGGCGAGGGCACGAGGATGCGATCCTCGCCCGGGTACGGCGCCTCGACCCCGCCGTTGAAAAAATACGTGACGTGCGCGTATTTCTCGGTTTCGGCGATGCGCAACTGACGCAGCCCGCGGGCGGCCATGACGGCGCCGAAGCTGTTGACTATCGTCTGCGGCAGGAACGCCGCGGGCAGGCGCGCGAACTCCTTGCCATACGAGGTCAGCGTGACGAATGCGCCGAGCCCGGGTACGCGCTTGCGCGCAAACCCGGAAAATGCCGCGTCGGTCAGCGCGCGCGTCATCTGTCGCGCGCGGTCGGCCCGGAAGTTCATGAAGACGACCACGTCCCCGTCCTCGATGCGCGCGCCCTGACCGATCGTCGTTGGCTTGACGAACTCGTCGTTTTCGCCGCGGGCGTACGCGGCCGCCAGGGCCGACGCGGCGTCGGGCGCCGAAAACGGCGCCGCGGCGTCGACGATCAGGTCATAGGCCGCCTCGATGCGCTCCCAGTGCTGGTCGCGGTCCATCGCGTAGTAGCGCCCGACGATATCGGCGATGCGGCAATCGGCGCGGCGGGCGCAAACCCCGTTCATGTACGCGAGCGACGCGCCTGCGCTGCGCGGCGGCGTGTCGCGGCCGTCGAGGAAGGCGTGGACGGCGACGCGCGGCGCGCCCCCGTCCGCAGCCATCTCGACCATCGCCGCGATCTGGCGCTCGTGGCTGTGCACGCCGCCAGGCGACAGCAGGCCCAGCACGTGCAGCGTCGCGCCGCCGGTCCGTGCGCTCGCCACCGCGTCGAGCAGGGCCGGGTTGCGGGCGAAGTCGCCGGTCTCGATCGCGTGGTCGATGCGGGTGAACTCCTGATAGACGACCCGGCCGGCGCCGATGTTCAGGTGGCCGACTTCGGAATTGCCCATCTGCCCCGGTGGAAGACCGACCGCGCGTTGCGACGCGTCGATCGTGGTGTGCGCGTGCTCTCGCCACAGGCGGTCCCAGTTCGGCTTGGCGGCGCGGCTGATCGCGTTGTCGGGCGCATCGTCGCGGCAGCCGACGCCGTCGAGTATCAGCAGCACGACCGGAACGACCGGCGAGAGAGCGGGATGTTGGCTCATCGGGAATTCGCGATCGCGGTCGAGGGTCGGCAGATTTACGCTATCATTTTACCGTTATCATTCTACTGTGGCCCGCGCCGCCGGCCCCACGCGTCGTTCCGATGATCCCGTTCCTGCAAAGCAACTGGCCGCTCGTCCTCGTGATGCTCGTCTCGGGGGCGATGCTCGCGTGGCCGCTGATCCAGGGACCGCTGTCGGCGATGCGCGAAATCGGCGCGCTGCAGGCGACGCAGCTGATCAACCGGAAGGATGCGCTGATCCTCGATTTGCGCGAAGCCAGGGAATACGAGGGCGGCAAGGTTCCCAACGCGGTGCACATCCCTCTGTCCGAGCTCGCGGGCCGCGGCAAGGAGCTCGGCAAATTCACCGCGCGCCCGCTGATCGCTTATGGCGGACGCGGCAAGAGCATCCGCGGCGCGGCGGCGGCGCTGGCCAAGCTCGGCTTCAAGGAGGTCTACACCTTGCGGGGAGGCTTGCGCGCGTGGGCGGAGGCGGGGCTGCCGCTGGAAAAGGGCTCCTGATGGCGGCGGTCACGATGTACTCGACCGCCCGTTGCCCGTTTTGCACCCTCGCCGAGCGCCTGCTGCGGGCCAGGGGCGTTGCCGACATCGAAAGGATTCGCATCGATCTCGAGCCGGGGCTGCGCGCGGAGATGATCGGGCGCACCGGGCGGCGCACGGTGCCGCAGATCTACATCGGCGAGCGTCACGTCGGAGGCTATGACGACCTGGTCGCGCTCGATCGCGGCGGCGAGCTCGCCCCGCTTCTCGACGACGACCCGCCGCGCGGCGCGGCCGCGCGCGCCGCGCTATAATCCGCGGTTTAAGCGCTATATCGGGGAAATCGCATGGCCGAACAGCAAGCTAAACCGACCCCGTCGCTGTCGATCGAGAAGATCTACGTGAAGGATCTTTCGCTGGAGAATCCCGGCGCACCCAAATCGTTCACCACGTCCGAGTCGCCGCAGGTCGAGGTGGGCCTGCGTACGCGCGGCGAGCAGATCGAGGAAAACGTCTTCGAATGCGTGCTGACGATCACGGTGACCGCCAAGGCCGCCGACAAGACGCTGTTCCTGGTCGAAGCGGCGCAGGCGGGCATTTTCCGCATCGTCGGCGTGCCGCTGTCCGAGATCCAGCCGCTGATGGGCATCCACTGCCCGAACGTGCTCTTCCCGTACATCCGCGAGACCATCGCCGACGCGATCTCCCGCGCCGGGTTTCCGCCGGTGCACCTGGATCCGATCAATTTCGAGGTTCTGTACCAGCAGCAGATCGCCAGCATGCAGCAGCAGGCGGCCCCGGTGCCGGCCAAAACTAGCGCGTGATGAGGCGCGCCTGTCTGCTGCTGGCCGCGTCGATCGCGTGCAGCGGCGGCGTGGCGGCGGCGGATTTCCAGTCGGCCAGCGAAGCGGCGATACTCTACGACGCGCCATCCCTCAGGGCCAAGCCGCTGTTCGTCATCGGCCGCGACACGCCGTTCGAGGTGATCGTCGGCGTCGAAGGCTGGCTCAAGATTCGCGACGCGAGCGGCACCGTCGCCTGGATCGAGCGCAAGGCCGTGTCCGACCGTCGCATGCTGATCGTGCGCGCTCCGGTCGCCGACGTGCTCGCCGCGCCCGAAGCCAACGCGCCGGTGGTCTTCAAAGCAGAGCAGAACGTGCTGCTCGAGCTGATCGATCCGGCCTATGTCACCAACACGCCCGGATGGGCGAAGGTCCGGCATCGCGATGGCCAGCAGGGCTACGTTCGCATCGCGCAGGTCTGGGGACTGTAGCGGCGCCGGGCGAGCGGCGCTGTCCAACGAAGCGCGGCAGCGATGAGTGAGCGATGAGCGATGTGATCGCGATCATCGGCGCCGGCGCCTGGGGAACGGCGCTGGCGGTTCATCTGGCAGGGGCCGCCTCGCCGCCGGCGCTGCGGCTGTGGGCGCGCGATCCCGACGCCGCGCGCTCGATCGCGGCTTCGCGCGAAAATGCCCGCTACCTGCCCGGCGTCGCCCTTCCTGCGCCGATCGAGGTCGCGACCGACCTGTTGCAGGCGGTCGCGGGCGCGTCGCTGATCGTCGTCGCGACGCCGATCGGAGCGCTCACTGGCGTCGCAGCTGCCTTGCGCGCGCACACGCCCGCGCCGCTGGTCTGGCTGGGCAAAGGCTTCGTCGCCGTCGACGCCGCGCCCGGGGTCGCGCTCGCGCACCGCATCGTCGCCCCGATATGGCCGGCGCCGGTCGGCGTGATCTCCGGTCCGAGCTTCGCCGAAGAGGTCGCCCGCGCGCTGCCTACCGCCGTCGGCGTCGCGACGACCGACCCCGATTTTTCGCAGGCGCTCGCGCGGCGCTTGCGCAGCGGCGCCCTGCGCGCCTACGTCAGCGACGACCTCACCGGCACGGAGGTCGGCGGCGCGGTGAAGAACGTCCTGGCGATCGCCGCCGGAGCGAGCGATGGCCTGGGCTTCGGCAACAATGCGCGCGCCGCATTGATCACCCGCGGCTTGGCGGAGACGGCGCGGCTCGCGATCGCGCTGGGGGGGAGGCGCGAGACACTGACCGGCCTGTCGGGGTTGGGCGACCTGGTATTGACCTGTACCGGAGACCTTTCGCGCAACCGGCGGGTCGGGCTCGCCCTGGCGCGCGGCGAACCGCTGACGGCGATACTCGCCGGGCTGGGTCACGTGGCCGAAGGGGTGTTTGCGGCGCGGGCGACCCGCGCGTTGGCCGCGGCGCTGGGGCTCGACATGCCGATTTGCGATGCGGTCTACCGCGTGCTCTACGAGGACCTGCCGCCGCGACGCGCAGTCGAGGCGTTGCTCGCGCGGGAGCCCGGACCCGAGTTCCAGTGATCGAACGCCTGCCGCCGGCGCTCGGTGCGCGGGCAACCCGCGTCAAGGTTCGGCCGCGGCGCCCGCGAAGCCTGCCTGTCGCCACGCCTCGTATACGGTGATCGCGACCGCGTTGGACAGATTCAGGCTCCGGATCGCCGGGCGCATCGGAATGCGCAACCTCTCGGGCGGGGAAAATTCCTCGAGGATCGCGTCGGGCAACCCAGCGGTCTCGCAGCCGAACACGAACACGCCGTCGAGCGAAAGCCTCCGCGCGAACAGCGAATGCGACCCGCGCGTGGTCAACGCGTAGCGGGGACGGCCGGCCAGCGCCTGCGAGCAGGCGGCCCAGTCGCGGTGGACGACGACAGGCGCGTACTCGTGGTAGTCGAGCCCGGCGCGCTTGAGCTCGCGATCGTCGAGGCGGAAGCCCAGCGGTTCGACCAGATGCAGCGCGGCGCCGGCATTGGCGGCAAGCCGGATCACGTTGCCGGTATTCGGCGGAATCTCCGGGTGGACGAGGACGATGGCCAGCATGGCTCTCGCCGCGCTTCAGGCGGCGTCCGGCGGCAGCGTCCGCGCGACGACCCAGTTTTCGACGCGCACCGCTCCCGCGGCCTTGAGCGTCCCGGCGAACTCCGCGAGTGTCGCCCCCGTGGTCATCACGTCGTCGATCACCGCCAACCTTAGCCCCGACAGGTCGGCGTCGCAGGCAAACGCGCCGCGCACGTTGCGCTCGCGGGCGGCCCAGGGCAAGACCGCCTGCGGCGGCGCGGCGCGGACGCGGCGAACCGCGCCCGCGAGCGACGCAACGCCGGTTCGCGCCGCCAGCGCACGCGCGATTTCCGCCGCCTGGTTGTAGCCTCGCTCGCGCTGCCGCTCGATCGACAGCGGCCGCGCGACGAGCTGGTCGGGAGCGGGGCCTTGCCGACGTTCGCACTCGGCCAGGATTGCCGCCGCGCACCAGTCGGCCAGCGCTAGCCGGCCCTGATACTTGAAGGCATGGATCAGCCGGTCGACGGGGAAGGCGTATACGAAGGCGGCGACGGTCGCGTCGAACGCCGGGGGCGCCGCCAGGCAGGCTCCGCAGAACGTGTCGCCGGCCGCTGGCAGCGCGCATGCCGGGCAGGCTCCCGTAAGGCGCGGCAGGTCGCCGGTGCACGCGGCGCAGACCAGGTCACCGGCCGAAGGCGCGGCACAGAGCTCGCAACGCTGCGGCAGCGCGTGGCGGAGCGCGCCGATCGCGCGGTGCCGCGCCAAGCCGAAGGCGCGGTCAAATGCGCCGGCCAGAAAATTTGACAACGCGATGGCCCTCCCCGACACTCGGACCCATTGTAACCAGCCGGTGCCCGCTGCGATGCAGCCGATGTCCATCGTCCGTCGAGCCGACGGCGCCACGCGCGCCGGACCGGGCCCTCGCTGGACGGTCGATGCGATCGCGGCGCTGCTGGCCCTGCCGATGAACGATCTGCTGCACCGGGCGCAGCAGACGCATCGCCTGCACCACGATCCCAACGCCGTCCAGCTTTCGACCCTGCTATCGATCAAGACCGGCGGCTGTCCCGAGGATTGCGGCTACTGTCCGCAGGCCGCGCGCTATCACACCGGCGTCGACAGCCAGGCGCTGCTCGATCTCGCCGAAGTCACTGCTGCCGCAGCCGCGGCCAAGGCCGCAGGGGCAACGCGATTCTGCATGGGCGCGGCATGGCGCGGACCGAAAGAGCGCGATCTCGAGCCGGTGCTGGCGATGGTGCGCGAGGTCAGGGCGCTGGGTCTGGAGACCTGCGCGACGCTGGGCATGCTCAAGGACGGCCAGGCCGAGCGTCTGCGCGACGCGGGGCTCGACTATTACAACCACAACCTCGACACCGCTCCGGATTTCTACGGCGACATCATCACCACGCGCGACTACCGCGATCGGCTCGACACCCTAGACCGGGTGCGCGCGGCCGGCGTGCGCGTCTGCTGCGGCGGCATCGTCGGGATGGGCGAATCGCGCGAGCAGCGCGCCGGCCTGGTCGCCCAGCTCGCCAACCTCGATCCCTATCCGGAGTCGGTGCCGATCAACAATCTGGTGCAGGTCGAGGGCACCCCGCTCCATGGCGCCGCCAGGCTCGATCCGCTGGAGTTCGTGCGAACGATTGCCTGCGCGCGCATCGCCATGCCGAAAGCGATGGTGCGCCTGTCGGCAGGACGGCAGGAAATGCCTGAAGGGATACAGGCATTGTGTTTTCTGGCCGGCGCCAACTCGATTTTCTACGGCGAAAAACTGCTCACCACCGGTAACCCCGACGTCGCGAAAGACCGCGAGCTGTTCGACAGGCTCGGCATTCATCCCATGGATGCGGGGGGAGGGGCGTGAGGTGTAAACCCCGGCTGACCCCCTTTTGTTCCGGATCACCCGCGTCAATTCTCACGTTCTCAAATGTCTTCTTCCGCGATCGAGATCCAACTCGCCGAACTGGAGATGCGGGGACTTAAGCGCCGGCGCCGCGTGCTGCAAAGCCCGCAAACGGCGCGCGTCACGGTAGACGGCGGTGAATTCATCGCGTTTTGCAGCAACGACTATCTGGGGCTTGCCGCCAATCCCGAGCTGGTACAGG
>JBOIGD010000149.1:0-3873 GCA_050742615.1 Casimicrobiaceae bacterium | reverse complement strand
GTCGAGGATGCGGCCGCCAGGGGCGCGCCACGTCTGCTCGACCAGTGCCTTGGTGGCGCAAAAGCGCGGCCAATGCAGGCGCAGATAGCCGCCGTCGGTGCCGCCGTGCGCGGCGAACAGCGCTTCGAACGCGTCGAGCGAACGCCCGCCCCCCTCGCCTGCGCTCACCGGAGGTCAGGCGACGCGCAAGACGACGCCATGTGGTCGACGAACGTGCGCACTTAGAGATTCGGCGCGAGCCGGCGGCGCGCGTCGTCGACCGAAAGGCCGGCGCGGACGGCAAAATCCTCGACCTGGTCGTCGGCAATCTTGCCGACGGCGAAATAGCGCGCGTCAGGGTGTGCGAGGTAAAAGCCCGACACCGACGCTGCCGGCCACATTGCAAAGCTCTCTGTCACCGACATCCCGAGCCTGCGCGCTTCCAGCAAGTCGAAAAGCGGCGCCTTGACGGCGTGGTCCGGGCACGCGGGATAGCCGGGCGCCGGGCGGATGCCGCGATATTCCTCGCGGATCAGCGCGGCGGCGTCCAGCCGCTCATCGCTCGCGTAGGCCCAGTATTCGCGCCGCACCATCATGTGCAGCCATTCGGCGAACGCCTCGGCCAGGCGGTCGGCGAGCGACTTGAGCATGATGGCGCTGTAATCGTCCTTCGCCGCCTCGAATTCGGCGAGCTTCTTTTCGATGCCCAAGCCGGCGGTGACGGCGAACGTGCCCAGGTAGTCGGCGACGCCCGAATCCTTCGGTGCGACGAAATCGGCAAGGCAGTAGTTGGGCTTGCCTGACGGCCGCTCGTTCTGCTGACGCAGGTTGCGCCAGGTCAGCGCGACCTGCGCGCGCGCCTCGTCGGCGTAGAGCTCGATGTCGTCGCCGATCGAGTTGGCCGGCAGCAGTGCAATCGCGCCGTTGGCCGTCAGCCAGCGGCCTTCGACGATGCGCTTCAGCATCGCCCGTCCATCGGCATGGACGTTGCGCGCGGCCTCGCCGACGACCGGATCATCGAGGATCGCCGGGTACGGTCCCGACAGTTCCCAGGTCTGGAAGAACGGTCCCCAATCGATGAATTTCGCCAGCTCGGCCAGGTCGGCGTGCCTGATTTCTCGCCTGCCGATCAGCGCCGGCCGCGGCGGATCGCAGCGTGCCCAATCGGTGTGGAAGGCGTTACCGCGGGCGACCGCCAGCGGGATCAGCGGCGGCCCCTTCTTCCCGGCGTGCTGCGCGCGGATCCGATCGTAGTCGACGGCTACCTCGGCGACGTAGGCGTCCTTGAGCTCCTCTGACAGAAGATTGCTGGCGACCCCCACCGCGCGCGATGCGTCGGGCACGTAGACGGTGACGCCGCCGTAGTTCGGCGCGATCTTGACCGCGGTGTGCACGCGCGAGGTCGTCGCACCCCCGATCAGCAGCGGCTGCGCCATGCCGAGCCGCTGCATCTCGTGCGCCACATGCGCCATCTCCTCGAGCGAGGGCGTGATCAGCCCTGACAGGCCGACCAGATCGACATTGCGCTCGCGCGCGATGTCGAGGATCTTCTGCGCCGGCACCATGACGCCCAGATCGATGACGTCGAAATTGTTGCACTGGAGGACGACGCCTACGATATTCTTGCCGATGTCGTGGACGTCACCCTTGACCGTCGCCATCACGATCGTTCCCTTCGGCTTGCCGGCGTCGCCTGACTTCGCCTTCTCCGCCTCGATGAACGGGATCAGGTGGCCGACCGCCTGCTTCATCACGCGCGCGCTTTTCACGACCTGCGGCAGGAACATCCTGCCGGCTCCGAACAGATCGCCGACGACGTTCATGCCCGCCATCAGCGGCCCCTCGATCACCTGGATCGGCTTGCCGCCCTGCGCTTCGAGCTTGCGCCGCGCTTCCTCGGTGTCGGCGATGATGAACGTCGTGATGCCCTTGACCAGCGCATGCGACAGCCGCGCCTCGACCGGCGCATTGCGCCACGCCAGGTCCTCGACCGCGTGCTTGCCTGCCGTCTTGTACGTTTCGGCGAACGTGACAAGGCGTTCGGTCGGGCTGTCGCCGTCGGCGCGCCTGCGATTGAGCACCACGTCCTCGACGCGCTCGCGAAGGTCGGGATCGATGTCGTCGTACACGCCGAGCTGCCCGGCGTTGACGATGCCCATCGTCATGCCGGCCCTGATCGCGTGGTACAGGAACACCGTGTGGATCGCCTCGCGAACCGGGTCGTTGCCGCGGAAGGAGAAGCTCACGTTCGACACGCCGCCCGATACCTTGGCGTGCGGCAGATGCTGCTTGATCCAGCGCGTGGCGTTGATATAGTCGACGGCGTAGTTGTCGTGCTCTTCGATCCCGGTCGCGATGGCGAAGATATTCGGGTCGAAGACGATATCCTCGGGCAGGAAATCGGCGTGGCCCGTCAGCAGGTCGTAGGCGCGCCGGCAGATCCCGGTCTTGCGCTCGAACGTGTCGGCCTGTCCTTTCTCGTCGAACGCCATGACGATCGCCGCCGCGCCGTAGCGCCGCACCAGCCGCGCCTGCCGCAGGAACTCGGCCTCACCCTCTTTCATCGAGATCGAGTTGACGACCGGCTTGCCCTGCACGCACTTGAGCCCGGCTTCGATCACCGCCCACTTCGACGAATCGATCACCACGGGCACGCGCGCGATGTCGGGCTCGCCGGCGATCAGCTGCAGGAACTTGACCATGGCGGCGCGCGAGTCCAGCATCGCCTCGTCCATGTTGACGTCGATCATCTGCGCGCCGCTCTGGACCTGCTGGCGGGCGACCTCGACCGCGCCGGGGAAGTCGCCGGCGAGAATCAGCTTGGCGAACGCGCGCGAGCCGGTGACGTTGGTGCGCTCGCCGATGTTGACGAAAAGCGAGGCGTCGTCGATCGTCAGCGGCTCCAGGCCGGCCAGGCGCAGGGCGCGTCGGTTAGTCGGCAACGTCGTCCGTTTCCTCCGCCGCAACCCTGCGCGGCGGAATGCCCTTCACCGCGTCGGCGATTGCGCGGATGTGCGCCGGCGTCGTCCCGCAGCAGCCGCCGACGATGTTGACGAAGCCGCTCGCCGCGAAATCGGCGAGCAGCGCCGCGGTCGTTGCCGGCGCCTCGTCGTAGCCGGTGTCGCTCATCGGATTGGGCAGACCGGCGTTCGGATAGCAGGAGACAAAGGTGTCGGCGACGCGCGAAATTTCCTCGATGTACGGCCGCATCAGCGCGGCACCCAGCGCGCAGTTCAGGCCCACGGCCAGCGGCTTCGCGTGCCGCACCGAGTTCCAGAACGCCTCGGTGGTCTGCCCCGACAGCGTCCGTCCCGAGGCGTCGGTGATGGTGCCGGAGACGATGATCGGCAGGCGCGCGCCGCGGCTGTCGAAATACTGCTCGATCGCGAACAGCGCGGCCTTGGCATTCAAGGTGTCGAAAACGGTTTCGACCAGCAGCAGGTCGACGCCGCCCTCGACGAGGCCGTCGATCGCTTCGCCGTACGCCGCGACCAGCTCGTCGAAGCTCACGTTGCGAAATCCCGGATCGTTGACGTCGGGCGAGATCGTCGCGGTCCGGTTGGTGGGCCCCAGCGCCCCCGCGACAAAGCGCGGCTTGTCCGGCGTCTTCCGCGTCCAGTCGTCGGCGCATCGGCGTGCGATGCGCGCCGCGGCGAGGTTGATGTCGCGCACCCTCGCCTCGAGCCGGTAATCGGCCTGCGCGATGCGGGTCGCGTTGAAGGTGTTGGTCTCGATGATGTCGGCACCGGCCTCGAGGTAGGCGCCGTGCACGCCCTTGACCGCCGCGGGGCGGGTGAGGGTGAGGAGGTCGTTGTTCCCCTTGAGGTCACGCGGGTGCGTACGGAAGCGCTCCCCGCGGAAATCGGCCTCGGTGAGTTCCAACCGCTGCAGCAT
>JBOIGD010000148.1:0-11233 GCA_050742615.1 Casimicrobiaceae bacterium | reverse complement strand
TGGCTGCTGATGATCACGGCGATGATGCTGCCGACGACCTTGCCGCTGCTCGGCATCTTCGGCCGCGCCGTGGCGGCACGGCCGGACGCGGGCGCTCTGCTGGGCAGAGTCATTGCCGGCTATGCGATCGCGTGGCTGGGCTTCGGGCTGCTCGCCCACGGTGTCGACAGTCTGCTGCATGCCGCGGCCGCGCAAACGGGCTGGCTCGTCGGCCGCGGCTGGGCGGTGGGCGCCGTCGTGCTGGCGGGCGCCGGCGCGTTCCAGTTCAGCGCGCTCAAATACCGTTGCCTCGAGCGTTGCCGGACGCCGTTCGCGTTCGTCAACCAGCGCTGGCACGGGCGTGCACCGCGCCGCGAGGCCCTGCGGATCGGCTTCGACCACGGCGTATTCTGCGTCGGCTGCTGCTGGGCGCTGATGGCGATCATGTTCGTCGTCGGCATGGGCAACCTGGGCTGGATGCTGGTCCTCGCGGCAGCGATGGCCGCCGAGAAGAACCTGCGCTGGGGACGGCGGCTTCGCACGCCGCTCGGCCTCGGGCTGATGGCCTGGGCGGGAATCCTGGTCGCCACCAACCTCTAAGGGCGCCGCGGGCCGGCGACGGTCGGAGCCACTGCGCCGGCGCGGTGGTCAAACCGCTCGCATCGCGCGCCGTCGCGGTGCACAATGCGCCCCTGACAAGGGGTGCGGCCTTTTGGCCCGGCACCCCGCTTTATTTTTCCGGCGCGAGATCCGCACGGCCTGCAGGAGTGGTCGGATGAAATTCCGTTTCCCCATCGTCATCATCGACGAAGACTTCCGTTCCGAGAATGCGTCCGGCTTAGGGATACGGGCGCTGGCCGCCGCGATCGAAAAGGAAGGGATGGAGATCCTCGGCGTCACCAGCTACGGTGACCTGTCGCAATTCGCCCAGCAGCAATCGCGCGCGTCGGCCTTCATCCTGTCGATCGACGACGAGGAGTTCGGCGCGGGGTCGGTCGAGGAAACCGAAATGGCGCTGAAGAGCCTGCGCGCGTTCGTCGAGGAAATCCGCTTCAAGAATGCCGAGATCCCGATCTACCTGTACGGCGAGACGCGGACCTCGCGCCATATCCCGAACGACATCCTGCGCGAGCTGCACGGCTTCATCCACACGTTCGAGGACACGCCCGAGTTCGTCGCGCGGCACATCATCCGCGAGGCGAAGAGCTATCTCGACTCGCTCGCGCCGCCGTTCTTCCGGGCGCTGGTCGACTACGCGCAGGACGGCTCCTACTCGTGGCATTGCCCGGGCCACTCCGGCGGCGTCGCTTTCCTGAAGAGCCCGGTGGGACAGATGTTCCACCAGTTCTTCGGCGAGAACATGCTGCGCGCCGACGTCTGCAACTCGGTCGACGAGCTGGGGCAGCTGCTCGATCATTCCGGGCCGGTCGCCGCGGCCGAGCGCAACGCGGCGCGCATCTTCAACGCCGACCACTGCTTCTTCGTCACCAACGGCACGTCGACGTCGAACAAGATGGTCTGGCACGCGACCGTTGCCCCGGACGACATCGTCGTCGTCGACCGCAACTGCCACGTGTCGATCCTGCACGCGATCACGATGACCGGCGCGATCCCCGTATTCCTGACGCCGACGCGCAACCACCTGGGCATCATCGGGCCGATCCCGCTGGAGGAATTCCGCCCGGAGAATATCCGCAAGAAGATCGAGGCCAATCCGTTCGCGCGCGTGGCCAAGAACAAGCAGCCTCGGATACTGACGATCACGCAGAGCACCTACGACGGCGTCGCCTACAACGTCGAGATGCTGAAGGAGACGCTGGGCGACTGGATCGAGACGCTGCATTTCGACGAGGCATGGCTGCCGCATGCGGCGTTCCACGACTTCTACAAGGACATGCACGCCATCGGCAAGGACCGGCCGCGCAGCAGGAAGGCGATGGTGTTCGCGACGCATTCGACGCACAAGCTGCTGGCCGGGATATCGCAGGCGTCGCAGATCATCGTGCAGGAATCGCAGACCCGCAAGCTCGACCGGCACATCTTCAACGAGGCCTACCTGATGCACACGTCGACCTCGCCGCAGTACGCGATCATCGCCTCGTGCGACGTGTCGGCCGCGATGATGGAAGCTCCCGGCGGGACGGCGCTGGTCGAGGAGTCGATCAGCGAGGCGCTCGACTTCCGCCGCGCGATGCGCAAGGTCGACGACGAATGGGGCAAGGACTGGTGGTTCAAGGTCTGGGGTCCGGACAAGCTCAACGCCGAGGGGATGGGCAAGCGCGACGACTGGATGCTCAAGGCGAACGAGAAGTGGCATGGCTTCGGCAACCTGGCGCCGGGTTTCAACATGCTCGATCCGATCAAGGCGACCGTCATCACGCCGGGGCTGGACGTCTCCGGCAAGTTCGCCAAGACCGGCATCCCGGCGTCGATCGTCACCAAGTACCTGGCCGAGCACGGCGTAATCGTCGAGAAGACCGGCCTCTACTCGTTCTTCATCATGTTTACCATCGGCATCACCAAGGGGCGATGGAACACGCTGGTGACCGCGCTGCAGCAGTTCAAGGACGACTATGACAAGAACCAGCCGCTGTGGAAGATCCTGCCGGAGTTCTGCGCCAAGCAGCCGTCGTACGAAAAGGTGGGGCTGCGCGACCTGTGCCGGCAGATCCACGACATGTACAAGGCCAACGACGTCGCGCGCGTGACGACCGAAATGTACCTGTCGGACATGCAGCCGGCGATGAAGCCTTCCGACGCCTTCGCGTGCATGGCGCATCGCGAGATCGACCGCGTCGAGATCGACCAGCTCGAAGGGCGCGTCACCAGCGTGCTGCTGACGCCGTATCCGCCGGGGATCCCGCTGCTGATCCCCGGCGAGCGCTTCAACCGCACGATCGTGCAGTTCCTGCAGTTCGCGCGCAATTTCAACCAGCAGTTCCCCGGGTTCGACACCGACATCCACGGCCTCGTCGAAACCAGCGAGCACGGGAAGCTCCGCTACTTCGTCGACTGCGTGCGGCCGAAATAGCGGCCGGGTGTCGCAGGACGGCCACCGCGCAACCGCGATGGCCTCAGCCGGGCAGGCGCGGGCTGCCGTCGGGCAGTTCGGTCCGGCACTCGATGAAAATGCGCGCGCTGCAGGCCCGGCAGATGTCCACCGACAGGCGCGGATAGATGCCGCGAATCGCCTCGTCCTTGGTGGCGAAGACGTTGTCGCGGCCGATACGCTCGAGGAAGTCGCCGCGTTGGAGCACGTCGACGACCGCGGGCTTCAGGTTGCACAGATACAACGCGCCACCCGCGTTGCGCTGCGCGGCGGCTTCCTGCGCGAGCAGCTCGGCGCCGGCCACGTCGATGAAGTTGATGCCGCTGCCGATCAGCAGCACGTGCCGGCGCGCCGATGCCGCGCCGCGCATCGCCGCCAGTTCGTCGCGCACGTGGTCGACGGCACCGAAGAAGAGCGAACCGTCGACGCGCAGCAAGGCGAGCTGCGGGCATTCGGTCAGGCGGCCCGGCGCACCGCTGGTCGCGACCGGTGCGAAGCGCCGCATCGGCGTCTCGGGATCGGGAGCGACCGCGTGGACGGCCGGGTGCGTGGTGCGATTGAGGTAGGCTAAAAGCGAGCAGAGCACGCCGACGAGGATCGCGAACTCGAGCTGGACGAACAGCGTTGCCAGGAACGTGACGGCGAGCACCAGCGCTTCGCTGTGTCCGGCGCGGATGATCTCGCGAATGCGGTGGAAGTCGATCAGGCCCCAGGCGACGACGAACAGCAGCGCGGCCATCACGGCGAGCGGCAGGTACGCCGCCAGCGGCGCGACCAGCAGCAGCACCAGCAGCAGGAAGCCGGCTGAGAACAGCGCCGCCATCGGTGTCCTGGCGCCGGCCTCGTAGTTGGCGCCGGTCCGGTTGAACGAGCCCGAGGTCGGGTAGCTCGAGCTGAACGCGCCGGCGATGTTGGCCAGTCCCTGGCCGATGAATTCCTGGTTGCCGTCGATGCGCTGGCCCGACCGGGCCGCCACGGCGCGCGCGCTGGCCACCGCTTCGGTCAGGCCGATCACCGTCAGCGCAAGCGCGATCGGCGCCAGCTTGCGCCACGTGTCAGCCGAAAAGTCGGGCAGCGACCCGTGCGGTAGCGCCGAAGGCAGCGGGCCGATCGTCGGGACGTGCGCGACGCCGGCGCGGGCCAGCGCGTAGGCGAAGACGCTGCCGGCGACCATCCCCGTCAGCATGTAGGGGATGCGCGGCAGCGCGCGCCTGCCGGCGAGCGCCGCCGCCAGCGTCACGGCGCCGACCGCGACGGTCCAGCGGTCGATGCCGGATGCGTTTTGCGCGAACGAGGCCAGCGCGTGGGTGAAGCTCGCCGGATGCGCGGCCGGCAGCCCGAAAAAATTCGCCAGCTGCGCCGCGACGATCAGCAGCCCGGCGCCGGCGGTGAAGCCGACGATGACCGTGGTCGAAATGAAGTTGACCAGCGAGCCCAGCCGCGCGAGCCCGAGGCCGAGCTTGATCAGGCCGATCATCAGGCCCAGCGTCAGTGCAAGACTCAGGTATTCGGGTGAGAACGGCAGTGCCAGCGCGCTCAGGGATGCCGACACCATCAGCGAGGTCGCATTGGTCGGCCCGGAAACGAGGTGCCATGACGATCCCCACAGCGCGCCGACGACGGCCGGCAGCATCGCGCCGTACAGGCCGTATTGCGGCGGCATGCCCGCCAGCGTGGCGAACGCGACCGCCTGCGGCAGCACGATCAAGGCGCTGAGCAGCCCGGCCGGAAGATCGGCGCGCAAGGTCGCGACCGTCACGCGATGCCGCCAGGCGAGAAACGGCAGGAGCCTCAGCGCCAGCGGAGGCATCGGTGGTAAAGGCTTGGCTGCACGGCCGCCATCATGCGGCCGCGCCGTGCATCGCGCAACGATGCCGCGGGTGGGACGGTGCTACGCGGCGACTGCGATGCCGGTCATCGGCGCCGGCGCGTGCTGCGTCTGCGGCGAGGCGATCAGCGAGGCCAGCACGCACGCCGCCATGCGCACTTCCATCGTGTCGTTGCGGCCGGCCAGCACGATCGGGACTTTCGCGCCGAGCACGATGCCGGCGGCGAGCGCGCCGCACATCGCGGTCAGCGTGCGCAGCATCAGCGATCCGGACTCAAGCCCGGGGACGATCAGCACGTCGGCATGGCCGGCCACCGGGTCGTCGACGCCGTTGGCATGCGCCGCGACGGCGGAGAGCGCGCTGTCGGCGGTCAGCGGACCGGCCACGATGCCGCCGCTGATCATGCCTTGCGCGGCCATTTTGGCGAGCGCGGCGGCATCCCCCGTCGCCGGCAGCGCCGGCGTCACGCCCTCGACTGCCGCGAGCAACGCGACCTGCGGTTTGGGCGTGCCCAGGGCCAGCGCGAGGTCGATCGCGTTTTGCACGATGTCGCGCTTGGCTGCCAGGTTCGGCGCGATGTTCAGCACCGCATCGGACAGCAGGAACGACCGGGCGAAGCCGGGCACGTCGACGAAGAACGCGTGCGTCAGCCGGCGCTCGCCGCGAAGCCCCGTTCCCGGAGCCGCGACGGCGCGCATCAGGTCGTCGGGGTAGAGGCTTCCCTTGATCAGCGCGCGAACCCTTGTTTCGCGCGCCAGCTCGACCGCGCGATGCGCGGCCGCGGACGGATCATCCGGCGTGTCGATCAGCTCGATGCGCGACAGATCGAGCCCGGCGTGCGCCGCGGCATCGGCGATGCGAGCCTCGGGTCCGACCAGCACGGGCGCCAGGTAGCCGGCGAACTGCCCGGAAAGCGCGACTTGCAGCGAATCGCGATCGCACGGATAGACGATCGCGGTGGGCAGCGCCGACAGATTGCGGGCGCGTTCGACCAGCCGCTGGAAATGGGGACGGGTAGGCATGGGGCGAGCGTGGCAAAGGGGGAGGGGCCTGTCAACCCTTTCCGATGACCGGCGCGCGGCGGGTGGCAGCCGTCAGTTTCCGGGGTGCGCCGCAGCGTTCGTGCGGTGCGCTACAGCCCGACCCGCTCGCACCTCGCCTCATTTGGGAATGACGTGAAATCGGGCAGCGTGTCGGCCTCCGAAGCTGTTCGCGGTCGTGCGCATCCCCGCGCTTCGCGCGGGGCCCCTGCTTACTGCTCACACCTTCCCCTTCCAAGGGACGACGATCCTTTCGACCTGCCGCATCAACAGGTCGAACAGGTAGGCGACGGCACCGATGACGACGATGCCCATGATCACGATGTCGGTGCGCAGGAAGTTCGAGGCGTTGAGCACCATCTGGCCCAGGCCGTACGTCGCGGCCACCATTTCCGCGGCGACCAGCGTGGTCCAGCCGAAGCCGATCGAGATGCGCATCGCGGTCAGGATCTCCGGCATCGCCGCCGGGATGACGACGTGGACGATCACCTGCCACTTCGAGGCCCCCATCGAGTACGCGGCATGGATCTGCTCCTGCGACACCGAGCGCACGCCCGAGCGAGCGCTCATCGCCAGCGGCGCGAAACAGGCGAGGTAGATCAGCAGCACCTTCGACAGCTCGTCGATGCCGAACCAGATGATGATCAACGGCAGGTAGGCCAGCGGCGGCAGCGGACGGTAGAACTCGATCGGCGGATCGAAGATCCCGCGCGCGACGCGCGACACGCCCATCGCGATCCCGATCGGTATCGCGGTCACGCAGGCGAGCACGAACGCGGTGAACACGCGAAACATCGACCAGCCGAAATGCGTCGCCAGCGGGGCATCGGTCAATTCGCCGCGCGCCGACTCCCACAGCCGCGTGAACACCGTCTCCGGCGTCGGCAGGAACAGCGGCGGCAGCCAGGCGTAGTGGCTCGCGAACCACCACAGCGCGAAGATCGCGCACATGGTCGCGACCGAGATCGCCGTGCTCGGCCCTTCGCCGGGCGTCGCATAGCGCGAAGTCTTCGGGCGGTCCCCGCCCGCGATGTCAGCCTTCGGCGCGGTCACGTTGCGGCGGCGTCCGCATGGTCACGGTGCAGGATGACCGCCAGCACTTCCTCGCGGATCCTGATGAAATCGGGCGACGACTTGATCGCCCGTGCGTCGCGGGACGCGATGAAGCGGCGGCCGAAATCGAGCTGGTACTCGTGCGAGATGCGCCCGGGACGCGGCGTCATCACGACCAGGTGCGTCGCCAGGAACAAGGCCTCCTCGACGCTGTGCGTGATGAAAAAGCACATCTTGCCCGTGCGGTGCCAGACGTCGAGAATCAGCTCCTGGATCGTCTCGCGCGTAAAGGCGTCGAGCGCGCCCAGCGGCTCGTCCATCAGCAGCAGCTGCGGATCGCTGGCGAGCGCGCGCGCGATGCCGACGCGCTGCTGCATGCCGCCGGACAGCTCGTAGATCGGGCGCTCGGCCAGCCCCTCGAGCCCGACCAGCCCGAGCGTCTCGATCGCGACCTTGCGCCGGGCGGCGGCGGCGACGCCGCGCATGCGCAGCCCGAATTCGACGTTCTCGGCCACGTCGAGCCAGGGCATCAGCGCGTGCTTCTGGAACACCACGCCGCGGTCGGCGCCGGGCGCGGTCACCGGCTTGCCGTCGAGCTCGATCGTCCCCTCCGTCGGCGGCAGGAAGCCGGCGATGCAGGATAACAGCGTCGTCTTGCCGCAGCCCGAGGCGCCGATCGCGACCAGGAACTCGCCCTCGCGCATCGACAGGTCGACACCGGCCAGCGCGTCGACCGTGCCGTCCTTGGTCGCGTAACGGACGCCTAGCTTGCGTATGTCGAGCGTGGGCAAGGATCGGTCCGGATCGGGTCGGCGTGACGGCGGCGCGCGAGGTCCGCGGCACCGCGGCCACAAAAACGGCGGCGCACTGCGCCGCCGTCGGCGAAGCGCCTGGATGGCGCGGCTAGTGCATCGCCTTGGTCACCCATTCGACGGTCACGCTCTTGCTGTAGTCCGGCGCCACCGAATTGAGCCGACCCTGCTGCTTGAGGAAGTTGGCCTGCTGCGCCAGCGCCTTCGCCGCCGCGCCGTTCGCGCCGCCTCCCAGCCATTCGGGCGAGGCCTGCTGCTGCAGGCTGGGAAATCCGTACAAGGCCATCGAAGAGGCCACGTCCTGCGGTTTGCCGCCGGTCCACTTGGCGACCGCTGCGACCTTGGCCGGATCGCCGGTCCAGGCTTTGGCGTTGCCGCGGTAGTCGGCGTCGGCCTTGGCTACCGCCTTGACCAGCGCCACCATGAACTGCGGATTGTCCTTCGCGAACTTGCGCGTGACCACCAGGCCGTCGAACGTGCAGGCGCCCTCCTTGCAGATATCGCCCGAGGTCATCAGCACCTTGCCGTTCTTCTTGACCGTGGTCAGCACCGGGTCCCAGATGAAGGTCGCGTCGATGTCGCCCCGCTCCCAGGCGGCGGCGACTTCCGGCGGGCGCATGTTGAGAACCTGCGCGTCGGTGGGCTTGAGTCCCGCCTTCTGCATCGCGTACAGCAGCTGGAAGTGCGACGTCGATACGAACGGCGTGCCGATCTTCTTGCCCTTCAGGTCGGCGATGGTGTTGACGCCGCTGCCGTTGCGTACGACCAGCGCCTCCGCGGCGGCGATATCCTCCAGTATCCAGAAGAGCTCGACGTCCATGCCCTGGCTGATCGCGGTCGCGATCCCGGTCGAGCCGACTTCGCCCAGCTGCACGTCGCCCGAGGCCATGGCGCGGATCACATCGCCGCCACCGCCGAACTGGCGCCAATTGATCTTGAAGCCCGTCTCCTTCTCGATCTCCTGGCTCTGCTGCACCCAGCGCCAGGGGTTCATCATGTCCTGATAGGCAAAGGTAACGGTCTTCTGCGCCGCTGCCGGCAGCGCGACGGCCGCGGCTGCCACGAACACGAGTCCAGCCAGCCAATGTTTCATGTCCTCTCCAATCCCGACTTCAACTATGGAAATGCGGCGCCCTTCAGACGGCGGCGATTGTCTTGCGCAAGCATTCGACGATGGTGTCGATATCCTTCCGCTCGGCGATCAGCGGCGGCGCGATGATCGCACAATCGCCGGTCGTTTTGAGATGCAGGCCGTTGTCGAACAGCTTTTTCTGCAGCAGATTGCCGCGCTTCCCCGGCGCGCCGTCGGGATGCAGGTCGATCGCGGCCAGCATTCCGTAGCCGCGCAGGTCGGCTACCGCCGGCAGATCCTTGAGCGACCAGACGCCGTCCAGGAAATACGGCGCGAGCTCGGCACCGCGCTCGAACAGGCCCTCCCTGCGATAGATGTCGAGCGTCGCGAGCCCCGCCGCACAAGGCGCTGGATGTCCCGAATAGGTGTAGCCGTGGAAGAATTCGATCGCGCCTTCGGCGGCGGCGCCGATGATCGTATCGTGCACGCGCTCGCTGATCGCTACCGCGCCCATCGGCTGCGCGCCGTTGGTGAGGCCCTTGGCCATGGTCATCAGGTCGGGCGTCACGCCGAAGCTTTGTGCGGCGAACGCCTTGCCGGTGCGGCCGAAGCCGCAGATCACCTCGTCGAATACCAGCAAAATGCCGTGCGCGTCGCAGATTTCGCGCAGACGCTTCAGGTAGCCTTTCGGCGGCACCAGGACGCCGGTCGAGCCGGCGATCGGCTCGACAAAGCAGGCGGCGATGTTCTCGGCGCCGTACAGATTGACGAAGCGCACGAGGTCGTCGGCCAGCTCGGCACCGTGCGCTCCTTCGCCCCGGACCAGATGATTTTCCTTGAGATGGGTATGGCGCATGTGCACGACGCCGGGCAGCGTCGGCCCGAAGCGGCGCCGGTTGTTCACTATCCCCGCCAGCGAGACCCCGCCGAAATTGACGCCGTGGTAGGCGCGTTCGCGGGAGACGAACATGTTGCGCCCGGCCTGGCCGCGCGCCTGGTGATAGGCGAGCGCGACCTTCATCGCGGTGTCGACCGCTTCCGAGCCCGAGTTGACGAAGAAGATGCGATTGAGGTCGCCCGGCGTCAGCTCCGCGACCCGCGCCGCGAGCTCGAACGACTTGAGGTGCCCGCGCATGAACGGCGCGATGAAATCGAGCTCCCGCAGCTGGTTGCCCACGGCGTCGGCAATCTCCTTGCGCCCGTGCCCGGCGGCGCAGCAGAACAGGCCCGAGCTCGCGTCGATGATCCGCTGGCCGCGATCGCTCCAGTAGTACATCCCTTCGGCACGGACGACGATCCTGGGCTCGGACTTGAATTCCCGATTCGCCGTGAACGGCATCCAGTACTCGTCGAGCGAGACGCTGCGGGCTGCGGGGTGGTCGCGCAGATTCGATTCGGCATGTTCCATGCGGTGCTCCTCGTGAGCCGCGGCAACGGGACCGCGGCGATCGCGTCGTCCCAGGGGGCTGTGTTAGGATTCTACGCCAGCTTGCGGGCTGGGGTAATGCAGCGGCGGCGCTGTCGCAGTCGTCGAATCGTCGCGCACGCGCAAGGCACGCTCCCACGATGCACATCGGCGTTCCCAGAGAGATCAAGGTCCTCGAGCACCGCGTCGGACTGACGCCGGAGAGCGTGCGCGAGGCTTGCGTGCGCGGCCATGGCGTGATCGTCGAGACCCGCGCCGGGCAGGGCATCGGCATGGATGACGCAGCCTACCGGCGCGCCGGCGCGACGATCGCCGCTAGCGCAGCCGAGGTGTTCGATCGTACCGAGTTGATCGTCAAGGTAAAGGAGCCGCAGGCGGTCGAGCGCAGGATGCTCGGGCGCGGCCAGCTGCTGTTCACCTATCTGCACCTCGCGCCGGACCCCGAGCAGGCGGCCGACCTGGTCGCCAGCGGCGCGGTGTGCATCGCCTACGAGACCGTGACCTCGACGAGCGGTGGCCTGCCCCTGCTCGCGCCGATGTCGGAGGTCGCCGGGCGCATGTCGATCCAGGCCGGCGCCCATTTTCTCGAAAAGGCGCACGGGGGTCTGGGCGTGCTGCTCGGCGGCGTCCCGGGCGTCGATCCGGCCAAGGTCGTGATACTGGGAGGCGGGGTCGTAGGCTCGCACGCCTGCCACATCGCGCTGGGCATGGGCGCGGAAGTCTGGGTGCTCGACCGCGACACCAACGTGCTGCGCGCGCTGTGGCGGCAATTCGGCCGTCCGCTCAACACGGTGTTCTCGACGCATGACGCGATCGAGCGTCACGTCATCAGTGCCGACCTGGTCGTCGGCGGTGTGCTGATCCCGGGTGCGTCGGCGCCGAAGCTCGTGTCGGCGGCGCTGGTCAAGCGGATGAAGCCGGGCTCGGTGATCGTCGACGTGGCGATCGACCAGGGTGGGTGCGTCGAGACCAT
>JBOIGD010000147.1:0-5307 GCA_050742615.1 Casimicrobiaceae bacterium | reverse complement strand
AAGTTACTTAGACTTCGGCCAGCGAGCGCGAGCCGCCTTCTTCGCAATGTCTTGCCGCTGTTCGGCCGACAACCTCTTAGCGCGTATTGGGCCGCCCTTTAGACCACCCTTGCGGCCCAATTCAACGGCGGCCCTGTCTTTCCCCAAGTCCGGATTAATGTCGCCGCGCTGTCCGGTTGCAATATCTCCGATCAGCTTCGCGAGCTGGACAGGATCACGGGGGTGTTTTAATCGAGCGGCCATCGGATTATTTTAGCAGCGATTCGAATGGCTCACATTTCAAACTGACCCACTACCCGCAACCGGGCAGTGGTTCACTAGACCACTACCCGCAACCGCCGCCTAGGCGATGACCGCGGCGATGGCGTCGGCGACGTAGTCGATGTTGCGTGAATTGAGCGCAGCCACACAGACGCGGCCGGTCTCGATCGCATAGATCGCGAACTCGCTGCGCAGGCGGGCGACCTGCGCAGCGGTCAGCCCCGAATAGGAGAACATGCCGCGCTGCTGCAGCACGAAGCCGAAGTCGACGTTGCGCGCGCGCGCCGCGAGGCGCTCCACCAGCGCCTGACGATTGCCCTGGATGCGATCGCGCATCGCGCCGAGCTCGCGTTCCCACAGCGAACGCAGCTCGGGCGCCTCGAGGATCGCTGCGGCGACCTGGCCGCCGAAGCTCGGCGGGCTGGAGTAGTTGCCGCGGACCACGCGCTTGACCTGCGACAACGCGCGCGCGGCCTCGTCTCGGTCGGCGGCGACGATCGACAGCGCGCCGACGCGCTCGCCGTACAACGAAAACGATTTCGAGAACGAGCTCGCGATTAACAGCGGTCCGGGAGTCGCCGCGAAACGACGGACGATCGCGCCATCGGCGTCGATCCCGGCACCGAATCCCTGGTAGGCGAGGTCGAGAAACGGAACGAGCCCGCGCGAGCGCACGGCTTCGATCACGGGCGTCCACTGCTCTGCCGTCGGGTCGACGCCGGTCGGATTGTGGCAGCAGGCATGAAGGATCACGATCGCACCCGCCGGCATGCGTTGCAGCGCGTCGACCATGCCGGCGAAGTCGAGGCCGTGCGTTCGCGGGTCGTAATACGGATAGGCATCGACAGCAAACCCCGCGCCTTCGAAGAGCGCGCGGTGGTTCTCCCACGACGGATCGCTGATCCAGACCTTGGCGCCCGGCGCGAAGCGGCGCAGGAAGTCGGCGCCGATCTTGAGCGAGCCGGTGCCCCCGAGTCCCTGCACGGTGACGGCGCGGCCCGATTGCACGATCTCGCTGTCCTCGCCGAACACGAGGTTGCGCACCGCGCGATCGAAGGCGGCAATGCCGTCGATCGGCAGATAGACGTGCGGCGCGGCTTTCTCGGTCAGCGCCCGTTCGGCGCGGCGCACGCATTCGAGCAGAGGCACCTTGCCCTCGTCGTCGCAGTAGACGCCGACGCCCAGGTTGACCTTGCGCGGATTGGCGTCGGCGTTGAACGCCTCGGTGACGCCCAGGATCGGGTCCCGAGGCGCCATTTCGATGGCGGCGAGGAGGGGAGGGGGGGCCGGCGCGTTCATCTCGGCATCGAGACCTGCAAAAGTGGCATTTTACCACGCCGGTTCCGCCCGCCAGGCTATGCGGCAGCGCGAACGCGGCGATTGAAATCGGCGCCGCAGTCGCCATATAGCTTGCTGCGCTGGCTTTCGCGCAGCGATCCGACGACGGGGTCTCCTGCCTGCAACCGTCTCGCCCGCCGCGAACGACGTGACGATTCCGAACGGCGTGCGGCCAGGCGCGCGGATCGGCTAGAATATTCGATTGTTCGGCGCCCTGGCCGCCCGGCACGATTCCATGATCCTCAAGTTTCCCGACAGCCCGTACGAACTGCACCAGCCGTTTCCGCCTGCCGGCGACCAGCCCGAGGCGATCGACAAGCTGATCGAAGGCCTCGCCGACGGGTTGGCGTTCCAGACGCTGCTCGGCGTCACCGGGTCGGGCAAGACCTACACGATGGCCAACGTCATCGCCCGCACCGGCCGGCCGGCGCTGGTGCTGGCGCCGAACAAGACGCTGGCGGCGCAACTCTACGCCGAGTTCCGCGAGTTCCTGCCGACCAATGCGATCGAGTATTTCGTCTCCTACTACGATTACTACCAGCCGGAAGCGTACGTGCCCTCGCGCGACCTCTACATCGAGAAGGACTCGTCGATCAACGAGCACATCGAGCAGATGCGCCTGTCGGCCACCAAGTCGATCCTGCAGCGGCCGGATTGCATCGTCGTCGCGACGGTTTCGGCGATCTACGGCATCGGCGATCCATCCGAATATCACAGCATGATCCTGCACCTGCGGCAGGGCGACCGCCTGACGCAGCGCGACGCGATAAAGCGCCTGACCGAGATGCAGTATCAGCGCAACGACACCGAATTCAGGCGCGGTACGTTCCGCGTCCACGGCGACGTGCTCGACATCTTCCCCGCGGAAAGCCCGGACAACGCGATCCGCCTGTCGTTATTCGACGACGAGGTCGACTCGCTGCAGTTGTTCGATCCGTTGACCGGGCATATCCGCCAGAGGCTCGGGCGCTTCACGGTGTTTCCATCGAGCCATTACGTGACCGGCCGGCACAAGGTTCTCGAAGCGGTGGAGAAGATCAAAGTCGAGCTGGCGCAGCAGAAGGAGGTGTTCACCGGGCAGATGAAGCTGATCGAGGCGCAGCGCATCGAGCAGCGGACGCGGTTCGACGTGGAGATGATGCTGGAGATCGGCTTCTGCAAGGGCATCGAAAACTATTCGCGCCATCTGTCCGGGCGTGCGCCAGGCGAGCCGCCGCCGACGCTGATCGACTATCTGCCGCGCAACGCCATGGTCGTCGTCGACGAGTCGCACGTCACGATTCCGCAGGTGGGCGGCATGTACCGCGGCGATCGGGCACGCAAGGAAAACCTGGTCAACTACGGTTTCCGCCTGCCGAGCGCCCTCGACAACCGACCGCTGCGCTTCGACGAGTTCGAAAAGTTGCTGCCGCAGACGATCTTCGTCTCCGCCACGCCGGCCGAGTACGAGCGCACACACGCCGGTCAGGTCGTCGAGCAGGTGGTGCGGCCGACCGGGCTGGTCGACCCGGTGCTCGACGTCAGGCCGGCGCAGACGCAGGTCGACGACCTGTTGTCGGAGATCCATCTACGGGTGGAGAAGGGCGAGCGCGTCTTGGTCACGACACTGACCAAACGCATGGCCGAGGACCTGACCGACTACCTGAACGAGCACGGCGTCAAGGTACGCTACCTGCACTCGGACATCGACACGGTCGAGCGGGTCGAGATCATCCGCGATCTGCGACTGGGCGAGTTCGACGTGCTGGTCGGCATCAACCTGCTGCGGGAGGGGCTCGACATTCCGGAAGTCTCACTCGTCGCGGTGCTCGATGCCGACAAGGAGGGGTTCCTGCGCGCCGAGCGCTCGCTGATCCAGACGATCGGCCGGGCGGCGCGACACATCAACGGCACGGCGATCCTGTATGCCGACAAGATGACGGAGTCGATGAAGGGGGCGATCGGCGAGACGACGCGCCGGCGCAACAAGCAGCTGGCATGGAACGAGAAGATGGGGATCACGCCCAAGGGCGTCACCAAGCGCATCAAGGACATCATCGATGGCGTGTACGACATCGACGAGGAGCGCAAGAAACTCAAGGCGGCACAGGCGCACAGCAAATACGAGGCGATGCCGGAGAAGGACCTGGAAAAAGAGCTGAAGCGCATCGAGCGCGACATGCTGGACGCGGCGAAGAACCTGGAGTTCGAGAAAGCGGCCGAATTGCGCGACCGGCTTTACCAGCTCAAGGAAAAGTTGTTCGGCGTGGCGCTCGGCTAACGAGCCGCGGACACGACCACCGCACGGCCCGGATGAAATTCAAGGACTACTACGCGATTCTCGGCGTCCAGCGCGGCGCGAGCGAGGACGAGATCAAGAAAGCGTATCGCAAGCTGGCGCGCAAATATCATCCCGACGTGTCGAAGGAAGCCGACGCGGAGGCGCGGTTCAAGGAAATGGGCGAGGCGTATGCGACGCTCAAGGATCGGGAGAAGCGCGCGGCATACGATCAGCTTGGCCAGCAGCGACCGGGCGAGGAGTTCCGCCCGCCGCCGGAGTGGGCGACGCAGTTCGGCGATGCGGGGGGCGCTTTCGACGAGATGGATCTGGCCGACCTGTTCGCGAGCCTTGCCGGACATCCCGGCCGCTCCGGCCGACGCGGGCCCGCATCCGCGATGCGCGGGCAGGACTACGAGATCGCCGTCCCCATCACGCTGGAAGACGCGTTTCAGGGCACGCACCTGAACCTCGACCTCACGACCACCGAGTTCGACGCGCAGGGCGCGCCGCGGCGCGTGCCGCGGATCATCAAGGCGCGCGTCCCCAAGGGCGCGACCGAAGGTCAGTCGTTGCGCCTGCCCGGCCAGGGCGGCAAGGGGATCAACGGCGGACCCGCGGGCGACGTCTATCTGACCATCGCGCTGCGGCCGCACCGCCTCTACCGGGCGGCGGGGCACGATCTTTTCCTGGATCTCGCACTGACGCCATGGGAGGCGGGGCTCGGGGCGACGGTCGAGGTGCCCACGCTGGCCGGGCCGGTGAACTTGCGCGTACCCGCCGGCACGCGCACCGGCCAGCAACTGCGCCTGTCCGGCCGCGGCCTGCCGCGGCCGCAAGGCAGCGCCGGCGACCTCTACGCCATCGCCCAGCTGGTGATGCCGCCTGAACTATCCGAGCGCGAACGCGGTCTTTTGAAAGAGCTTGCCGCGGCGTCGACATTCAACCCACGGCAGCATTTCCGCTAGGAGGCTCAGGTGGTCGGCGACTACTACGATGCACTATGGCCCGACGACGGCCAGCGCATGGCGCTGGGCGCCTTGGCCGAGCTCTCCGGCTTGTCCGAGAGCGAGTTGCTGGAGCTCGTCGATTGCGGCGCGCTGTCGCCGTTCGCCGAAGCGGCCGAGCAGCGCATGTTTACCGTCCATTCGGTCAGCATTGCCCGTACGGCGCGCCGATTGCGCGATGATTTCGAGCTTGCGCCCCACGGTGTTGCCGTCCTGCTGGCCTACGTCGACCGGATACGCGAGTTGGAGTCGCAGCTGCGCGCGCTGCAGGCGCGCTTGCCACGATGAGTCTCCATGACCGGGCTTCTGCCGAGGGCGGTATCAGCCCTGTATGGAACTGGATGAGATCGCTCGTCACCGCGCCCGAGCCGATCGCCAGCGTCCTGTTCGTCTGCACGGGCAACATTTGCCGGTCGCCTACCGCCGAAGGGGTGTTCCGCGCGA
>JBOIGD010000146.1:0-36131 GCA_050742615.1 Casimicrobiaceae bacterium | reverse complement strand
CCATTGTCCCGCCGGCTTGACAGCACGTCGTCGACCACCTGGCGATCGTGTGCCAGCGCGAATTGCTCGGCCGTGACCGGCTCCGGCTCGACGATCTCCAGGGGGATGCCGAGCGCCCGCCAGGAAGCGACCACGTCTCGCGGTTTGTGCGCGCTGGGGGAAAAACCGCCCGAATCGGCGACCATGCGGTCGGTGTAGAACACTTTCATACGCCGCATTGTGCCTCAACGATCGGCCCGCACGGGCGGCCGCGAAGAAACGGGTGCTTGCTGCAATCCGGGCGATCGTCGGCTCGGCGCGCGACCGAAAGCGCAGGTGAACGCCGGATTCGTCGAACGATCAGCGGCGGGTGACGACGACTTCGAGATACTCGCCGGGCACGACCAGCGAACCTGCTCCTGCGCGGTTCATGGCGTTCAACAGATCGGTCAGGTCGAGTTCGAGCGCGGTCGCCTCGTCGGCGGGCAGTGCGGCGAAGGCCTTGTGGACGGGTCCGTACCCGGTGCGAAGGACATCGATGAAATCTGCGGCCGACCGGTAGCGGAAGTTGAACGTGCGTCGCTTGACTGCGATCCGGGCGGCTCGCTCGCCGAAAAGGGCTTGCAGATGCGCTTGAACGCCCCAGAGCGACGGCGGCTGCGTGCCGGCGGGCGGCGAGAGTTCCAGGCTGCGCCGACCGCTCGCGCGCATGATGCCGTTGTCGTCGACCACGTGCCGCGCAGTGTATCGGGCGGGTATGACAGCGGAAATTTCACCGCAAGGACCGATTTGTTTTCTTTGTTGCGGCGCGCCCGGCGCGGGATCTCAGCCCCGGCGCTCTCCGGTGTGGTTCGGGCCGTCTCGCCGTCGCTCAACGATGTCCGTTCGCGGCGCGGCCACGAAACAGCGCTCCGTCTGAAAACATCCGGTAGGCTCCTGCGGCCGCCACGCCGAACGCGGCGTGCGACACCGCCGTGATCCAGTCGCGAGAAGCGGCGAACCAGGGGAAGGCGATCGTCCACCCGTACATGTTGACGCCGTACAGGCACAGGCCAAATCCGGCGCCGACCAGCAGCGAAGCGCGGGTGCCCAGGCCGCCCGTCAGCCAGCCCAACGCCAGCGCATAGGCGATGGCTAGGGCAAAATGCACCAGCGTCGCGGCCGCGACCAAGCCCCAGTCAAAGCTCGCCGGCGGCGGCAGGACGGCTCGGCCCATAATGATGGCGGCGGCGAAGCGCATGTCCCGGAACAGGATCGCCGGCATGGCATCGGTGAACAGGTACCAAAGGAAGATCTGCACGGCCGTGGCAAGGACGCCGGCCATGAGGCCGGCGAGGATGGCGGCATGGACTTCGACCGACCTCGTCACCCGCGCTTTGCGCGTGCTGAGCTTACGCGGGTCGCAGCGCAGGTGCGCTTGCTCCCGGATGAAACGCTCTCGCCGCCTTGACACCGAGCCCGATGAAAATCAGCAGCAAGATCACCTGCGCGATGATGAACGGCGGCTCGGACTGGGTCGGCGCCAGCGCCTGCAGGAACGCACCTTCTGGAACGCCTGGATGACGCCGACCACGACATTGAAATAGAGCGCCACCAACGCGCTTGGTAAACGTGGATATCGACATTCCCAGAATCATGGCAGGCTCGCCCTTGAAAGATTGCTCTCCTTCGCCCGTACGACGATCTTGCCAAACGATCATACTACGGCGCCGCCGGCGGACGGGGCGATCGAAAGCAGGTCGATTTCGGCGGGAGGACGAACGGGTCGCGGCGGAGCGAACCAGATCCGCGCCGGCCGGGAGGGCGTACTCGTGGCAAGCTGGGTTTTCGCGGCGCATCGGGCTCCTGGAAGCCTCGCACCGCCGTTCGCGTCCGCGGGGGAGTGGATTTTTGTTGCTCGACTGCCGTGGCGACGCCGCGGGCGTGAACCCGGATTGCTGCACCCGCTGATCTCGCGTGGGCGGCGCGCTTTCCTCGCCGCTAGCGATCGATCATCGCCCCGCCGCCGGCCACTCCCGTTCGATCCACAGCGTCAGGTCGGCGATCGCCGTCTGGAGCGCGTCGCGGGCCTGCATGCGCCCCGCCTCGGTCAGCGGATGAACGGTGGCGTCCGGATCCCACACCGATATGAGCCCGCTCTGCATCGTCGTGAGCTTGTCCAGCAGCGCATACAGGTCGCTGTGCGTCACCTGCGCACAGTCCTGTGCACTGGTGGGGGCGATGAGCGGATGATCGGCGACGGCACTCATGGTATGTCGGCTACTGGACGGCGACCCGGGTCGTCTCGAAGCCGCCGCTGATGGTGGTGATATTGTCGCCGCGCGCGAACTGCCAGCCGTCGTGCGGGCCGATTTCCCTTCGTCCGCGCGCCGGGATGTCGAGCGTGAAACGCGCCTGCTTGGCGTTGGTCGCCGTGGCAAGCTCGACGACCACGGTCAGGTCCTTTGCCGAGACATTGGTGAAAACGCCGACCCGCTCGCCGCCGCCCGAGGCGCGATTGAAGGTGATGTCGATCGGCACCGGACCGCGCTGCGCGCGCTCGCGTTCTGCGGCAGCCGGCGCGTTGTCGGCCCGCGCCTGCGCCTGCATGTAGGTCTGTTCCTTCGCCAGCATTTCCGCCCTGATCTGCGCGACCTGCTCGGTGGCCAGCTGAAGCTGCACCTGCTTGGCGCTGAGCTTGACGTCGAGCACGGCGGCGCGCATCGATTCCTGGGTCGACTTGGCCTCCGCGGCGTCGGCGCGGGCATAGGCAAAGTCGCGCTCGGCGACCGCCTTGCGCAGGCTGAGGAAGACGAGTACGCAAACGATGGCGAGCACGAAGCAGCCCGCGAGCGAGCCCCAGAGGAGCAGGCGTTCCTTCGATGGCGCCGATTCTTCGGCTGAACAAGTTGTCGTGGTCATCGCAATCCGGCGAGTTTGGCCGCGCAGCGTCACTGACTCGCGCCGCGCGATGATTTTTCGGTAATGTTCCGGACATGCGGCAAGAGCCATGCCAACCGGCGTCGCCGTGCCGTCGGCGATGCTCCACTTTACGGCGACGATTCAGTCGCGGAACCGTGGCAGTTCTTGTAGCGCCTGCCCGAACCGCAGGGGCAGGGGGCGTTGCGCGGCGGCCGGACGCCGAGCGCGCCATTCGAGACGGCCGGCGCGAATACATCATGCACGTGCCGGCCACGGCCGCTCGTTTCGCAAGCCGGGCGCTCGAGGCTCGCGACGGCCATGCCCTGCTGCTTGAACCAGCGACTGACCTCGGCTTCGTGCCCGCAGGCGGCGAACGACCCCAGCCGGCGCCAGTCGGCCAGGCGCCGCAGTCCCGGGTTGAACGAGTAGCCGCCCCAGATCGGATGCACGTCGAGCCTCGACTGGCGGAACTCGACGTCGTGCAGGTGATCGACCTCGGCGGACAGCGCCACAGTGTCGTGGACGCGATTTTGTCCTGAGCGCCGGCACAGGACGGCGGAGATGCCGGGGATACGCTCGAGCAGCAGCAGCGATTCCTCGACGAAGCCGCTGCGAAAAAAGCGCCAATCGTCCTCGCAATGGAAGATGTAGGGCGTCTGCAAGGCGGCATACGCGCGATCGATACTCTCCATCTGCCCGCGCCGCGGATGGTTGAACAGCAATTCGAACTTTCCGTCGAACGGCGCCAGAACTTCCCTGATCCGTTCGTCGCCGGAGTCGTCGATGACCAGGTAGCGCGCGATCGGCGCGGTGTTCCATGCCAGGAACGTCGAGATCGTTTCCGCCAGCAGGTCGAAGCGGCCGCAGCTCGTCAGCACAAAGCCGATGTCAGTCGAGGCAGTCATGGCACTTTCGGTCGGGAACCCTCCATAATGGGCGGGACAACGAGGCACCCGCAAATTCGACGCGATGGCGATCACGCGACGCAAACGAATCGCACGCCGCCGGCCCTGGGTCACGCCGGCTGATGCGATGCTGGCGATCGGGCTCCCGCTGCTGTGGCTGTTCGCGCTGACCGTTCCCGAGCGTCATTGGCGGACTCTATGCTATCGCCTTGAATCGATGAGAGCCAGCTTGCATCGGCGCGACCTGGCCGGGGTTGCAAGGGCGGGGGCTGGCGTCATCGATGAATCGCGAATAAGCGACGGAAGGGCATTCGCGCTCGAGGTGGCGGCCGGCCCCATCGAGCATCATCTCCAGGTGCTGCGCAGCCGCAGCCCCGGCGGCTGGAGGGCCACGCTGCACCTCGAGGGCGCCGAGCATCTCGATGGCGCCCTCGGCCAGGGCAGGGGCGCCGTGCTTTGGGTCGCCCACTTCTGTTTCAATGCCTTGGCCTCCAAGATGGCGCTGCACCGCGCCGGCTACCGGGTGTGGCACTTGAGCCGTCCGGAACACGGCTTTTCCAAGTCCGCGCTGGGCATCGCCTTCTTCAACCCAATCCGGGTCGGCGCCGAGCGGGGGCACCTGGCCGGACGCATCGTCTTCGAGCGCGATCGGCCGGGAGCGGCCGTGCTCGCCGCGCAGCGGGTGCTGAAAAATAACGGCATCGTATCGATCACCGCGGGCGACTGGGAAGGACAGCGCCTGGCCGGGATCGAGATTTTCGGCGGCACGCTCGAGCTTGCCGTCGGCGCTCCGGGCCTGGCGCGCTTGACCGGCGCCGCGCTGCTGCCGGTGTTCACCGTGCGCGGAGCCGGGCAGGACGCGATGCGGGTCATCATCGAACCCGCGCTGCCGGTGGCGGGCGGAGGCGACGGGGACGATGCGCTGCAGCGCGCGACGCACGCGTTCGGCGTGTTCCTGGAGCGCCATGTGAGGCGTCATCCAACCGAATGGCGCGACTGGAAGAAGCTCAAGCTGCCGCCCGACCGGGCGAGCGCGAGCGAACGGATGGCGCCTCGATGAGGCGAGACTATCGCCTGCTTCGCTCGTGGCTGTTCGTGCCCGGCGATGCGGAGCGCAAGCTGGTGACGGCCTGGACGACCGGCGCCGACGCCCTGATCGTCGATCTGGAGGACGCGGTCGCCGGCGAGCGCAAGGCAATCGCGCGCGAGCTTGCCGGCGCCGCCATCGCGGCGGCGACGCGCGGCAACATCGTCGTCGCGATCCGGATTAACGCCGTCGAGACCGGCCTTGCCGACGACGACGTGGCCCGCACCTTTCACTGCCGCCCCGACGCCTACGTGCTGCCCAAGGTCATCGATCCGGCGGCGATAGGCCGCGTCTCGTCGCTGCTGGCCCGCCTCGAGGCGCAGGCGGCAATGCCCGTCGGATCGACGTCCATCGTGCCGATCGTGACCGAGCATCCGCGCGCCATCCCGCGCCTGGAATCGCTGTGCGGCGCCGATCCGCGCGTCGCGGCGATCATGTGCGGCAACGAGGATCTGGCCGCGGTCCTCGGCGCACGCCGCGTCAGGGACGAGTCCGGCAACATCCTCGAGGTGTTTCGGATTGTGCGCGCGCTCGCCCTGCTCGCCGGCAGCGCCGCGGGGATCGGCGTGATCGATTCGCCCGTCGTAGAGCTGTCGGCCGCCGACGCACTGCAACGGGAAAGCGCGGAAGCGGCGGCGATGGGCTTCACGGGAAAATTGCTGATCCACCCGGCGCAGGTCGGGCCTGTCAACGCGGCGTTCCTTCCGACGGCAGCCGAGATCGAGCAGGCGGGCTTACTTCTGGCGGCGGCCGTCGGGCACGACGGCGCGTTCCGTTTCGACAACAGGATGGTCGACGTTCCCCATGTGCGTCGCGCCGAGCGAATCCTGGCGCTGGCAAGCGCGCACGGCCTGGCGTGACGTGCGGAGACGGCGCGCCGCGGCGCGCGCGGGCGTGGCGCCTGACGTATGATGGCGGTCGTTTGCCTTCCGGCTCGGACGCTGCCCAACGACAATGAAAATCGCGCCGCCGGAGTCTCCGGCCGAAGTCCTGCGCACGCACCGGCTGTTCGAGCTGGCGCTGCTGATGAAAAGCCTCAATGCCTTGGTCGAGCTGGTCGGCGGCTTGCTTGCGCTGTTCGTTCCGCTGCGCACCGTCGACCGGCTGGTGCTTTGGCTAACCGCCTCGGACATCGCCGACGATCCGCACGACTGGCTGGCCAATACGCTGGTCCACGCGGCGGAAAAACTGTCGATGGGGACCAAGCTGTTTGCCAGCTTCTACCTGCTGAGCCACGCCTGCGTGAAGATCTTTCTGGTCTATTCGCTCTGGCGCGAGAGGCTCTGGGCGTTTCCGGTCGCGCTATGGTTCATCGGTGCGCTGGTGTGCTACTCGCTATACCGCTTTACGCACACGCATTCGGTGACCCTGTTGTTCTTCATCGCCATCGACGTGGTGATCATGTGGTTCATCTGGCGCGAATACCGGGTGCGCCGGCTGCTGCCTGACCGATCCTCCGTCTGACCGATCGCCACGGCGCGCAGCCGAACGTCTCGTGGCGCCGGGACGCGCCGGGCCCGCAAATTGGCGGAGCCGCCGGTCGCGTGCCGGACAGATCAGTGTTCCCAGCGTCCCGGTTCGTAGTGATAGCGACCGCTGCGCTCGACCCATTGGTTCGGCACCCAGTGCTCGCCGCGCCGTTCACGGATGAAGTGGCCCTTGCGCCAGGTATGGCGATGATGGCCCCCGTCCCAGTCCCAATAGCCGGGCGCCCAGACAAACCCTACGCGCGGAGGCGGCACCACCTCGTGCCGCAGCGGGGGCGGAGCGATGTTGATGTCGAGGTCGATTCGGGCTTGCGCGGCCAAGGGCAGCGCCAGCGTGGCACCGAGGACGACGGCGATGAGCTTCTTTCGTGCATTCACTTCGGACTCCTTGGCGTTATGGATCCCGGGTCCATGTTGCCGTCGCGGCGTGCGAATCGCTATCGGACGGAGACGCTTTCGGCTGTAGGCGAGCCGTGCGCGCGTATAGGAGGCAGGCCGACGCTTCGCCGGCGCGACAGCGTCGCAGCGCCCGCGGATAGAAACGCGCGGCCCGTCAGTGCCGGTGGCGGTGCGCGAGCCGCTCGTCGTCGACCGGCGAGCGCAACCGTCCCACGGCGCTGACCGGTATGTCGTGGCGGGCGCCGTCGGCGCCCTGAATCGTCAGCGTGAGCGCCACGGTGTCGCCGAGCCGCACGGCCTTCGACAGCCGCCGCAAGGACAGCCGGTACCTGCCGGGCGCTAGCTCGACCGTCGTCCGCGGCGGCAGCGCCAGTCGGCGCACGTCGGGCGCCTTCGCCCCGGGTCCGCGCAGCGACACCGCCGCGGCATCGTCGCTGCGCACGGCGACCAGCGTTGCGCCCTCCGCGCTCGTGAGATTCATGTAGGCCTCGCTGGTGCGACCCGCCGCGGCCGGACGCACCCAGGGCTGGTTGACGACGAACAGTCCGTGCGCGTGTGCCGCTGGCGACGCAAGCGCCATGCAGCAGACGATGGCGATGCGGCCGGCAGCGGGCGGGCACCAAGTCGGGGCGCGCTTCATCAGCGCAAGGCAAACAGGGAGTCGGCGGGACTATTCCGCCGGTCGCCGCGCAGGAATACCGGCAAGAGCGACGCTGTTAGCCCGCCACGAAGAGCCCGGGAGCCGGCGCTCGCGACTTCCCGTTCGCTCCAACCGTCGCAGGAGATCATGATGCAGAAATCCCTCCGCTGTCTGACGATGCTAGCGCTCGCGTTCGTGGCCATGGGCGCGCGGGCGGAGTTCCACACCTTCCAGATCGAGGAGCTGTATTCGAACGCCGACGGCAGCGTGCAATATGTCGTCCTGCACGAGTCGCAGGGCATGGACGGCGAGAACTTCCTGATGGGGCATCCGCTCACCAGCATTCCGCAGGGCGGCTCGCCCAGTATTTTCACGTTCCCGAAAAATCTGCCGGGCGGCAGCTGCAGCTATGCGGAGTGCACGCCCAGCCCCACCGCGAACAAGCGTGTGCTCATCGCCACCGCCGGATTCGCCGCGCTCCACCTGGTCACGCCGGACTACACGATTCCCAACGGGTTCCTGCCCATCAACGGCGGCACGCTCAACTACGCACTGGTCGACCAGATCTCCTGGACGGCGTTGCCTACCGACGGCGGCAGCGCGCTGAGTCGCGCCGGGGCCGCGATTCCCAACATGGCGACCAATTTCGCCGGCCAATCAGGGTCCGTCGCGGCGGTCGCGACCGCCAACTACCAGGGCCTGTGGTTCAATCCGGCCGAGTCGGGCTGGGGCATCAATTTCGCGCACCAGGGCGACTTGATCTTTGCCTCGTGGTTCACCTACGACCTCACCGGCAAGGGCACGTGGCTGGTCATGACCGCTTCGAAGACCGCGTCCAACACCTACAGCGGCACGCTGTTCCAGGGCACCGGGCCGGCGTTCGATGCGGTACCGTTTCCACCGCTGGGCAGTCCCGGCGGCGCGACGGTGTCCGGACTGACCGGTACCGGGACCTTGAGCTTTTCCGATGCGAACAACGGGACTTTCGCCTACACGGTCAACGGGATCACCCAGAGCAAGGCGATCACGCGGCAGTTGCTGGGACCCGGCTCCGCACCGGTATGCACGTTCGGCGCGCAACCCAATCTCGCGCTGGCGACCAACTACACCGATCTGTGGTGGGCCGCGCCCCCTGGATCGGAAGCCGGCTGGGGCATCAACCTCACCCACCAGGGCGATCTGATCTTCGCCACCTGGTTCACTTTTGCGCACGACCATACGCCGATGTGGCTGGTCGGGACCGCCAGCAAGACCGCTGCCGGCGTCTATACGATGACGCAGCTCGGGCGCCTGACAGGGCCGCCGTTCGACACCACGCCATTCCCGCCGCTGGGCAGTCCGATGGGACCGGCGGTGGCGATCGTGGGATCGGCGAGCTTCACGTTCGCCGACGGCAACCATGCGACCTTTGCCTACACCGTGGACGGGGTCGCGCAGAGCAAGGCCATCACGCGCCAGGTGTTCGCCAATCCCGGCACGGTTTGCCAGTAGCGCGATCGCGGGGCGCATCGCGTGACGGGAGACGGCGGGGCGCTGAAGCGCGGATGGCAGGCGATCCGGTGCGCGGCGCTCGCGCTGGCGCTCGCCTCGACGATCGGTACTGCGCTCGCCACCGCCCTCGGCGATGCCGCGCCGCCGTTCGCGCTGCGTGACGGCCAGGGCGGCACCGTCGCGCTCGCCGCGTTGCGCGGCCAGGTCGTGTACGTCGATTTCTGGGCGTCGTGGTGCGGGCCGTGCCGGCGCTCGTTCCCGTGGATGAACGACATGCTGCGACGCTACGGGGCCCGCGGTTTGACAATCGTCGCCGTCAACGTCGACAAGAACCGCGCCGATGCGGCGCGCTTCCTCGAGCGCACGCCGGCACAGTTCACCGTCGTCTACGACCAGGACGGCGCGACGCCGCTCACCTACGCGGTGCAGGGCATGCCGAGCTCCTACCTGATCGACGCGCGGGGCAAGATCGTCGACATCGAGCAGGGCTTTCACGACGATCGCAAGGCCGCGCTCGAGCAGCGCATCCGGGCGTTGCTCGCGGCGCGGTGATGCTAGCGCGGCGACGCCAGTGCGATCGCGCGCCGCTGCTGCGGCGCTGTGTCGCCATTGCGATCGTGGCGCTCGTGTCCGGTTGCGCGACCGTGCAGCCACCGCGGCCGTGGGAAAAAGGCCGGCTCGCGCGTCCCGAGATGCAATTCGACGCCGATCCGATGAATGCTCGGCTCAGCGATCACATCTACACCAGCAAGGAGGCCGCCAGCGGCGGCTACGGCGTCGGCGGCGGCGGCTGTGGCTGCAACTGAGTCCGACGCCGCCGCCGCCCAGCGCGCGCCGGCCCCATCGGTCCCCGCCGGCGCGCTCTTCGCGGCCGCGCTGGCCCTGCCCGGGGTGATCCCCGGCTCGGCGCTGGCGCAGACGGCGCCCGATCAGGGAGTCGTGGCGCTGAAGTACGTCGACTATCGCGACTGGCAGCCGGGCGCCGACCGGATCCGCGTGCACAGCCCGTCGCTCTACTTGCTGAAGCCGCTGTCCGACTCGCTGGCCGCGGAAGGTTCGCTCGTCTACGACAGCATCTCGGGCGCGTCGCCGCTCTACCACAACACGCTGTCGGGCGCGTCCGGCAAAGGCGGCGTGACCGACTACCGCACCGCGGGCGACGTCAAGATCACCAAGTACCTCGACCGCGCGGCAATCGGGTTAGGCGCGGCGCTCTCGTCGGAGCGCGACTACCTTTCGCGCGCGCTGTCGCTCGACGTCCGGGTATCTAACGAAGATCGCAACCGCACCTACGCTTTCGGCGTCGGCGGCGCGAGCGACCGCATCGACAGCACCAACGGCCTGGCCGAGGGCAAGCACCGGCGCACCGTCGATCTACTCTTCGGCGTCACGCAGGCGCTGTCGGCCGAAGCGATCGTGCAGTCGAACCTCACCTATTCGGACGGACGCGGGTACTATTCCGATCCGTACAAGACGATCGACGTCCGGCCGGATCGCCGGCGCATCCTCGCCTGGCTCAACCGCTACAACCAGTATCTGCCGAACTTCGACGCGACACTGTCGCTGTCGTACCGCTACGTGCGCGATTCCTTCGGCAGCGATTCGCACACCGTCGAGGCGGCATGGTTCCAGCCGCTCGCCGACGGCTGGTCGGTAAAGCCGGCGTTGCGCTACTACACGCAGGCCGCGGCGGACTTCTATTTCGATCCGCCGTTTCCGCAGGGCTTTTCGTTCGACCGCCCGTATACCGCGGACACGCGGCTGTCGGCGTTCGGCGCGCTGACGCCGGGCATCACCGTCGCCAAACTGCTGCCGGACGGCTGGTCGGTCGACCTGAAGGTGGAGTTCTACCGCCAGCGCGCCGCCTGGCGGCCCGGCGGCGGCAGCCCGGGCCTCGAGCCGCTGTCGGCGCGCTGGATCCAGACGGGGATCAGCAAGACCTTCTGACCGCCGCCTGCCGGAAACCCGCCGCGCCCACGCACGATGCGGACATGATGCGGCGGCGCGCTGCGCCAAGTGCGGCGGTTGGCGCCTAGTCGCGCGATGCCGCTGTTCCGCTTCCGCTTCGATGCGATGGCATCGCCCAACGAGCTGCAGGTCTGGCACGACGACCCGGCGCGTGCGCGCGAGCTTGCCGACACCGCGATCGGCGACGTTCGCCGGATCGAAGCGAAGTATTCGCGCTACCGCGACGACAGCGTCACGACGCGGATCAACCGCGCCGCGGGCGGGCAGCCGGTCGCCATCGACGCCGAGACGTTTGCCCTGCTGGGCTACGCCGACCAGTGCCACCATCTGAGCGCGGGCCGCTTCGACATCACGTCGGGCGTCCTCCGGCGCGCCTGGGACTTTCGCCGCTCGCCGCCGCGACTGCCCGACGCCGCCGAGATCGCGGCCGCCTCGGCGCTGATCGACTGGCCGGCCGTCGAATGGGACCGGCACGGCGTGCGCCTGCCGCGTCGCGGCATGGAGATCGATTTCGGCGGCATCGGCAAAGAGTACGCCGCCGACAGGATGGCGACGATCTGCGGCGACGCCGGTGCGCCGCACGCGCTCGCCAATCTCGGCGGCGACGTGCGCGCCGCAGGTCCGCAGCGGGACGGCTCGCCCTGGCGCGTCGGAATCTCGCATCCGCGAAAGGACGATGCCGTCCTGGCGACGGTCGAGCTCGCCGGCGGCGCTGTCGCGACCAGCGGAGACTACGAGCGCTTTTTCGACATCAGCGGCCGCCGCTATTGCCACATCATCGACGCCAAGTCCGGCTGGCCCGTCGCATGGTGGCAATCGGTCAGCGTCGTCGCGCCGCTGTGCGTGGTGGCCGGCACCTGCGCGACCATCGCGATGCTGCTCGAGGCCGATGCGGAATCGTTTCTTGCGCGCGAGGGGCTCGTTTACCTGGCGGTCGACCACGCCGGAGCTTTGCGCGGCCCGGCGGTTGTGGCGCCGCCGCAACAGTGACGGCGACGGTTTGTCCTGCACAATCGCGTGGTCTGGCCGGATAGCTACGTGGGGATTGAGCCTGCCGCGCGGCGCGGGAGCGGGTCTCGACCGCGCGGCCGCACGGCTGAGCAGCGCTGCGCGCTACAGCCGCCGGAGATCGTCGATAGGGGGATGAGGTCGCGAGCGCCATCGGCGAATAGGTGGCCCCTCGCCGTGTGCGATGAATATACTGCGGCAACGCCTCGACCGCCGCTCTCTTGAATCTTCCGCGCATCCGGCAGTTTGCCTATCTGGCTTGCGCCGTTTGCAGCGCTTCGGTTTTTGCGGCAGTCGGGGTCAACAAGAGCTTTGCGCCCAATTCGGTGGTGGCAGGTCAGCCCTCCACGCTGACGGTCGTGCTGCTGAATCCGAATGCGTCGGCGGCGACGGCCGTGGCGTTGACCGATACGCTGCCGGCCGGCGTCGTGGTCGCCAATCCGCTCAACGTCGGCGGCAACTCCTGCGGCTTCACCGTCAGCGCCACCCCGGGCGCGCGGCCCATCGCGTTTTCCGCCGGCACGATCCCGCCGATCAGCGGCGGCGTGGCCGGACAATGCCAGGTCACGGTCGACGTCGTTTCGGCCGCGCCGAACACGTATCTCAATACGATCCCGGCCCATGCCGTGTCGTCGTCGCAGGGCACCAACGCGCAGGATGCGCAGGCGACGCTGGTCGTATCGAAGCCGGCGAACGTCACCGCGAGCAAGGCCTTCGCGCCGGCCAACGTCCATGGCGGCGGGTCCGCGTCGACGCTGACGATCACGCTGACCAATCCGAATCCGATCGCGTTGACCAACGCGGCGCTGACCGATTCGCTGCCGGCCGCCATCACCATCGCCGGAACGCCCAACGCGGCGACGACCTGCGGCACGGGGACTGCGACACCGAGCTCGAGCGCCGCCAACCCGGCGACGATCACGCTGTCCGGCGGCACGATCCCCGCCAACGGTTCCTGCACGATGATCGTCGACGTCGTCGCGCGAAATCCCAACGCGCTGACCAACGGCAACCAGGCCAATACGATTGCCGTCGGTGCGCTGACGACGACCGAAGGCGCGACCAATCCAGCGGTCTCGGCCAACATCAACGTGCAAGCCGGCGGCCAGGTCACCAAGGCGTTTGCACCGACGCCCATCGCGCCGAACGGCGCGTCGAACCTGACGATCACCGTCACCAATTTCAACTCGATCAAGCTCGAGCCGATCGCCTTCACCGATACCCTGCCGGCGACGATCACCGCGACCGCGCTGCCGGCGAGCAGCTGCGGCGGAACGATCAGCACCGTTCCCGCGCAGCCGGCGCCGCCGCCTTACACGGCCTTTGCGCTGGCCGCAGGGACGCTGGCCGGGGTCGTCGGGCCGGGCCAAGGCTCGACGACCTGCACCGTCACCGTCCCGGTGACCGCGACGGCCACCGGGAACAACACGATTGCGGCGACCAGCTACGGTGGCGTGACCATAGCCGCCGCGAGCGGCACGCTGTCGGTGAGCGCCATCACCGGCAGCAAGTCGTTCACGACGCCGGCGCTGCAGACCGGCAGCACGACGATGACCATCACGCTCAACAACCTCACGGCGGCCGCCGCGACGATCGCGACGCTGCGTGACGACCTGACGACGATGGGCGCCGGCTTCACCGTGCAAAGCGGCGCAATACCGGCTGGCACTTGCGGCGTGACGCTGACCTCGCCTGCGCCGGGCACGCTGATCACGACGACCGGGGGTGCGATTTCCGCCAACGGAAGCTGCACGATCGTCCTGCCGCTCGACATTTCGGCGACCTCGGCCACCGGCAACCGGACCAATACGATTGCGGTCGCCAACAACGCGACCAACGGCGTGCACACGACCGCAGGCAACAACGCCGTCACGATCACCGGCGTCGTCAACGTCCAGCGCGCGCTGACGGTCACCAAGGCCTTCAATCCGGCCAGCGTCCAGGGCGGTGCCATATCGCGTCTGACGGTCACGTTGGCGCCGACCGTCGCCCTCACCGGTGCCGGATTCATCGACGACCTGACCACGATGGGAGCGGGCTTTGCGCTGCTCGCAACCGGCGTCGGCCCGAACGCCGTGGCGACCAACTGCGGCGGCGGCACGGTCACGGCGAATCCCGGCGCGACCAGCTTTTCGCTCGCCGGAGCGAGCTTGACCCCGGGACTCAACTGCACGGTTGCGGTCAACGTCGCGACGCCGGCGATGGCCGGTACCTTCACCGACCGCATCACGGCCGCCAACATCACCACGGCGCAAGGCGTCACGACCAGCGACGTGACCGCGAACCTTGCGCTGGTGTCGACCGCAGTGACGGTCAACAAGTCGTTCAGCCCGACGACGATCGCAGTCGGGGCGCCCAATTTCTCGACGCTTTCGATCCAGATCCGCAACAACAACGCCGGGGCGATCGGTCTGACCGGCGTCGGCATTACCGATTTCTTCCCCCTCGGCATGGCGATTTTCACCACGCCGTCGGCAAGCTTCAGCGGCGCGGGCTGCAGCGGCGCGACGATCAGCGCGCCGGCTGGAGCGACGCAAATCAGCCTGTCCGGCGCCAACGTCAACGCCAATTCGATCTGCACGCTTTCGGTCCGCGTCGTGGCCAATATCGCAGGCAATCTGATCGACACGATTCCGGCCGCGGCGATCGTCAGCGTCCAGGGCATCAGCAATGCGCTGCAGGGGACTGCGACGCTCGCCGCGACCGGAACCGTCAACCTGACCATCAGCAAGAGTGACGGCGTGACGACCGTCGTGCCCGGAACCGCGACGACGTACACGATCGGGGTCTCGAACGCGGGCCCGGGCGACGTCACGGGGCTCGGGATGAACGACTCGGAGCCCGCCGGCATGAGCTTCACTTCGTGGACCTGCGCGGCGAGCGCGGGTTCGGCATGTCCCGCCGGCGGCAGCGGGTCGATCGCCGCTAGCGTAACCGTGCTGCACGGCGGCTCTCTCAGCTTCACGGTCAACGCGGCGATCGCGCCGGGAGCAACGGGCAGCATCACCAACACAGCAAGTCTGGCGGTTCCCGGGTCGGTTATCGATACCAATCCGGTGACGTCTGCCAGCGATACCGACACGCTGACTCCGCAAGTGACGCTCGCCGTCGTCAAGACGGACGGCAGCGCGAGCTACACACCCGGCGGCACGGCGGTCTATGTAATCACCGTCACGTCCGCCGGCGCGAGCGATGCCGAGGACGTCACTGTCAGCGATGCGCTGCCTCCCGGCGTGACGCTGACCGCGAGCGCTTCCTGCGTGGCCAACGGCGTTGCGGCCTGCGGCGCAGTGACCGGCGGCATCGGGCAGACGAGCTTTGGCGCGACCGGCGCGCAGATCGGCACCGGCAGCAGCAATTCGCTGGTGTTCACCGCGCCGGTCGCTTTTGCAGCGAACATGACCGCGAACCCGATGGTCAACACCGCGACGGCGACCGACGTCGCCACCGGGGCCGTCGCGTCGGGTGCCGACAGCGATGCGTTGGCGCCGCAGGTGACCCTTTCGGTCGTCAAGAGCGACGGCAGCATGACGTACACGCCGGGAGGGGCGGCGACCTATACGGTGACTCTCTCTGACGGCGGCCTGTCGGACGCGAACGACGTGACGCTCGCCGATCCGTTGCCGGCCGGCGTGACGCTCGCCGCCGACGTGACTTGCGTGGCCAGCGGCAGCGCGAGTTGCGGCAGCGTCAGCGGTACCAGCGGGCAGACGACCTTCGGCGCGACCGGCGCACGCATCGGTGCCGGTGCGGGAAACGCACTGGTGTTCACCGCTCCGGTCAGCTTCACCGCCGGCATGGCGACCGATCCGCTCGACAACACCGCGACCGCCACCGATCTCGACTCGGGCGCCAGCGGCGCGGGAACCGACAGCGACGCGTTGGCACGGCAGGTGTCCCTCGCCGTTAGCAAGACCGATGGCAGCATGACATACACGCCGGGAGGGACAGCGAGCTACACGATCACGGTCGCCAACACGGGCTTGTCCGACGCGATCGACGTGACCGTCAGCGATTTGCTGCCGGCCGGCGTCACCCTCGGCGGCGATGCGACCTGCATCCCGGTGGGCAGCGCGAATTGCGGGACGCTCGCCGGCAGCACCGGCCAGTCGAGCTTCGGCGCGACCGGCGCCAGCATCGGGGCCGGCGCGGGCAATTCGCTGCTGTTCACCGCGCCGGCACGCTTCGCCTCCGATCTGGCCGATGACCCGCTGATCAACGCGGCGACCGCCACCGACGTTGCGTCGGGAGCGAGCGGCAGCGGGTCGGACAGCGACGCGCGCGCCGCGCAGGCCGCGCTCGGCGTCAGCAAGGCCGACGGCACCACCACTTACACGCCGGGAGGTGGCGCCACGTACGTGATCGTGGTGACCAATGCCGGGCCGTCGGATGCGTCGAACACGTCGGTATCCGATGCATTGCCCGTCGGGGTAAGCCTCGCTGCCGACGCAAGCTGCACGGCCGCCGGAGACGCGAGCTGCGGCACGGTGACAGGAACCACCGGGCAGACAAGCTTCGGGACGACCGGTGCGCGCATCGCCGCCGGCGCGGCCAATACGCTGACGTTCATCGCAGAAGTCACGTTCGCGCCGACGCTGACCGCGAATCCGCTGCAGAACATCGTTACCGCCAGCGACCCGGCGCTCGCGCTACCGGCAACGGCCGTCGACAGCGACACCCGGACGGTCGTGGTCGATCTCGCGATCACCAAGACCGACGGCGTGACGACGGCCGTGCCGGGTCAGTCGGTAATCTATAAGATCGTCGTCTCCAACGCGGGCCCGAGCGATGCCGTCGGTGCGACCGTCAACGATACGCTGCCGGCCGAGATCGGCGTCGCCACCTGGACCTGCGTCGCGAGTGCCGGCAGCTGTACGGCCTCGGGCTCGGGGAACATCGCCGACATGGTCGACGTGCCCGCGGGCGCGACGCTGACGTACACAGTGCTCGCCAGCATTGCCTCGGGAGCGGCCGGCGGACTCGCGAACACGGCGAGCGTGGCGCCGGCGGCGGGCGTGACCGACTCGAATCCCGCCAACAACAGCGCCACCGACAACGACGTCCTCGTCCCCACCGCGGATCTGGCGATCGTCAAATCGGATGGAAGCGCCAGCTACGCGCCGGGCGCCGCGGTGACGTACACGATCGTCGCGACCAATGCGGGCCCGAGCGCCGTGACCGGAGCGGCGGTTCGCGACACGCTGCCGGCGGCCATCACCAGCGCTGCATGGACCTGCAGCGGCACCGGCGGCGGCACCTGCCCCGCGTCGGGATCGGGGAACATCGACGCGGTCGTCGACTTGCCGGCGGGAGGCAGCGTCACTTTCGTGGTGATCGGAACGGTGCTGCCGGCGACCACCGGCGACCTGGCCAACACCGCAACGGTCACGGCACCCGCCGGAACAACCGATCCGAACCCGGGCAACAACAGCGCCACCGACTCCGACGCGCCCGCGCGGCGTGTCACGCTGCTGCTCACCAAGACCGACGGCAGCGCGACCTACACGCCGGGTGGAACGGCAACGTACACGATCACCGTCGCCAATGCCGGGCCGTCGGACGCGACGGCAGTCACCGTGACCGACAACCTGCCGCCCGGCATGGTCCTGGGCGGTGGCGCGACCTGCGTCGCCAGCGGCAGCGCAAGTTGCGGCGGCGTCGCCGGCGGAGCGGGAGGCACGGTGTTCAGCGCGACGGGGGCGACGATCGCCGCGGGCGCGACCAACGGCTTGACCATAACGCTGCCCGTGGCCTTTTCGTCGTCCGCGACCGCGACGCTGGTCAACACGGTGACGGCCACCGATCCGGACAGTGCGTCGGTCGCGTCGGCGTCGGACAGCGACGTTCCGAGCGTGCGCCTCGCCACCGCGGTCCCGGTCGATGCGCGCTGGGCGCTGGTGCTGCTCGCCGTCGTCCTGTTGCTCGCGGCGCAGCGCGCACTGCGCGCCAGGCCGCCCCGCGTCGGGCGCCGGTAATAGCGCCGTCACCGGCAGCGCCCGTTGCACGGCGCTGACGACTCGACGTCCGGTCGCGTTTCGCGTTCTAGCGATGCATCCGGGCGGCGTCGTCCTGACGGCGAGCGCCCGCCGCGAGCGACCCCGAAAGACTCACCAGCGCGCGATGCGACCCAACACGTAGCCGATGGCCAGCGCGCCGAACACGGTGGACAACGGACGCGCCCGGATCGAACTGCAGGCCGATTCGGTCAGCGCGCTCTGCGCACTCCTGGCTTGCGCCGGAACCGTGGTCGCCCAATCGGCGGCCTGCGCCGCCTTTTCCGCCGTCGTGTTGACCGCGCGGTGGGCCGAGTCGCTTGCCCGTCCGACGCCGGTCACGGCCTTGTCCGCCATGCGGTCGACGCTCTGGTGCGCCTGCTGTGCTGCGTTTTCGATCTTGTCGTTGTAGGGGGTGGACCGGGTTGGCGTCTGTTCCATGGCTGTCTCCTCGTCGAGTTGGGGGACACGATCACCGGGCGCGGCTTGCACACCCGATGCTCCTGTTCGGGGCAACTATCGTCCTGCGACGCGCGCGGCGCTATCGGCGGCTGTCTTATTTTGCTGTAGGAGTCGGAGCCGCGCGCCGGCGGGCGACAGATCAGCGTGCTACGATTGCCGCCCGGACCCGCTTGGGGGCGCTTAGAGCGCGGCGATGAATCGACTGGACTTCGAAGGCCGCGTCGCGGTCGTGACCGGCGGCGCGACGGGAATCGGCTTCGCGATCGCGCAACGGCTGAAGGCCAGCGGGGGACGCTTGAGCCTCTGGGACCGCGATGCGGCCGCCCTGGCCCGGGCCGCGGCCTCGTTGGGCGAGGGCACCGACACCCGGACCGTCGACGTGGCCGACGCGGCCGGCATCGCCGGCGCGGCCGCGTCGAGCGCCGCGGCGCTGGGCCGCATCGACGCGCTCGTCTGCTCGGCCGGGATCACCGGACCGAACACGACAACCTGGGAGTATCCGGTCGACGCCTGGCGTCAGGTGATCGACGTCAACCTGAACGGGGTGTTCTTGTGCAACCGCGCGGTCGTGCCCGCGATGCTCGCGCGCGATTACGGCCGTATCGTCAACATCGCGTCGGTGGCCGGGAAGGAAGGCAACCCCAATGCGAGCGCGTACAGCGCGTCGAAGGCCGCGGTCATCGGGCTCACCAAGTCGCTCGGGAAGGAGCTCGCGACGACCGGCGTGCGCGTCAACTGCGTAACCCCGGCGGCGGTGAGGACCGCGATCTTCGATCAGATGACCCCACAGCACATCGACTTCATGCTGTCGAAGATTCCGCTGCGCCGGTTCGGGACGGTCGACGAAATCGCGGCGCTGGCGGCGTGGCTTTGCACCGAGGACTGCTCGTTCTCGACCGGCGCGGTGTTCGACCTGTCGGGCGGCCGCGCGACCTACTGACGACGCGGAGTCTGTCTTGCCTGGGCGCGAAGCGGCGCTCCGGCTGACTCAGCTTACTAGGGTTTCACCGCCAGCATGATCTTGCCGATGTGCGCGCTGGATTCCATCAGACGGTGCGCGTCGGCGGCCTGCGCCAGCGGGAAGACGCGATGGATGACCGGTTTGATCTTCCCCGCGGCGAACAGCGGCCACACCTTGTCGCGCAGGCTTTGCGCCAGCTCCGCCTTCCTCGCCGCCGGGCTCGCCCGCAAGGTCGACCCGGTGACGGTGAGCCGCTTCAACATGATGTGGCGCCAGTCGACGGTGACGCGGCTGCCCTGCAGGAACGCGATGATCGCCATCCTGCCCTCCAGCGCCAGCGACTTCAGGTTCTTCTCGATGTAGTCGCCGCCGACGATGTCGAGGATGACGTCGGCGCCGCGCTTGCCGGTGATCGCCGCCACCTCGGCGACAAAATCCTGCTCGCGGTAGTTGATCGCGTAGTCGGCGCCGATCGCCTTGCAGAACGCGGCCTTGTCGGCGCTGCCGACGGTCGTGATCGTGCGGGCTCCGGTGGCGTGCGCGAGCTGGATTGCGGCCAGGCCGATGCCGCCGGAGCCGCCGTGGATCAGCACGGTTTCGCCGGAGCGCAGGCACACGCGGTCGAACAGGTTGTTCCAGACGGTGAAATAGTTCTCCGGCAGGCTCGCCGCCTCGAGCGCGGACAGCCCGGTCGGGAACGGCAGGCAGCACGCTTCCGGCGCCGCGCAGTATTCGGCGTAGCCGCCGCCCGGCGTCAGCGCACAGACCGCGTCGCCGAGGCGCCATTTCGTGACGCCCTCGCCCGCGGCGCAGACCGTTCCGGCGACTTCGAGACCGATGATCGGCGAGGCATCCGGCGGCGGCGGATAGTTGCCCGCGCGCTGGATGCAGTCGGGGCGATTGACGCCCGCATAGGCTACCTCGATCAGGACCTCGCCAGGCTTCGGCGCAGGTGTCGCGGTCTCCGCGACCTCGAGCACTTCCGGCGGACCGGGCTCGCGGGCGGCGACGTATTTCATCACGGCGGGGACGGTTGCAGGCATCGGCGGGCCGGGAGTACAAGCGGCGACGTGGCTATTGTAGCCGGTCCGCACGGCGCGTTTCTGCGGGCGTGCCATCTGGGCTACACTGGGGCGCCTTTGCCGTCCTGTCGATGAAAAAACTCCTTGCGCTGCTCGTTTTCCTCGGCGTCGTCGCCGCCGCGGCATGGATCGCATTCACCGCCAACTACAGCGATGGCTATCGCGTCGGGCAGGTCATCAAGCTGTCGCGATCCGGCTACGTGTTCAAGACCTGGGAGGGCACGCTGGACTTCGGTTTCCTGCAGCAACAGGATCCGAATTCGGGCGTCGCGACGCGGCTGTGGGACTTCAGCGTGCACGACGCCGACGCGGGCGTGCGCAACGACATCGACGCCGCCATCGCCGCGAATGCGAAGGTCAAGCTTTACTACCATGAGAAGTACATCCGCTGGCCGTTCTTCGGCGACACCAAGCACTTCGTCTACAAGCTCGAGCGCGTTGGCTGACGCCCGCCACCCGGCCAAACGCGACCGGCCGGCTCGCCGCGCCGGTGCCGGCGCAAGCGCTGAGCGCGTCGAACCGAACTGCTTTCCGGAACGAATTTTGCTGTCGCTCCTTCACGCGGGCGTAATCGCGCGCTTTTTACAGGAGACAGGCGATGGCGCAGATGCAGGGTTCGGCGGGTTCAACGAACTATGCCAAGTGTGCGCACCCGGGCTGCAAGTGCGATATTCCGGCGGGAAAACGCTTTTGCTCGGCATACTGCGAGCAAAACGTCGGCACCCAGGCGGCCGCGAAGGCGGGATGCGGCTGCGGCCATGCCGCGTGCAGGCATTGATCGGGCGCGCGCCGCCGCCCCACCGCAATTTTTGCTGGCGCTTGTAAGCTTTACCCGATCCTGAAATAAAGCGAAGGAGCTGACGATGCCTGACCGGAAAACCCTGGACCGCGCCGCCGAGGACAAGCGGGAGGGCAAGGCGCCGAGCACGCAGGCTGGCGAGTTCGTACGCGAGGAAATCGAGCACGTGCGCGAGGGCAAGCACGGCGCGCGCTCGACCAAGCAGGCGATCGCCATCGGCCTATCGAAGGCCCGGCGCGCCGGCATCGCGCTGCAACCACCGGCCCAGGGGCAGGCGTCGCCGGAGACGCGTCGCGCCGCGGCGCTGGCGCGTGAAGCCGCGGCCCGCAAGAGCGGCGCCATTTCGTCGCGCCGATCGCGGGCGACGACCAACGCCTTGAAGCGCGAAGGGACAAGCGCCGCGAGCCCGGTCGCGCTGTCCCGGCATGCCAAGGCCGCGGCGAAAAAGCGCGGCCCCGCGGCGCGGTCGGCCGCGGCGCGGAAGGCGGCGCGAACCCGATCCGGCAAAAGCTGATCGTAGAGCGGCGGCAGCCCGGGCCATAGCGGGCCCCGGGGCTGTTCTCGACTGCGCGCGGGTCCCGGCCGACGCGCAGGCGCGACAAGGTTTAAGGATCGACGAGGACCGGTCCGGTTCCGCGCTGCCGCACGCCGAGCGCGCAGATCGCGGCCGCCGCAGCGATGCCTGCCGCCACGGCGAACACGGTGCGCGCACCGTACATCTCCACCATCCTGCCGCCGGCGGCGTTCCCGGCGCCGAGGCCTCCCACCAGGACCGTGGTCGACCAGGTGAAGGCCTCGGTCGCATAGCGCGAAGGTGCATTGGCGCTGACCAGCAGCGTCACCACCGTCAGCGAGGGCGCGATGCCGACGCCGGCAGCCAGCGCCAGCAGCGCCAGCAGCCACGGCGACGCCGTCAACGCATGCGCGGCGAGCGGCACCGCCAGCAGCAGCAGCAGCCGGGGCAGCAGCCGCTCGATCGGCGTGGCCAACGGCAGTCCGCCGAAGACGAGCCCACCCGCGCCGCTGCCCAGCGAATTGACGGCGATCAGCACGCCGGCGAACGCCGGCATCGCGGCGGCGGTGGCGAAGCCGGCATATGCGATCTCCAGCAGACCCAGCGCGAACATCACCAGGAAGGTCACCGCGAACACGACCAGCAGGCGCGGTTCGGAAAGAGGTCCCAGCAGATGCCGTTCGACGCCCGGCTCGAGGCGCCAGTACTTGAGCGCCGGGGAAAGCACGAACACCGGCACCGCCAGCGTGACGAGGCACCACGCGGCGGCGAACGCGATGCGTGGCGAGGCGACGGCGAGCAGTCCGGCGATCAGCATCGGCCCCAGCGTGAACGCCATCTCGATCAGCACCGCATCGAGGGCGAACGCAGTCCTGCGCTCGTTCGGGTCGTCGAAGCGATACCGCCACATCGTGCGCGTCAGCACGGTGATCGGCGGCGCGAATCCCCCCGCGATCGCCGCGGCGCCGACCAGTGCCCCAGTCGACAGCGCCAGGCGGTCGGCCAGCAGGATAGAGAGCAGCGCCGTGGGGCACACGATGCCGGTGGCGAACAGCACGGCACGGGGTCCGCGCCGATCGATGATGCGGCCCAGCGCCGGCGCGACGATCGCCGACGCGGCAAGGTAGCCGCCGACGGTCAGGCCGGCCAGCGCGAACGATCCGCTCAGCGCGCGCACGTACATCAGCATTGCCAGCGACAGGCTGCCGATCGGCAGGCGCGAAAGCAACGCCGTCGCGAGCAGGCGCGCGACGTCCGGCAGGCGCAGGAAGGCACGGTAGCGACGAACGATATCGTTGAACATGGGAAGGAGGCGGATTGGGGCCGCGGCAGGGCCGGGCAAGCGACAAGGTGCGCCGCTTTAGTATTCGACGGTCACGTTCTCCGGGGCGAGCCACTCGCGCAGCCCGACGAGCAGGTGCTCGTCGAGATCGACCCGCCATTGGCTGCCCAGCTCGATGTCGCCGCCGCTCGTGTCGTTCCGGTAGTTGACGGTGACCGGGCAGTGGCCATTGCGATAGGGCTCGATCAGGTCGAGCAGACGCTGGGCGGAGCTCGAGCCGTTGCATGAAAGGCGCAGCGATCGGGCCCATTTCCTGCGCGCGCCGGCCAGGTCGTAGACGGCATCGGCGACGATGCGCAGGCCCTGGACCTGGCCATCATCGCCGACGCGCTGCTGCACCTTCACTTCGGCGACCAGCACGGCGTCTTCGCGCAGCAGATGGCGATGGGCGTCGAACGTTTCGTTGTACACGACGATCTCCGACTGATCGCGGCCGTCGTCGAGCGTGACAAACGCCATCTTGCCGCGGCGCGAGGTTTGCGCGCGCAGCTGCCCGACGATGCCGGCGATGCGGACCAGCCCCACGGTGGGTCTGAGCGCGCCCAGCGGCTGCTGCACCAGCCGCGCGAGCTCGGCCGCATGCGCGTGGTAAGGATGACCGGAGAGGTAGAAGCCCAGGCTCGCCTTTTCCTGCGCCAGCCGCTCGGCTTCGGTCCAGTCGCGCGTTGCGATCAAGGCCGGCCCGGCGGCATCCGCGCCGTCCTCTTCGCCGAACAACGACACCTGCGACGCCGCGCGCTCGGCACGCTCACCGTGGTCGAGCGCCGCTCCGACCGAGGCCAGCAGGCTCGCGCGCCGCGCGTCGATGGCGTCGAAGGCGCCGGCGCGGATCAGCGCTTCGACGGCCCGGCGATTGACTGCGCGCTTGTCTACGCGGCGGCAGAAATCGAACAGGTCGGTGAACGGCCCGCCGGCGCGCGCCGCGACGATCGCCTCGATCGCCGCACGGCCGGTGCCCTTGATGCCGCCCAGACCGTAGCGGATGCGCTCGCGGTCGACGGGCTCGAACCGATAGTTCGACGCGTTCACGTCGGGCGGCAGCAGCGAGAGGCGGAGCCCGATCGCGTCGTCATGAAACTGCCGCAGCTTGTCGGTGTCGTCCATCATCGCCGACAGGTTGGCCGCCATGAACGCCGCCGGATGGTGCGCCTTGAAATAGGCGGTCTGATAGGCGATCAGCGCATACGCCGCCGCGTGCGACTTGTTGAAGCCGTAGCCGGCGAATTTCTCCATCAGGTCGAACAGCTGCGTCGCCTTCGCTCCCGTCAGGCCCCGGTCGATCGCGCCGGCGGTGAAGCCCTGGCGATGCTTGGCCATCTCGTCGGGCAGTTTCTTTCCCATCGCGCGGCGCAGGAGGTCCGCCGCGCCCAGCGTGTAGCCGCCGATCACCTGCGCGATCTGCATCACCTGTTCCTGGTACACCATGACGCCGTGCGTCGGCGCCAGGATCGGTTCGAGGCGCGGGTCGAGATATTCGAAGCGTTCGGCGCCCTGCTTGCGGCGCACGTAATCGGGGATCAGCTCCATCGGCCCCGGGCGGTAGAGCGCGACCAGCGCGACCACGTCGTCGAAGCGCTTCGGCGGCGCCTGCAGCAGGAGCTCGCGCATGCCGCGCGATTCGAACTGGAACACCGCCGTCGTGTTGCCGCTGCGGAAGACCTCGTAGGCCGCGTTGTCGTCCAGCGGCAGGCCTTCGAGCGTCAGCGTCGACGCCGGATCGAGCGTGCGGATGTAGCGTAACGTCCAGTCGAGGATCGTCAGCGTGGTCAGGCCCAGGAAGTCGAACTTGACGAGTCCGACCAGCTCGACGTCGTCCTTGTCGAATTGCGAGACCAGCGCGTCGGACCCGGGCTGCGTGTACAGCGGGCAGAAATCGGTCAGCTTCCCGGGCGCGATCAGCACGCCGCCGGCGTGCATGCCGACGTTGCGCGGCAGGCCCTCGAGCTGCTCGGCCAGGCTCAAGAGCTCACGCACCTCCTCCTCGGCGGTCTCGCGCTCGTTCAGCAGCGGCTCGACGTCGCGCGCATAGACGACGTTCGGTTGGGGTTCGCCCGTGCGCCGCTTAAGCGTCACGGTGCGGCCCGGCTGGAACGGGATCAGCTTGGCGATGCCGTCGCAGAAGCTGTACGGCAGGTCCAGCACGCGGCCGACGTCGCGCACGACAGCCTTGGCGGCCATCGTGCCGAAGGTCGCGATCTGCGACACCGATTCGGCACCGTACTTCTGCTTGACGTAGTCGATGACGCGATCGCGCCCGTCCTGGCAGAAGTCGATGTCGAAGTCCGGCATCGACACGCGCTCGGGGTTGAGGAAGCGCTCGAACAGCAGCGTGTAGCGCAACGGGTCGAGGTCGGTGATGCCCAGGCTGTAGGCGACCAGCGAGCCCGCGCCCGAGCCGCGTCCGGGCCCGACCGGAACGCCGTTGCCGCGTGCCCAATTGATGAAGTCGGCGACGATCAGGAAGTAGCCGGCGTAGCCCATCTGGATGATCGTCTTGGTCTCGAACTCGAGCCTGGCCGCGTATTCCGGATGCTTGCGTGTCCGCTCCTCGTCGTCGGGATACAGGGCCGCCAGGCGACGCGCGAGCCCCGCGGCGGCTTCGTCGCGCAGATGCTGCTCGATGCTGACGCCTTCGGGCGTCGGAAACGCCGGCAGGTAGTTTCTGCCCAGCGGAATCGTCAGGCTGCAGCGCTGCGCGATCGCGACGCTGTTGGCGAGCGCCTCCGGGATGTCGGCGAACGCCTGCGCCATTTCGGCCTGCGACTTGAAATACTGCTCGGGCGTGAAGCGCCGGGGCCGCCGCGGATCGGTCAGCACGTGGCCTTCGGCGATGCACACGCGCGCTTCGTGCGCCCGGAACTCCTCGCGCGTGGCGAACTGTACCGGATGCGTCGCCACCACCGGCAGCGCGAGCGCTGCGGCGAGCTGCAAGGTGGCGGCGGTCAGCGCCTGGTCGTCGGCGTGGCCCGCGCGCTGAACCTCCAGATAGAACCGGCCGGGAAACGCCCTCGCCAACGCGGCAGCGGCATCCGACGCCGCGGCGCCGTTGCCTTGCGCCAGAGCCTGGCCTACTTCGCCGCTGGCGAAGCCCGACAGCGCGATCAGGCCGTCGGTGCCTTCGCCGAACCAATCGCGCCGCAGCTCCGCGCGCCCGCGATACTGGTTGCCGCGGTGCGCCCGGGTCAGCCAGTCGGCAAGCCGCAGGTAGCCGGGGCGCGACTGGCACAGCAGCAGCAGCCGCTGCGGCGCGTCGCGCTCGCTCTGGTGCGTGACCCAGACGTCGCAGCCGATGACGGGCTTGATGCCGCGCGAGCGCGCCGCCTTGTAGAACTTGACCATGCCGAAGACGTTGCCCAGATCGGTGAGCGCGAGCGCAGGCATGCGTTCGGCGACCGCGGCAGCGACGGACTCGTCGATGCGCACCATGCCGTCGACGATCGAATACTCGCTATGCATCCGCAGGTGGACGAACAGCGGAGCGGCTGCGGATGCGTTCATGCGGTACAATTTTACTCGCTTCCGCTGCCGCCTCCGATGAACCCGATTCTGCCGACGAGAATGCGCCGCGCCCTTGCCACGAGCGCGGCGGCGCTTCTTCTCGCCGCCTGCGCGATCGTCGCGCCGCCGGCGCCGTCGCCGGGCGGCGAGCCCGCGGCGCCCCCGGTGCCCGGCGCCGAGCCTGCGCCTCCGCCGAAGCCGCAGGCGCCGCCGACCAAAAACCCCAATCCACCTGCCAACGTCAACCTGCAGGGTTTTCCTCTGGCCTATCGGCAAGGCTATGCCGACGGCTGCGCGAGCGTCGGCACCGTGGAACAAAAGGACGCGGCGCGATTCAGGGCCGACGGGCAATACCGCACCGGCTGGCAGGACGGCAGCTTCCTGTGCAAGAAGAAGTGACGGCCGGGCGAAAATCGCGGTGACGCGCAGGGCCTGTGCCGCCGTCAAGGCATCGGCATCGCGGATCGTTCCGGTGCGCGGCCTGCCGTACCACGTCCGGAGCTGGGGCGATCGCGACGCGCCTCTCCTGTTCATGTTGCACGGCTGGATGGACGTCGGTGCGTCGTTCCAGTTTCTGGTCGATGCGCTCGAGCGCGAATGGCACGTTCTCGCGCCGGACTGGCGCGGCTTCGGCAAGAGCGGCTGGTGCGCCGACGGCTACTGGTTCGCCGACTACATCGCCGATCTCGACGCGTTGCTCGACCATTTCGTGCCGGACGCGCCGGCGCGGATCGTCGGCCACAGCCTGGGCGGCAACGTGGCCTGCATCTACGCCGGCGTGCGTCCGCAGCGGGTCGCTCAGCTGGTATCGCTCGAGGGCTTCGGCGTTCCCGCCGAGTCGGCCGAGCTCGCGCCGGACAAGATGGCGAAGTGGCTCGATGCGCTGCGCGACCCGCCGTCGTTTGCGCCGTACGCGAATCTCGCCGCGGTCGCGGACAGGCTGCAGAAGAACAATCCGCGCATGGCGCGCGACAAGGCCGAGTTTCTGGCGCAGCACTGGGCCGAGACCCTTCCCGACGGCAGCGCGCGGCTCCTCTCCGATCCGCGACACAAGCTGCCGTTCCCGACCGTTTACCGGATGGAAGAAGCGCGCGCGGCCTGGCGCCGCGCGAGCGCGCCGGTGCTCTGGGTCGTGGCCGCCGATTCGTTCGTGCCCCGCTGGCTGGGCGAAGACGCGGCGGGACTCGGGCGGCGCGTCGCGACGTTTCGGGACGGCCGTTTGGCGACGATAGCCGACGCCGGCCACATGCTGCACCACGATCAGCCGGCGCGCGTTGCGGCGGCGATCGAGCCTTTTCTCGCTGCGTGAGCGTGCGGACGCGGCGGCTCGCCTCGACGCGGAGTCGCGGCTGTCGCGGCGACGTCACGGCCGCGGCGCAGCGCACCGGCAGCCGGCGATGAACGAGCCTTCGGCTATACTCCCCGGCGCATTCCATATCGTCATTCCGTGCCCGCCGACGATCTCTCCCGCCTGAAGATCGACCGCACGCTGGCGCCCGTGCGCGGCAGGCGGCGGCGTCGCTGGTGGTGGGCCGGCGTCATTGGCCTGATCGCGCTTGCCGCGACGGCCTGGTACGCGACGCAGCCGCACGCTACGCTCGTGCAGACCACCTCGGTCGTCACCACCTATCCGTCGCAACAGTTCGTGGTGCTCAACTCGACCGGGTATGTCGTCGCGCAGCGGAAGGCAGCGATATCGTCGAAGGCTTCCGGCCGGCTGGAGTGGCTGGGGGTGGCCGAAGGGTCACGCGTCAAGGCCGGCGACATCATCGCGCGGTTGGAGGCGCGCGACGTTAAGGCGCAGCAGGAAAGCGCCGCCGCCAACGTGCAGGTCGCCCGCGCCGCGCTCGAGCAGGCGCTAGCCGAGGATCGCGATGCTCGTGCGTCGCTCCGGCGCACGCAGGATCTGATCGCGCAGAAATTCGTGTTCGCGTCGACGCTGGACCAGGCGAAGGCGCGCGCCGACCGCGCGGTGGCCGGCGTGGCCAGCGCCAGGGCGGCCGTCGCCGTGGCGGAAGCCAATGCGCGCAACGCCGATGTCGCCGTCGATTACACGCTGATCCGCGCGCCGTTCGATGGCGTGATCCTGTCGAAGAGCGCCAACGTCGGGGATCTGGTGACGCCGTTTTCCTCGGCGGCGGATTCCAAGGGCGCAGTGGTCAGCATGGCCGACATGAGCAGCCTCGAGGTCGAGGCCGACGTCTCCGAATCCAGCCTTTCCAAGGTCGGTCCCGGGCAGCCGTGCGAGATCACGCTCGACGCACTGCCGGACGCGCGCTTTCGCGGCACGGTCGCGCGGATCGTTCCCACCGTCGATCGCGCCAAGGCGACCGTGATGACCAAGGTGCATTTCGACTTCATCGACCCGCGGGTGCTGCCGGAAATGAGCGCCAAGGTCTCGTTCCTCTCGCAGCCGATCACGGCCGAACAGCAGAAGCCGCTCACCGCGGTTCATCCGGATGCGCTGGCGCAGCGCGGCGGCAGGACGGTGCTCCTGGTCGTGCGCGGTGACCGGGTGGCGGAAGTGCCGGTGACGCCGGGTGCGAGGATCGGCGACCTGACTGCCATCGTGGGCGACGCGAAGAGCGGCGAAAAGGCCGTCCTGCGCCCCGCACCCGAGCTCGAGGCCGGCGCGCTGATCAAGCTCGCGCCGAAGTAGCGCGTGCGTGGTTCCCCGCATCGCTGGCGCCGATTGTCGCCGCAGTCCGAAGAGATCGCGCCGCCGCCGCGCTCGTGCTGCGGCAGGCGGCCGCCGGAGCCCGCGCGATGACGGCGGAGGCCGCGCCGCCGCTGGTGGCGATTCGCGCGCTCACCAAGTACTACCGGCGCGGCGGCGAGATCATTCCGGTGCTGGTCGACATCAACCTCGATGTCGCGCTCGGCGACCACGTCGCGCTGATGGGGCCTTCCGGGTCGGGCAAGACGACGTTGCTCAATCTGATCGCGGGCATCGACAAGCCGAACGGCGGCACGATCGAGGTCGCCGGGGTCGACATCGCGCGCCTTTCCGAAGGCGATCTCGCGCGCTGGCGGTCGGCGCACGTCGGCTTCGTCTTCCAGTTCTACAACCTGATGCCGGTGCTGACCGCCTTCGAGAACGTCGAGCTGCCGCTGCAGCTGACCGATCTCTCGCGGCGCGAGCGGCGCGAGCGCGTCGAGGTCGCGCTGCGGCTGGTCGGGCTCGCCGACCGCGCCCGGCATCGTCCGAACGAGCTGTCAGGCGGGCAGCAGCAGCGCGTGGCGATCGCGCGGGCATTGATCAGCGATCCGGCGTTGATCGTCGCCGACGAGCCGACCGGCGACCTCGATCGGGTCACCGGCGCCGAAATCCTCGGTCTGCTGCAGCGGCTCAATCGCGAGCTGGGGAAGACCATCCTGATGGTGACCCACGATCCCAAGGCGGCCGAAACGGCGCGCCGGATGATCCACCTGGAAAAGGGCGTGCTGGCGACTTGATGCGAGGCCGCGGGCTTTTGCGCAGCGACCGGTTCGACGGCCGTTCGCGCTCTAGCCGCGAGCCTTGTGCCGGAGCAGATCGTCGTCGAGCGAGCGATCGAGCGCCGCCTGCGCCGGAGCCACCGGCGCGCCCTGGATCTCGCGTTCGGCATCGTCGATCGCCTTGAGTATCGAGTCGCTGCCGATGTCTATCGCGCCGTCGTCCACCGCTTTCGCCCATTCCGCGCGGATCGTGCGTTCCTCGGCGAGATCGGCCTCGAATTCGGCGAAGCGCGGATCCTCCGCCGCTTCGGGCTTTGCCGCCGGCGCGGGATTCGTCGCGGCGCGCGTCGGTGTCGCGCCGCCGCGCGGGAATCCGGGACCCGGCTCGGTCATCGCGGCAAAATGGCCGGCGCGGCCGAAGGGTTGTGACGTCGGCCCGCTGGGGACCGAGTGATTCGGTTCGGTGCGGGCTGTCGGAGCGATCCATGCCGGCGGCGCCATTGATTCCCTGCGCCGCGACGGGACGAGCCACAGGGCGAGGGCACCGACGATGACCAGCGCCGCGCCGAGCGGCCACCACGGGGCGAGCACCGGTTGCGCGGTCTCGGGCGTCAGCGCGAACGCGGGAGAAGCATGCGGCAATCCGGCGGCCGACGCTTCCGGAATGAACGAGCTTCCGGTGGGACTCGACAGCAGAATCGTCGCCTGGCGCGCCGTTTCGACGACCGCCGGCTGCGGCGCCGATACCGGCACGGTGGGTTCGCGCGCCAGCGCCAAGGTGAGCGCCGCGACGCGCGCCGGGGTGGGCGCCGTTTTGCGCGAAGGCGCCGGTGCGGGCAGGTGTCCTGCCGCGGTTACGGTGGGTACCGCCTGGTGCAGGCGAGGTTCGGACGCGAGAGCTGGCGCCGTTTCGGCGGTGCGGCGGGCCGGCGCCGGCGTCGCGACGGCGTTCGCCGCGGGCGGATCGAGCAGCAGCACGTAGTCGCGGCGGGTCGTGCCTTCACAGCCGGCCTGCACGGCCAGCCGGACCACCGGGTCGTTGACCGGCCGCGAGGTCGTCACGACCAGCAGCGGCTCGGCCGTGCTGCGATCAATAGTGACTTTCCCCGTCAGTAGCCGCGGCGCGCCGCTGGCGCCGGCGACGTCGGCAATGACGTGGACGCACGCGGCGGTCAGCGCCTGGCCCGGCGTGGCACCCATCGGGACGACGACCCGCAACGGTTGGCCTAGCGCCGACTGCGGCACGGCGTCGCCGAGCGAAAGCGCCAGCGCGCACGGCACCGCCAGCAGCGCGAGCGCGCCGACGGCGATGCCACCTACCATTTCGACCAGGGCGGATATTCGCATGACAGCCTCGAGCCAGGAGTAGAAACCTTGCCGGTCGCGCCTGCCGCCTGCCGCGCCGAACCGGCTCCGCCTGGTTTCCAGCAAGTTCCGTGCCGGTCGGCCGAAAAATCGTGGTCGGTGCGGGACGGCTTGCGCTAAGCTGGCGGCTCCCTCGCCTGTGCTTTCCCCGTCGTGTATCTGCTCGGGCTCGCCTTCAAGAACGCGCTGCGCCACAAGTTGCGAACGGCGCTGACCGTCGTCGGCATCGTCGTCGCGATCGTCGCGTTCGGCCTGCTGCGCACGATCATCGACGCCTGGTACGCGGGCGCCAACGCGAGCTCGAGCGCGCGGCTGGTCACCCGCAACGCGATTTCGCTGACTTTCTCGCTGCCGCTCAGCTATGCGCAGCGCATCCGCCAGGTTCCCTGGGTCGCCGCCGTCTCGTGGGCGAACTGGTTCGGCGGGGTCTACGTGACCGAGCGCAATTTCTTCCCGCAGTTCGCGATCGACGCCGAGAGCTACCTCGACATGTATCGCGAGTTCGTGCTGGCGCCGGAGGAGAGAAGGGCGTTCCTGCGCGATCGACAGGGCTGCATCGTCGGCCGCAAGCTCGCCGACCAGTACGGCTGGAAGCTCGGCGACCAGATCCCGCTGCGGGGCACGATCTTCCCGGGCACCTGGACATTCAACCTGCGCGGAATCTACGAAGGCATCGACAAGACGACCGACCAGTCGACGATGTATTTCCATTGGTCGCTGCTGAACGAGACGATCAAGAAGCGTTTCCCGCGCCGCGGCGACCAGACGGGCGTGCTCATCGCGCAGCTCCAGGATCCGGCCGCGGCCGCGGCGGTGTCGGCGGCCATCGACGCGACGTTCCGCAACTCGCTGGCCGAGACGCTGACCGAGACCGAGAAGGCGTTCCAGCTCGGGTTCGTCGCGATGGCCGACGCGATCCTGCTGGCGATCCAGGCGGTCTCGTACGTCGTCATCGTCATCATCATGACGGTGATGGCGAACACCATGGCGATGACGGCGCGCGAGCGCGGGTCCGAATACGCGACGATGAAGGCGCTGGGCTTCGGCGGCTGGCGCGTCGCGCTGCTGATCTTCGGCGAATCGCTGGCGATCGCCGTCACGGGAGGGGTGCTCGGCGTGGCGCTGACGTATCCGGTCACCCGCGGCTTCGGCGAGGCGATGGGCAGGTTCCTGCCGATTTTCTACGTCACCGACGAAACGATCGCGCTGCAGGTCGCGGCCGCGCTTACCATCGGCGTCGTCGCCGCGGCATTGCCGGCGTGGCGATCGGCGAAGCTCGGCATCGTCGACGGCCTGCGGGCGATCGGATGAGACCCTGGGCCCGATGACGATTCCGGCCGCCTATGTCGTGCGCAACCTGGGCGCACGCCGGGTGACGACGCTGCTGACGGCAGGCGGCATGGCGCTCGTCGTCTACGTGTTCGCGACGGTCCTGATGCTCTCGGCGGGACTGGAGGCGACGCTGGTCGCGACCGGGCAGGACGATAACGTCATCGTGATTCGCCGCGGTTCGCAGACCGAAGTGCAGAGCTTCGTCGATCGCAGTCAGGCGGGCATCGTCGAGAGCATGCCCGAAGTCGCGATCGGTGCCGACGGCCGACCGCTCTTGTCGAAGGAGCCGGTAGTGCTGATCAACCTGCCCAAGCGCAACACCGCCAAGCCGGCGAACGTGGTCATCCGCGGCGTGTCCCCGACCGGGCTTCAATTGCGGGCGCAGGTGCGGCTTCGCGAGGGGCGGATGTTCCGGCCCGGAACCTCCGAGATCGTCGCCGGGCACGCGATCGCCACGGGCTTTCGCGGTGCGGCGCTGGGCGACACGCTGCATTTCGCGCAGCGCGACTGGAAGGTCGTCGGCGTATTCGATGCCGGCCGCACCGGCTTCGATTCGGAGATCTGGGGCGACGCCGAGCAGATGCTGCAGGCCTTCCGCAGGACCGGCTTTTCGGCGCTGATCTTCCGCTTGACCGACTCCGGCCGCTTCGATGCCGCGAAAGCCGCGATCGAGTCGGACCAGCGCCTGACGCTGGAGGCGAAGCGCGAGACCCGCTTCTACGCCGACCAGTCCGAGGCGATGTCCAAGTTCATCCGCTACCTGGGCACGACGATCTCGGTGATCTTCTCGATCGGCGCAATCATCGGCGCGATGATCACGATGTATGCGAGCGTCGCCAGCCGCACCGCGGAGATCGGCACGCTGCGCGCGCTGGGATTCTCGCGCGCGGCGGTGCTCGCGGCGTTTCTCGGGGAAGCGCTATTGCTGGGCTTCCTCGGCGGCGTCGCCGGGCTGGCCGGCGCATCGTTCATGCAGGCGCTGTCGATCTCGACGACGAATTTCCAGACGTTCGCCGAGCTGGCGTTCCGCTTCGTGATGACCCCGGCGATCGTCGCCGTGTCGCTGTCGTTCGCGCTGCTGATGGGCTTCATCGGCGGCGTCCTGCCGGCCGCGCGCGCCGCGCGGCTGTCGATCGTCGACGCGCTGCGGTCAGCATGACGGCGAAATTCGGCATCGAAGCACTGCGCGCCTTCGCGGTCGCGCGGTCCTTTTTCCCCGCGACGACCCTCGAGGCGGCGATCCGCGCGCTGGGCTTCGTGCAGCTCGACCCGATCCGCGCGCCGGCGCGGGCGCAGGACTTGATCCTCCGGCATCGCGTCGAGGACTACCGCAACGGAGACCTCGAATCGCGCTATCCCGACCTGCCGGTGATCGAGGACTACGTGCACGTCTACGGCGTGATACCGCGCGAGGCCCGGCGGCTGCTGCACCCGCGGAGCGCAGCGCGCCGTTTCCACGTCGAGAGCGAGCATCCGCGCCTGCCGCCGCAAATACTCGCGCACATCCGCCGCCACGGCGCGACGCACCCGCGCGACCTGCAGCGCGCGTTCGGCAAGGAGCGGACCGTCAACGGCTGGGGCGGCCAGTCGGCCGCGACGACGCGGGTCCTCGCGTTGCTGCATTACCGCGGCAAGCTTCGTGTGGCGCGCCGGGTCAACGGTGTGCGCGTCTACGACCTGGAGCCCGCGAACGATGGCGTGATGTCACCGGCTGCGCGCGCCACCGGTCTCGTCAGGTTGCTGTTGCGCCTCTACGCGCCGCTGGACGAGGTCGCGCTCAAGTCGCTGGCGGCGAGGATCGACGCCGCATCGATTGCCGAGGCCGCGCGCGCCGCAGCGATTGCGCGCGTCCTGCGCAGCGACTGGGTGGCGAGCGCTACGGTCGATGACGAGCGCTATTTCTGGCCGGCCGACGAAAGCACGCCGTGCGAGCCGCCCGATGGCCTGCGCCTGCTCGCGCCGTTCGACCCGTTGGTGTGGGATCGCCGGCGCTTCGAGCGGCTCTGGGGCTGGGCATACCGGTTCGAGGCCTACACGCCCGCGGCCAGGCGCCGCTTCGGCTACTACGCGTTGCCGCTGCTCTGGCGCGCCGCGGTCGTCGGCTGGGCCAACGTCGCGGTCAAGTCCGGCAAGCTCGACGTGCAGCTCGGGTTTGCGCACAAGCGGCCGCGCGAGGCCGCGTTTCGCCGCGAGCTGGATGCCGAGCTCGCGCGCTTCGCGGCCTTCCTCGGTCTGGGCGCCCGAGCCGATTGAGCGGGATGCCGATCGGCGCGACCTGGCTGTTCGTCATCGCCTCGGCGATCTGGGGCTCGACCTGGTTCGCGATCAAGTATCAGCTTTCCGACGTCGCGCCCGAAGTCTCGGTCGCCTACCGCTTCGCGCTGGCGGCGGGGCTGCTTGGCGCGTGGTGTATGGCGACCGGCCGCTCGCTGCGGTTTTCCCGGCGCGACCACGGTTGGCTGGCCGCGCTGGGGGTGACGCTGTTCGGGCTCAACTACATCAGCGTCTATCGGGCGGAGGTGTATGTGACCTCGGGACTGGTGGCGGTGCTGTTCTCGATCATCGTTTTCCTGAACCCAATCGGCATGCGGGTTTTCTTCGGCACGCCGCTGACGGCGCGGACCTTCGTTGCCGCAGCGCTGGGCGTGGCCGGCGTCGCGCTGCTGTTTCTGCCCGAGCTCGCGCAGGCGCGCAGCGGCGGCGCCGCCGCGTACGGCGTCGTGATCGGCGTCGGCGCGACCGTCATCGCCAGCGGCGGGAACCTGGTGGCGCAGCGCATCCAGCGCGCGGGCATCCCGACCTTTTCGGGCAATGCCTGGGGTATGGCCTACGGCGCGATGGCTGCCGCCGCGGCCGCGTTCGCGCAGGGTGAGCACTGGACCTTCGACGCGCGGCCCGGATACGTGCTCTCGCTCGCCTACCTCGCGGTGTTCGGCAGCGTAATCGCGTTCGGCGCGTATCTCACCTTGCTCAGGCGCGTCGGTGCGACCCGTGCTGCGTACACCGCGGTGGCCACGCCAGTGATCGCGCTGGCGCTGTCGACGCTGTTCGAAGGCTATCGCTGGACGTGGGTGAGCGCGCTGGGCGTCGTGCTGGCAGTCGCGGGCAACTGGCTCGCGCTGCGCCCGCGCCGAGAAACGGCCTGATGGCAGGCACCCAGTGACTGACGACTGGCGTCTACTTGTAATCTACGAACATAGTAAAATAAATTCGCTGTTTGCGCGCGCCGCCGGGGCCCACGATCGCGCAGCCGCGCACTATGGAGCGAAATTATGCGGACCGAGCGAATGACGTGGCGCTGCGCTATTGCCGCCATCGGGTATTGCTTGTTCACTAGCGGCGGTTCGTTTGCCGCTGACGCACAGCCTGCCCCCCCCCCGAGGTTCGAAAGCTCGCGGTTCTGCTGAACTACGCCGCTAGTCCTATCCTAACGGCCGAAGATCTCGTAGGCCAGCTCAGCGATCCGACGCAGAGTCCGCA
>JBOIGD010000145.1:0-25085 GCA_050742615.1 Casimicrobiaceae bacterium | reverse complement strand
CCTGGGCGTAGGGATGCTTGGGCTCGGTGAACATCTGGCGCACCGTGGCCAGCTCCATCAGGCGTCCGGCATACATCACCGCCACCTTGTCGACAAATTGGGCCATCAGGCCCATGTCGTGGCCGATCAAAATCACCGCCGCGCCCATCTGTTTCTGCACGCGGTCGATGGTCTCCATCACCTGGCGCTGCGTCACCACGTCCAGCGCGCTGGTGGGCTCATCGCAGATGATCAGCTTGGGTTCCACCGCCAGCGCGCGGGCGATGCCGATGCGCTGCCGCTGCCCGCCGGAAAACTCGTGCGGATAGCGCCCGGCGTGCTGCGGGGCCAGACCGACCAGCCCGAGCAGCTCGGCGACGCGCTCGCGCCGCCGGCCGCTCGCCAGGCCGTACAGCGCGAGCGGCTCGCCGACCGTCTGTCCGACTGTCATGCGCGGATTGAGCGACGCGTACGGATCCTGAAAAATGATCTGCAGCGCGCGGCGCTGCGCGCGCATCGCCTCGGCGTCGAGCGCGAACAGCTCCTGCCCGTCGAATCGCACGCTGCCGGCCGTCGGCTCGATCAGGCGCAGCAGCAGGCGGCCGGTCGTCGACTTGCCGCAGCCCGATTCGCCGACCAGCGCCAGGGTTTCGCCGGCGGCGAGATCGAAGTCGATGCCGTCGACCGCGCGCACGACCCGCGCGTCGCGGCGAAGGAACCCCTTTCGCAGCGGGAAATGCTTGACCAGCCCCGCGACGCGCAGCAGCGGCGGCGCGGCGGCTGGCGTCACGCCGGCACCAGCAGATCGGCGTCGAGCGGCGCCCGCCAGCACGCCGACCGATGTCCGGCGCCGACGTCGCGCAGCGGCGGGTCCTCGCGCCGGCAGCGCTCGTAGGCGAACGGGCAGCGGGGATGAAAGCGGCAGCCGGCGACCGGCGCCGCCGGGTTCGGCACCTGGCCTTCGATCGCCGCGAGCCGCGTTTGCTCGACGTCCAGCCTGGGAATCGAGCCCAGCAATCCGACGGTGTACGGGTGCTGCGGCTCGGCGAACAACGCGCGGACATCGGCGCTTTCGACGACGCGCCCGGCATACATGACGACCACTTCGTCGGCGAGCTCGGCGACGACGCCCAGATCGTGCGTGATCAGGATGATCGCCGTGCCGGTTTCCTCGCGCAGCAGGCGCATCAGGTCGAGGATCTGCGCCTGGACGGTCACGTCGAGCGCGGTCGTCGGCTCGTCGGCGATCAGCACCTTGGGGTTACAGGAGAGCGCCATGGCGATCATCACGCGCTGGCGCATGCCGCCCGACAGCCGGTGCGGATAGTCGTCGAAGCGTTCCTCGGGGGACGGTATGTGCACACGGCGCAGCATCTCCAGCGCCAGCGACTTGGCGGTCGGCGCACTCGCCGCGCGGTGGCGGACGATGCCCTCGACGATCTGCTCGCCGATGGTGAACGCCGGATTGAGCGAGGTCATCGGTTCCTGGAAGATCATCGAGATGCGGTCGCCGCGCAGCTCGCGCATAGCCGACGCCGGCAGTTTCAGCAGGTCGACGCCGTCGAACCGGATCGTGCCGCCGCCGATTCGGCCGGGGCGCGCGACCAGGCCCATGATCGACAGCGCGGTGACGCTCTTGCCGCAGCCGGACTCGCCGACGACGCCCAGCGTGCGCCCGGCGTCCAGCGTAAAGCCGACCCCGTCGACCGCCGCGAATTCGCCGCCGCCTTCGAGGGTGAACAGCGTGCGCAGATCGCGCAGTTCCAGCAGCGCGGTCATCGCCCGCGCCGCGCGACCTGGAAGCGCTCGACTTCCGCTTCGATCACGGCGCGGTCGGTGATGCCCGAGGGGCGCGCAGCGGTGGGCAGGCACGCGACGAACGGCTGATAGCGCTCGAGACTCTTGTCGTAGAGGCGCGCGAGCTCGGCGATCGGCTCCGGATGATCGTCGACGCGCAGATCGAGAAAGGCGTACGTTTCCGTCGCGTGGATCAGCAGCGCCGCAGCCTGCTTGCCGCGCTTGTCGCCGCCGGCGGCTTCGCCCGCGGTCATCGCGGCGAGCAGGCGCTCGGCGAAAGGGGCGCCGCTGGCCGCTTCGTAGGCGCCGGCCGTGCGGTCGAGCACCTGCGGACCCGCCAGCATGTTCCCCGCGACGGAAAAGCCTTGACCGATCAGCTGGCCGCACCATTCGATGCACGCGGTCCCGGTATGCGCGGCGATCCGTCCGAGGCAGTCGATCAGGTGGACCTGCCGGTGCTCGCGTCCTTCGTCGCCGGCGACCAGCAGCGCGAGGGCGTCGGCCGCGGCGAGGCCCTGGGAGAGCGCCGCCAGCCCGCGCGGGCCGTATCCCGGATTGACCAGCGCCTGCGTCGCGAGGGCGCCGACGCCGCTTCGCGCGTGCGGACACAGCGCGCCGACGGCGAAAAAACGGCTTGCTACGGCGACGCCCAGCGCGCCGTCGGCGTCGCGCGCGACGATCGACCAGGTCAAGGCAGGCTTCCTTGACCGCGGTCGCCGGTGGCACCGCGCTGGCGCCGGGCACCGACGGGCGCGACCCGGACCCGTGCGCGCGGATGCGACGGTGAGGCGAGGCGAATCAAGCGAGGCAGGAAAAAGCGAGATACTCGGCCGGATCGTCGGCGTAGGCGTGCCCGAAGCTCACGCGGCCGCGGGCCCGCAGCATCAGCTCCTCGCGGCGGATCATGACCTCGGGCTCGCCTTCGAAGGTTATCCAGCTGCCGTTGGAGCTATGATCGATGAAGACGAACTTGTCGCGCCGGCGCTCGATGCGGGCGTGCATGCGCGAAGCCTTGCGATCGGCGATGACGACGTCGCTTTGCAGGTCGCGGCCCAGCGTCAGCACCGAGTGGGCCTCGCCCAGCTCGATCTTGCGCAGGCCGTGGACGAGCTTGACCATCGCCGGTGCCAGCGCAAGCCGCGGTGACATCGACGTCAGCTCGTCTTCCGAGTCCTGCCAGAGGACCTCGAACAAGGCGACGTCGCGCTCCTTGCCCTTCAGCGTCTGCGCCGCGTGGTCCCGCGTGCGACCGCGCAGCACCGGCGACAGTTCGGCGACGGTCTGGGCGGTGGTGAAAATCTGGCCGCCGGTGGCGAAGGAGGTCATGCGCGCGGCGACGTTGACCGCGTCGCCGAAGACGTCGCCGGCGTCCTCGATCGTCGGGCCGGCGTGAAAGCCGATGTGCATTGCGATCGGCGTGCCGCGGCTGGTGCGCTGCGCCGACACCCGCATCTGGATTTCGATCGCCGCCTGCGCTGCCGCGTCCGGTGTGGGAAACGTCGCCAGAACTTCGTCGCCGATCGTCTTGACCACGCGGCCGCCGGTGTCGCTGCACACGCGCTTGACCATCGACAGGCATCGCTCGATGGTCGCCTGCGCATCCGCGTTGCCCAGCAGTTCGTACAGCTTGGTGCTGCCGGAAATGTCGGCGAACAGGACGGCGAGGTTGCGCGTGTTGGCGGTCATGCGGCTATGCGCGGGGCGGATCGGCGCAAGTATAAGGCAAGACCTCGGCGGCGGCCCCGGCCGGGGGCAACTGCCGAGTATTCACGTTGACTTGGGCGGGGGTGCGGCCTAGTATGACCCGCTCGTCGCCACCGCTTTGCCCATTGGCCTGACGGACCCCGTAATGAGACGATCTTGGACCTGGCTTGCGTGCTGTCTGTTCCTGGTCGCCGCGCCCGGCATCGCTGCCGAGGCCGGCACGGTGACGCTGCTGTTCGGCCAGCCGAAACTCTTGCGCGGCACCGCCTGGTTTAACCTGAAGGAAGGGGTCCGGCTGCGCGACGGAGACGTCGTCGACGTCCCGCAGCCAGGGCAGCTCCAGCTCGAATTCAATGAGGGTGGCGCGCTGAGCATCATCGGGCCGGGCGCGCTCTATATCGCCGCAGCGGCGGCGCGCGACGCCAAGCAGCCGGGATCGGTCGAAATCCTGTTGACCCGCGGCTGGGTCAAATTGGCGACCAAGCCGACCGAACCGCGGCTCCGCGTGCGCACGGCGCTGGGGACGGTTGCAACCTCCGATGCCACCGCGGTCGTTCATTTCAGCGGCGACGCATTGGAGGCCTTTGTCGAAACCGGGACCGTGCGCCTGTCGGAGGCCGGCAAGCCGGCCGAAGGCTCGACCGGCGACATCAAGGGCGGCGGATTCGCCAGCCGCGCTGCCGGCAAGGCATTGACGTCCGAGCGGCGGCCGCCGGCGCAATTCATCGCCGCCTTGCCGCGAGATTTCATGGACCCGCTGCCGTTGCGCGCGGCGCGATTCGTCTCGGCCCGCGTCGAGCCGGTGGCCGATCGCGAGGCCACATTCAGCGAAGCCCAGCCCTGGATCACCGGGCCGTACCGGACCAGTTTCCTCAAGCGCTTCCAGCCGAGGCTCGAGGATCCGACCTTCCGAGACGCCATGGCGACCAGCGGCAAGGCGCCCCCGGAATGGAATGCCGCGGCCCCCGCCGCGCCGGCGAAGCCCGACGCCGCGCCGCCTTCGCCGCCGGCGAAGGCGGAGCCCGAGCGGACGTTCCACTGGCCATGGGAAAAATCGAGCAAATAGGCGGGCACACTTGAAGCTGATATGGAAATTCAACCTCGCGCTGGGAGCGGTCGCCGCCGTCGCCTTCATCCTGGCGGCGATCGTCTCGTACACGGTGCTGCACGCCAACGCCCGCGACGAGGTATTGCAGAACGCCCGGGTGATGATGGAGTCGGCGTCGGCTTCGGCCGACTACACGAACGCTCAGGTGCGGCCGTTGCTTGAAACGCAGCTCAAGTACAAGTTCATTCCGCAATCGGTGCCGGCGTTTGCCGCGGCCGAGCAGTTCAACGAGCTGCGCAAGAATTATCCGGACTACACGTTCAAGGCGGCGACGCTCAACCCGACCAATCCGCGCAATCACGCGACCGACTGGGAGGTCGACATCGTCAACCAGTTCCGCCAGTCGCCGACCAAGACCGAGGTGATCGGCGAGCGCGCCTCGCCGACCGGACGCTCGCTCTACCTGGCCCGGCCGATCCAGATCAAGGATGCTGCGTGCCTGACCTGCCACAGCACCCCGGATGCGGCGCCGCGGACGATGATCGAGACCTACGGCTCGGCCAACGGCTTCGGCTGGAAGCTCAACGACATCGTGGGCGCGCAGATCGTATCGGTGCCGACCTCGGTACCGGTGCACCGGGCGAACTTCACGTTCCGCGTATTCCTGCTTTCGCTGCTCGGGGTGTTCGCGTTCACCATCGGCATGCTGAACCTGATGCTGTACTGGTTCGTGATCCGCCGCGTCAAGCGGCTGTCCAAGCTCGCCGACGAGGTGAGCCTCGGCAACCTCGAGGCGGGTGAGTTCCAGACGCAGAGCAAGGACGAGATCGGCGTGCTCACCGAAGCGCTGGGCAGGATGAAGACCAGCATGGTGCAGGCGATCAAGATGCTGGACGCGCACGGCTGAAGCCCGGCCGTGACCAATCGAGCCAAGATGAGCGAACCGACCCGCATCGGCAAGTACACGATCGAGAGCGTGCTGGGCAAGGGCGCGATGGGCGTCGTGTACAAGGCGTTCGACCCGGGCATCGAGCGCGTGGTCGCGATCAAGACCGTGCGCAAGGATCGCGTCGACCAGGATCTGATCGAGCAGTCGATGGCGCGGTTCAAGAACGAAGCCAAGGCGGCGGGCCGGCTGCTGCACCCGAACATCGTCAGCGTCTACGAATACGGCGAGGACGAGGCCAACGCGTTCATCGTCATGGAATACGTCGAAGGCACCGGCCTTCGCGATTACCTGTCGCGCAAGGCGAGCTTCGACCTGCCGCATGTGGCGTCGATCATGACGCAGCTCTTGCGCGCGCTCGACTTCGCGCACGAGCGCGGCGTCATCCATCGCGACATCAAGCCGGCGAACCTGATCCTGACCGCGGATGGGACGCTGAAGGTCGCCGACTTCGGCATCGCCCGCATCGACACGTCGAACCTCACGACGCTGGGCATGGTGATGGGGACCCCGTCGTACATGTCGCCCGAGCAATGCCAGGGCCAGGCGGTCGACAAGCGCTCCGATCTGTTCAGCGCCGCGGTCGTGCTCTACGAGCTCTTGGCCGGCGAAAAGCCGTTCGCCGGGGCCACCGAGACGATCGCCTACAAGATCTGCCACGAAAACCCGCGCCCGGCGTCGAGCGTGTCGCGGCTCGCGCTGTCGCCGACGATCGATGCCGTGCTCGCGGTCGCGCTGGAAAAAAGTCCTGAAGCGCGCTTCCAGAATGCGCGTGCGTTTAACCGCGCGCTCCGCGAGGCGCTGAACGCGCCGGTGCCGCAGAACCCGGACGAGACGGCGGCAACGCAGATCAATCCGGCCAGCGTATCGATGCAGCCGTCGGTTGCCGCGCCGCCGGCCTGGGAAGATACCATCCTGCGCACCGTTGAGCGCCAGCTCGCGCATTACGTCGGCCCGATGGCGCGGGTGATGACGCGCAAGGCCGCCACGCAGACCACGGACCTGGCGCAGCTCTACGCACTGCTCGCGGAAAACATCAGCGATCCGTCGACCCGGGAGCGATTCGCGGCCGGCATCCGCAGTGCGGTCGCCCCGGATGCGACCTCGCCGGGCGCCATCGCCACCGGCACTGGCACCGGAACGGGGACGGGAACGCAGTCGCAGGTCAGGCCGGCGCTCGAGCAAAGCTTCGTCGACCAGACCAGCAGCCGGCTCGCGGTTTATCTGGGGCCGATCGCCAAGGTGGTCGCCAGCCGGGCGGCGCAGAAGGCGAACAGCCGCCAGGAATTCGTGCGCCTCGTCGCCGGCCATCTCGGGGCGCAGGAGCGCAGCGCCTTCCTCAAGGAAATCGGCTTCGAAGAAGGCTGATTCGCGGCGACGCCCGGTCAGGCGCGCTCGATGACGGCCGCGATCCCCTGGCCGCCGCCGATGCACATCGTGATCAGGGCGTAGCGCGCGCCGGTCCGCTGCAATTCGTACATCGCCTTGATGGCGAGGATGCATCCGGTGGCGCCGATCGGATGCCCGAGTGCGATCGCCCCGCCATTCGGGTTGACCCTGGCCGCATTCATGCGGAGCTCCTTGCTGACGCCGAGGGCCTGCGCGGCGAACGCCTCGTTGGATTCGATCACGTCGATCTGGTCGAGCGTGAGGCCGGCCTTCGCCAGCGCTCGCTTGACGGCGCTGACCGGGCCCAGGCCCATGACCTTGGGGTCGACGCCGGCGTGCCCGTAGGCCACCAGCCGTGCGAGCGGCTTGAGGCCCTTCCGCGCCGCCGCCGACTTTTCCATCAGGACGACCGCCGCCGCTGCATCGTTGATGCCGGAGGCATTGCCGGCGGTGACCGTGCCGTTTTCCTTGGCGAAGACCGCCTTGAGCTTGGCCATGCCTTCGGCGGTCGCGTCGCCTCGGACGTGCTCGTCGGTGTCGAAGACAATCGGGCCTTTTTTGCTCTTGAGCTCGATCGGCAGAATCTGGGTCTTGAAATGCCCGGCGGAGATCGCCGCCGCCGCCCGCTTGTGGCTCTCGACGGCAAACGCGTCCTGCTGCTCGCGCGTGATGCCGCAGCGGCTGGCGACGTTTTCCGCGGTGACGCCCATGTGGATGGTGTCGAACGGGTCGGTGAGCGCCCCGACCATCATGTCGATGTCCTTGGCATCGCCCATGCGCGTTCCCCAGCGCTGCGTCAGGTTCGCGTAGGCGGCGCGGCTCATGCTCTCGGCGCCGCCGGCGACCGCCGCGTCGATGTCGCCGAGCAGGATGTATTGCGCCGCGCTGACGATCGCCTGCAGGCCGCTGCCGCAAAGGCGGTTCAGGGTCAGCGCACCCGCCTCGTGCGGCAGGCCGCCGTCGACGCACGCGACGCGCGACAGATACATGTCCTTCGGCTCGGTGTGGATGACGTTGCCGAAGACGCACTGGCCGACGTCGCCCGGCTCGATCCCGGCGCGTCCCCGCGCTTCCCTGACGACGCGGGCGGCGAGCTCGGTCGGAGGCACGTCCTTGAGGCTGCCGCCGTAGTCGCCGATGGCAGTGCGCACGCCGCTCAGGATGACGACCTCTCGTTGCTCGCTCATGGCTCTGACTCCGGTGACGGGACGCCGATGGCCCCCGAATACGACCGCTGTGCGCGCCTTCTGGTTCAGCGGACGCGGCGCGACGCCCCTGCAGGCAAACGGCGACGCAAGGCGCGCCGCTCCGAAAAGGAACGAAGGCTCAGGCCGCGAGGAGCGTGCGGCTGATGCAATACAGACCTTCGAGCACCAGGTTGTCGTGGAGATCGAAGGGTATCGTCAGCCGCGGCGACAGCGCACGCGCGGCGCCGCCCGAGAGCAGGCAGATCAGGTCGGGCGCCTTCGCCGCGTGCATCCGGTAGACCCGCTCGATCGCCCCGGCCTGCGCGTGCTGGCAGCCGCTGGCGATCGCGTCGACCGTCTGCAGCGGATGCTCCACGTATTCACCGTCGGCGTCGGGCAGGGCGGCCGTGTGCTGGTGCAGCGCGCGCAGCATCAGGCCGACGCCCGGCAGGATCACGCCGCCACGGAATTCGCCCGCAGCGGTCAGGTAGTCGATCGTCGTCGCGGTGCCGCAGACGACGACCAGCGCGGGATTCGCGCCGACGATGCGGCGCGCGCCGATCAGCGCGGCCCAGCGATCGCTGCCGAGCTGCGCGGGATTGCGGTAGCGATTGACCACGCCGCACTGCTCGGCCTGCGGAATCACCCAGTGCGGCGGCGGCGCGTCCGGCCAGGTCTCCAGCACCCGGATCATCGTGGCGCGAACGCGCGTGCCCGCGACGTTGGAGATGACGATCTGCGCCGGCGGGCGCAACTTCGAGAACGGCGCGGCGAGTCCCGAAATCTCCTCCAGCAGCACGTGGCCGGACTCGATCCGGTTCTCCCGCGCTTCGCCGGCGGCGCGGGCGCGGAACAGGCCCCACTTGAGGAACGTGTTGCCGATGTCGACCAGGAGGTCGTAGTCGGGCGTGCTGGCGGGGTTCATCGGGCGCGATCGGGGGCGGTCAGACCGGGTCGAGCGGAAAGATCGGCCGCGTGAGTTTGCGGTAACGATACACCGACAGATCCGCATTGGTGACGCCGACGCCAGCGCACTCGACGATGTGCGCGGCGATCGGCTTGAACCCGGCGCGGTAATGGATGCGGGACTTGAGCATCAGGTAGCGCCTGCGGCGCGGATCGATGCCGCAGTGCGTGAACACGCCGACGTCCATCGGCTCGTGCGCGCGCTCGGTGACGACGATCTCGACCTTCGCCCCGGCGTTGTCGATGTCGAGTACCGCGGTGCGGCCGAGAAAGGTGCGGATGCCGGTGTACATCGGACCCGTGATCGTGAACTCGCCGTCGGTGATCGCGCCGACCCGGCCCGAGACCGCGAGCGGCTCGCCCTTGCGGCCGATCGCCGGCATGTCGGTATGGCCGCCCAGCGCGAGCGTGACCGGATTGCCGGTCCCGGCCGCGATCATCGTCGCGACCGCCTCCGGATCGCGGATCGGCGCGATCGCGACGTCGCTCAGCCGTTGCCGCAATATTTCCGCGACGACGGTCATCACATCCTGCGCGCCACCCGAGCCGCAGTTATCGCAGTGGTCGATCAGCAGGACCGGGCCGGCAGCCCGCCCCGCGCCGAGCTCGCGTGCCGCCGCGACCGATTCCGCGAGCGGCGGCGCGGCGAAGGCGTACTCGGCGCGTCGCTCCCAGGCGACTCCCAGCATGCGGTCGCAGACCTCGCGCGCCGCGGCGGCGCCGCCGCGCTTCGCATCGGCGACGACGATGGCCGATACTCCCGTGTACGGCGTGTCGGCGTGCGGAAACGACGGCAGCAGCGTGGCCGCCAGCACCTTGCCGCTTCGCTCCATCTCGCGCGCGTAACGCAGGATGTCGCCCGACGGACCGTCCTCGGGGGCGTGGCGCATCACCGACGCGAGCAGCGGCAGCCAGCCCCATGCCATCACCGGCTCGACTTCGCCAGCCATCGCGCGCAGCAGGATCGCTCCGGCCAGCCTGCCGACCTCGCGCATGTCGACGTGCGGGTAGGTCTTGTAGCCGGTGATCACCGTCGCGTTGGCGACGAGCTCGGCCGACAGATTCGTGTGGTAGTCGAGCGTCACCGCGATCGGCAGCCGCGGCGCGATCGCACGGAGCCGCCGGACGATCTCGCCTTCGGCATCGTCGCAATCCTCGATCACCATCGCGCCGTGCAGGTCGAGCAGCGCGGCGTCGCAGCCGGCGCGCACGGCGTCCTCCAGCGGGCGCACCAGCGCTTCGAACGTCGCACGCGAGGCCTTGTTCGACGGCCACGCCTCCGCGGCGACCGGCGTGACGATCGCGGCGCCATCGTGCTCAGCGAGGTCGAGGTACGCCCCCATCGGCGTGTTGGTGCCGGCGAAGCGCGCGCGCGCGGCCGCGCCGAAGGCAGGTCCGTTGCCGTGGCCGAAGGCACCGAGCGGCGTCGGCAGCGGCGAGAAGGTATTGGTCTCGTGCTTGATCAGCGCGATGACGTAACGGCGGGGCATGCGCGGCGTCCGGGGCTTCAGGCGGGTCCGAAGGCGGGTCCCAGCGGCTTAAGGCGCAGCCCGGGGCGCAACCGCCGCCACGGGAACATCGTCGGATCGGCCTTGGCCGGACCCGGCGCGACGACGACGAGCACCTCTTTGGCGATCGGCTCGAAGTCGGCGCGAAAATGCACCGAGCTCTTCAGCGCCAGGATGCGTTGCTGTCGCGGCTCGATGCCGACGTGACGGAACATTTCCTGATCGGCTGCCTGGCATTTGCGCGACGCCAGCACGAATCGCACGCCGTCCTTTTCCAGCAGCGCCATCGGTCCCAGCTCCATGCGGAAGCCATGAAACATCGGGCCGGTGCAGGTGAAGCGTCCGTCGCGCAACGCCTCGACCGTGAACTCGCCGCCGAGCGGCGCATGGCCGGGCACGCCCGAGATCTCGCCCAAGCTGAACACGGCTTTCCGCCCCGTGCCGACCGCATGCGCCTGCGCTGCCGACGCCGGGTCGATCAACAGGCCCAGCACCGCGCCCGGCGCGCGCCGGGCCAGCAACGCCGCCAGCAGGCCGGTCGTGTCGCCGTTGCCGCCGGCGCCCGGATTGTCCTGCGTGTCGGCGAGCACCACCGGCGCGCCCGGCTCGCCGCGCTGCATCGCGCGGAGCACCGCGGCATCCGGCTCGAACAGGCGCATCGAAAAATCGCCCTCGGCGTCGGCTGTCGCCTGCGCCAGCGCGGTGACGGCGGTTGCGACACGGCCGGCATCGCTGCCGTAGCCGAACACCGTCATGCCGCACTCGGGAAAGTCGGCCATCGGGAAGCCCGGCGCGAACGAAAGGGCGGCATCGTGCTCGCGCTCGAGGCGCTCGAGCAGGGCGTACAGGCCTCTGGCGGGCTCGATCAGCGTGCATTGCGACGGCAGCCCGGTCAGGAAATCGAGCGGATGAAACGATTTTGCCGCCGGCTTGCCCAAGCGCATGGTGCGATCGAGCAGGCGCGCCGCGCGCTCGCCGGTCGCGGCCATGTCGACGTGCGGATAGGTGCGATACGCGACCAGACCGTCACAGTGATCGATCATCGCGCGCGTGACGTTGGCGTGCAGATCGAGGCTCGCGACGACCGGCGTGCGCGGTCCGACGATGCGGCGGACGCGCGCGAGCAATTCGCCTTCGCCGTCGTCGAGGTGCTCGCTGACCATCGCGCCGTGCAGGTCGAGGTAGACGCCGTCGACGGGGCCGGCCGCGGCGAGGCGCGCCAGCATGTCGCCGACGATGCGTTCGTACGCGTCGCGCGTCACATGGGCCGAAGGCGATGCCGCGCCCCAGACCAGTCCCACGGTCTTGTGTCCGAGAGCATGCAGGCTCGTGATCGCACCGGCGGCCGGAATGTTGGCGCCGGCCACGCGCGGCGCGATCTCGCCGCCCGAGACCAGCGGTGGCCAGCCGCCACCGTGCTCGAACGCCGCATAATCCGCCTTCGACGGCGCGAACGTGTTGGTCTCGTGCTGGAAACCGCCCACCGCGATGACGCTCACCGGCTCTCCCGCGCAGCGTCGGCCGCCGCCGAGCGAGATTAGCCGGAAACCCCGACGCGCGCAAACGGCGCGCCGGCTCGCCGCTCGGGGCCGTCGGCGTCGCGGCGAGAGTGGCGGTGTGTAAGGTGCCGAGCGATTCACGCGCCGCTGTCGGACGATTCAGGCACCGCGACGGCCATTGCCATGCCGGGCACGGTTCGGCTATCGTGCGCGTTCCCGCCTCGTGGCCGAAAGCGAAAGCGGCGTCAAGTACAGGAGAACCCGATGTCGATTTCCCGTTTGCGCAAGACGGTCGCCTTCACGGCAGCGGCCGCACTCTTCGTTCTGGCAGCGGCGCCCGGTGTAAGCGCCGAGGTCACGGTGCGCGCGGTCATGCATTCCGACCTGAAGATCCTCGATCCGATCTGGACCACCGCGTACATCCAGCGCAACTACGGCTACATGGTCTACGACACGCTGTTCGCCACCGACGCCAACGGCCAGATCAAGCCGCAGATGATCGACCACTATCAGGTGAGCGCCGACCAGCTCACCTACACGATGACCCTGCGCGCCGGCCTCACCTGGCACGACGGCAAGCCGGTGACCGCCGAGGACTGCGTCGCCTCGATCAAGCGCTGGGGCGCCAAGGACACGATGGGGCAGAAACTGATGACGTTCGTCAAGGACATCCCCGTCGTCGACGCGAACACATTCAGGATCGTGCTGTCCTCGCCGACCGGGCTCGTGCTCGCCGGGCTCGGGAAGCCGTCGTCGAACGTCCCCTTCATGATGCCCAAGCGCGTCGCCGAGACCAGTCCCAACGAGCAGATTTCCGATACCACCGGCAGCGGCCCGTTCGTGTTCAAGCGCGACGAGTGGAAGCCCGGCGACAAGGCGGTCTTCGTGAAGTTCGACAGGTACAAGCCGCGCGCCGAGCCGCCGTCGGGGCTCGCCGGCGGCAAGGTGGTCAAGGTCGACCGGGTCGAGTGGAAGGTCGTCGCCGACCAGCAGACCGCGATGAACGCGCTCTTTGCCGGCGAGATCGATTACATCGAGCAGCCGCAGCACGATCTCCTGCCGCTGATGAAGGCGGACCCGAACGTGAAGCTGGTCGACGTGAACCCGCTCGGCAACCAGTACGCGCTGCGCTTCAACGTCACCGCCAAGCCGTTCGACAACCCGAAGATCCGCCAGGCGGTGCTCTACGCGCTCAATCAGGAGGACTTCCTGAAGGCGACGATCGGCGACCCGCAGTACTACAAGGTCTGCAAGGCGATGTTCGTCTGCGGCGCGCCCCTCGCGTCGACCAAGGGGATGGACGGCCTGCTCGAATCCAATTTCGCCAAGTCGAAAGAGCTGCTCAAGGAGGCGGGCTACGACGGCACGCCGGTGGTGCTGCTGCACTCGACCGACCTGCAGGTGCTGACCAACCTCGCGCCCGTCGCCAAGTCGCTGCTGGAGAAGGGCGGATTCAAGGTCGACATGCAGTCGATGGACTGGCAGTCGGTCGTCGCGCGGCGGGCCAAGAAGGACCCGCCGTCGCAAGGCGGATGGAATGCGATGATCACCTCGTGGGTGTCGGCGGACATCCTGAATCCGGTGTCGACGGCGTTCCTGAACGCGAGCTGCGACAAGGCGCCGTTCGGCTGGCCCTGCGACGCCGAGCTCGAGCGGCTGCGCGACCAGTACGCCCGCGAGACCGACCCGGCGAAGCAGAAGGCGATCGCCGAGGCCGTGCAGGTGCGCTGGACCCAGTACCCGACGCACGTCTTCCTCGGGCAGTGGTACCAGCCCTCGGCGGTGCGCAAGAACATCAACGGCATCATCGTCGCGCCGGTGCCGGTGTTCTGGAACATGACCAAGTCGGGCACCTGATCATCGCTTCGCGCCGGCGTCCGGCAGCGGCTCGCATCCTCGCAACGGCGACGGCGCGAGCACGGAACGGCGTCCGTTCGCGGCGCGGCGGCCCCGCGAGGCGCTGACACCCCGGCCGCTGCCGCGGCTCCCCACGATGCTCGCCTACATCGGTCGACGCCTGCTCGCGACGATTCCGGTCATGGCGATCGTCGCCGTCTTCGTCTTCCTGATGCTGCGGCTCGCGTCGGGCGACCCGGCGGCGATCATCGCGGGCAACGCGGCCACGGCGCAGGACGTGATCGACATCCGGCAGAAGCTGGGGCTCGATCAGCCGATCGTCACGCAGTTCTTCATCTGGCTCTCGCACATCCTGACCGGCGATTTCGGCGAATCGTTCTTCTACAAAAAGCAGGTCGCCGACATCATTGCCGACCGCGCCGGTCCGACGCTGGCGCTCGCCGCCTGCACGCTCGTCCTGTCGGTGCTGATCGCCGTGCCGCTCGGCGTCGTCGCGGCGTACCGGCAGGGCACCTGGCTCGATCGCATCGTCATGGGTTTTTCGGTGCTCGGCTTTTCGGTGCCGGTCTTCGTCATCGGTTACGCCCTGATCTACGTGTTCGCGATCCGCCTGGACTGGCTGCCGGTACAGGGTTACCAGCCGCTGGCGGACGGCATCGGCGGGTTTTTCGCGCGGCTCGTCCTGCCGAGCCTCACGCTGTCGGTGATCTATATCGCGCTGATCGCCCGCATCACCCGCACCAGCGTGCTGGAGGTGCTCGGCGAGGACTACATCCGGACGGCGCGCGCGAAGGGGCTTTCGAACCGCGCGGTGCTGATGCGCCACGCGCTGCGCAACGCCGCGGTGCCGATCGTCACGGTGATCGGCATCGGCGTCGCCCTGCTGATCGGCGGCGTCGTCGTGACCGAGAGCGTGTTCAGCATTCCCGGGCTGGGGCGGCTCACCGTCGACGCGGTGCTGGCCCGGGACTACCCGACCGTGCAGGCGGTCATCCTGCTGTTCTCGCTCGCGTATGTGCTGATCAACCTGCTGGTCGACGTCGCCTACACGCTGCTCGATCCGCGCATCCGCTATTGATGGACGAAGTCACCGATCCTCTCGGCATCGACGCCGCCGTGGCCCCGCCGCTCCTGTCGGCCGGGCTCGGCAGGCGCCTGCTGCGCAATCCCGGCGTGATGATCGGCGCCGCGATTCTCGCCGTCATCCTGGCACTGGGGCTGGCCGCGCCGTGGCTCGGCACCGTCGACCCGGCGGCGATCAATCCGTCGGTGCGCAACAAGCTGCCCGGCTTCGAGGAGCTCGTGCGCAACGGTGACGGCAGCACGACGACCATCGTGCACCGCATGGGCACCGATACGCTCGGCCGCGACGTCTACAGCCGCACGCTGTACGGCTCGCGCGTGTCGATGCTGGTCGGCGCGACGGTCGCGGCGATCAGCGTGGCGATCGGCCTGGCCATCGGACTGCTCGCCGGCTACGTGCGCTGGCTCGATGGCCCGGTCATGCGCCTGATGGATGGCCTGATGGCGATCCCGGCGATCCTGCTCGCCATCGCGCTGGTCTCGCTGTGGACGGCGGGACTAGCGGCGGTGATCGTCGCCATCGTCATCCCCGAGATACCGCGCGTCGTGCGGCTGGTCCGCTCGATCGTGCTGTCGGTGCGCGAGGAGCCGTATGTCGAGGCGGCGATCTCGGTCGGCACGCCGACGCTGCCGCTGGTGCTACGCCACATCCTGCCCAACACGCTGCCGCCGCTGATCGTCCAGGCAACCTACATCGTGGCCTCGGCGATCCTGGTCGAAGCGATTCTGTCTTTCCTCGGCGTCGGCATTCCGCCGGAGACGCCGACCTGGGGCAATATCATGGCCGAAGGGCGCGCGCTGTTCCGGATCTTTCCGCACAACATCCTCTACCCCGGCATCTTTCTCGCGCTGACCGTTCTGGCGGTCAATATGCTCGGCGACGGCCTGCGCGATACGCTCGATCCGCGCATGGCCCTGCGGCGATGACGGCCGCGCTGCTCCGGGTCGACGGCCTGCGCGTCGCGTTGCCCGCCGGGGCGGAGCGCGCGAACGCCGTCGATGCCGTCAGCTTCGACGTCCGCGCCGGCGAAATCGTTTGCCTGGTCGGAGAATCCGGCTCCGGCAAGTCGGTCATCGCGCAGTCGACGATGGGGCTCCTCCCGCGCGAGCTCAAGCCCAGCGCGGGCCAAATCCTGCTCGAGGGCGAGAACGTCCTGGCCGTTGGCGAATCGAGGCTGCGCGAGCTGCGCTGCACCCGCATGTCGATGATCTTCCAGGAGCCGATGACCGCGCTCAACCCGGTGCTGCGCTGCGGCGAGCAGATCGACGAAGTGCTCGCGACGCACACGCCGATGAGCGCGTCCGAGCGCCGGGCGCGCGTGGCGGCCATCGTCCGCGACGTGCGCCTGCCCGATGTCGGGCGCATGATCGAATCGTATCCGCATCAGCTTTCCGGCGGCCAGCGCCAGCGCATCATGATCGCGATGGCGCTGGTGCTCAATCCCAAGCTCCTGATCGCCGACGAGCCGACGACCGCGCTGGACGTGACGACCCAGGCGCAGATCCTCGGCCTGATCCGCGAGATGCAGCGCATGCACGGCACGGGGGTGCTGTTCATCACGCACGACTTCGGCGTCGTCGCGGAGATCGCCGATCGGGTCGCGGTCCTGCGGTGCGGCGAGCTGGTCGAATTCGCGCCGGTAGAGGACGTTCTGGCGCGGCCGCGGCACGAGTACACGCGCATGCTGATCGCCGCCGTTCCCTCCGTCACGCCACCCCCGCGCGAGACGCGGGCAGGCCCGATCGTGCTGGCGACGGAAGGACTGTCCAAGACCTACTCGCGCGGCGGGTGGCTCTTGCGGCGCGGCGCCGGGGTCACCGCCGCCGCCGACGTGACGCTCGAGGTACGGCGCGGCGAGACGCTGGGGATCGTCGGCGAATCGGGATCGGGCAAATCGACTGTCGCGCGCTGCATCGCGCGGCTGATCGACCCCTCCGCCGGGCGCATCGTTCTCGACGGCGAGGACATCGCCGGGCTGGGCCGCCGCGCGCTGCGCCCGCGGCGGCGGCGTGTGCAGATCGTGTTCCAGGACCCGTACCGTTCGCTCAATCCGCGCCGCACCGTCGGCGAGGCCATTATCGAAGGCCCGATGAACTACGGCACGTCGCGTGGCGAGGCGCTCAAGACCGCGCGCGAGCTGATGGACCTGGTGCGCCTGGATACCCGCGCGCTGGACCGCTACCCGCACCAGTTCTCCGGCGGTCAGCGCCAGCGCATCTGCATCGCGCGCGCGCTCGCGATCGGCCCCGACCTGCTGATCGCCGACGAGGCCGTCTCGGCGCTGGACGTCTCGGTGCAGGCGCAGGTATTGGCGCTGCTCGACGAGATCAGGCTGCGGCTCGATCTGGCGATGCTGTTCATTACCCACGATCTGCGCGTCGCGGCGCGGGTCTGCGACCGTGTCGCGGTCATGCAGCGCGGGCGGATCGTCGAACATGGGCCGGTGGCCCGGGTCTTCGGCGCGCCGCAGCACGAATACACCAAGGCGCTGTTCGCCGCCGTCCCGGGGAAGCGCTGGGCGTTCGCCAGCGACTCCCGCGGCGGCGCGACCGAAGCCGACCCGTTTCGTTAGCGCCGCCGGTCCACGTCGTAGTACTTCCACTGCTGGCGCAGGAACGGGTTCTGCTTGTAGCCCTCGAGCCACGGTTGCTCGAGGACGCTCACGTAGACGTTGAGATCCATCATCCACGGCGCGTAGTTCCGCACCGCCTCGGTCATCGAGCGGAAGAGCGCCGTGCGCGCCGGACCGTCGGGGAGATTGAGCGCGGCCTCGTAGGCGCGATCGTAGGCCGGGAGACGGAAGCGCGCATCGTTCGAGGTGCCGATGTTCTTGCTGTACAGCGGACTGGCGAAGGCGTCGCCGTCGGGCGAGTTCGAGATCCACGACAGGCCCCACATCTGCAGCTGCCCGGCCTCCGACATCTTGTTGAGCTCGGGCCATTTCTGGGTGAAGAACACCAGGCGGATGCCGATCGCGTCCATGCTTTTTTTCCACAGCTCGTTGTCGACTCGGTCGATCGCGGCTGGCGTGTTCGCCTTGGTGATCAGCAGCGGCTTGCCCTCCGGGGTTTCGCGGTAGCCGTCGCCGTCGCGATCCCTGTACCCGAACCGGTCGAGCAGCGCCCGCGCGCCGGCGGGGTCGTACGAATTGGTCGCCGCAAGCGCCGGATCGTGGCCTGCGAGTCCCGGCGGCACGAGCTGCGAGGCCGGCCGCGCCTGGCCATGCCGCAGGACCTCGATTTCGGCCTTGCGATCGTAGCCCATGATCATCGCGCGGCGCAGCGCGATTTTCGCCGGCGTGTAGCCGCCGACGACGGGATCGTCCATGTTGAAGAACACGAAGCTGAGCGATGGCTCGATCTGGCGCTGGAGCCGGATGCCGCGCTTCGCGTACTCGGGCTTGAGCTCGCCGTGCACGAGCACGTTGTCGGCGAGCTCTCGCGGCAGCTCCAGGTAATCGAGCTGGCCGCTGTCGAAAGCCAGCAGCCTGGGCTGGGCCTCCTCGATGACGCTCAACTCGATGCGGCCGACGATCGGCAGCGCCTTGCCGGCGTTGGCCTTGGCGATGGCGGCGTCGCCGGGCTCGCTGCCCTCGCCGGGTACCGGGTAGGTCTCGGCACGAAACCCGGGATTTGCTTCGAGGACGATCTTCTGCCCGCGCACCCATTCCTTCAGCCGGTACGCGCCGGTCCCGACCGGGTTCTCCATCACCCGATTCGACGAGTCGGCATGCGCCTCGACGACTTCGCGCGCGACCGCCGACAATGCGGAATCGGCCAGCCAATAGACGAACGTATAGTTGGGATCCTTGAAGCGGACCCGCAGCGTATAGCGATCGAGCGCCTGCAGACCCTCGATTTTGGCGTCGTAGTCGAAACGTCCGGCCTGGCGCGCCCGCGCGAGCACATCGTCCAGCCCGAGCAGTCGATGGTCGAACACGTACAGCCAGTACGAGCGGATCTTGGGATCGAAGATCCGCTTGATGCTGTAGACGTAGTCCCCGGCGGTCAGCTCGCGCCGCTTGCCCTTGAACGCCGGATCGGCCGCGAAGAAGATGCCCGGCCTCACCTTGATCGTGTACGTGCGGCCGCCGTCGGTGATCTCGGGCGGCGCCGCGGCCGTACTCGGCACCAACCGGACCGGCCGAGCGAAATAGTCATAGGTATAGAGCGTATCGAAAATCGCCCTGCAGATGTCCGCGGAATAGCTGTCGCTGATCGCTTGGGGATCGAATCCGGATTCGGCGACCGACTGCGCGACATGGATCGTCTTGCTCATGTCGGCCGCAAGGGCTCGAGGTCCCGGTAGCACCACCCAGCTCGCCGCGAGCATTACCGCGAGCGAGGCGCAGCGCGCGATATGGGCCATCGATATGCCGCGGCCGCAATGGCGATCGGGATGGCGCATCGGCTAGCGCATCAGGCGGCGGCCAGCGCGCGCCGCAGCCGCGCGACGCCGTCCGCGAGCCGCGCCGGTTCGGCCGCCAGGCACCAGCGCACGAATCCTTCGCCCTCCGGGCCGAACGCGCTGCCGGGTGCCAGACCCAGGCGGGCCTCGCGCACCAGACGCTTGCAGAACGCGAGGCTGTCGGTGATCCCGGCGACCCGGAAGAAGACGTACATCGCGCCTTGCGGCGAGGCGGCGCCGACGCCCGGGATCGCGTTAAGCTCCGCCACCAGGAAATCGCGCGCGGTGCGGTAGCGCGCCAGCGTCTGGGCGATAGTCGCCTCGCCGCCGTCGATCGCAGCCACCCCCGCGCGCTGCACGAACGAGGGTGAGCATGACGTGTTGTATTCGATCAGCTTGCCCAGGTCGGGCAGCAGTGCGGGTGGGGCGATGATCCAGCCCAGCCGCCAGCCGGTCATCAGCCAGGCTTTGGAAAAGCTGTTGGTGCTGACAACGCGCTCGCCCGCGTCGGCCAGGTCGAGAAACGACGGCGCGCAGGCGCGCGCCACGGGCGCGTCGTAGTAAAGGCGCTCGTAGACGTCGTCGGCGACGATCCAGATGCCGTGCCGGCGGCAATGGTCGAGAATCGTCTGCTGGCTCGCGCGGTCGAGCGTCCATCCGGTGGGATTGTTCGGTGAGTTGATCATCACCGCGCGCGTTCCGGGCTTGAGCGCAGTCAGCAGCCGGTCGAGGTCGAGCGTCCAGCCGCGTTCGCCGAAGGACAGGGCGACGCGAACGACCTCGGCGCCCAGAATCCTGGGGATCTCCGTCAGATTCGGCCACAGCGGCGTCACGCAGACGACGCGGTCGCCCGGATCGAGCAGCGCTTCGACGGCCAGCATCAGTGCCGACATGCCCGACGCGGTGACGGCGACGTTGCCGGCGGGCGTCGGCGCGTGCCAGCGCGAAACGTAGGCGGCGATTGCCTGCCGCAGCTCGGGAATGCCGAAATTCTGCGTGTAGAAGGTTTCGCCCGCGGCGAGCGCCGCGACGGCCGCGTCGCGAATGTACGCCGGCGTCACCTGGTCCGGCTCGCCGAACCAGAACGGCAGGATGCCGGCATCGTCCAGGCCGACGTTGGCGACTTCGCGGATCGGCGAGGCGACGAGCGAGCGCACGGCAAGGCGGGCCCGGGCATCGATAGCGCGAAGGGTGTCGGTCATCGCAGGAGCAGTTGCTTGAGCGCAGCGGCGCAGCGTCTTTATACTGTGCGCGCCGGCCGGCGGCAAGGATGCGGGCCGCTGTTATAATTCCCGCAGTGTCGGGTTCGCTTGCATTGCCATGAAGTATGTCGGCAGCGCCATCGCCATCATCGTCTGCGGTGGGCTCGGTGCCGTGATCGCGTGGGCGCTGGTCTCGTCGCTCGATTGGGACGGCGTCGGCGCCGCCCTGGCGATGGTGTTCATCGCGATGGTCATCGCGACGCTGCTGTTCGCCGCCGCCGTCACCCTCGGCCGGGCGCTGCACCTGCTCAAGTAGCCTCGTCGGTCCGCGGGCGAGCCCGCGCCCGCCGCCGGGATGCGGATATTCCGCTAGCGTTGTCGGACCCGCGGCGCCGAACGGGGAAGACTCGGCCGGCCCGCGGCGCGAAGGCGGTCGCCCACGCGCCCGTCGCAACCGAAAGGTCCTCCCCGCTCGACGCCGATCGGTTCAGCGCGCCGTGGCCACGACCACCGGCGTCGCCGGCACGACGGCGCCGGCGAAGTGCTCGTCCGGCCGCGAGCGCGCCATCACCAGGACGGCCAGCGCGAGCAGCAGGCTGAACAGCACGCCGATGGCGAGCGCTTCGACCGCGAGTCCCGCGAGGTCGCGCCACACGCGAGGTGCGATCGCGTGCGTGGTATCGGTGATCTGCATCGTTTGCTTTCTGCCATGCCGCGCTGCCATTGAACCCGGTGCCGGCGGCGCCCGTGGGTGCCGCCGGTGGCGCGCCGGCGAGCAATCATGGCTAAACGAAGGCAGGCGCGGGAGCGGCGGGCGGCGCCGCGCGCCTGCGGTATAGTCGAAAAAACGCCATGAGCCGCCGCATCGCCATCGTCGAGGATGAACCCGCGATCCGCGCCAACTACGCCGACGCGCTGAAAAAGCAGGGGTACGACGTGGCGGCCTACGCCAACCGGGGCGACGCGCTGGCGGCGCTGCGCACGCGGCTGCCCGACCTCGCGCTGATCGACATCGGCCTGGGCGACGAAATCGACGGCGGGTTCGCGCTGTGCCGCGAACTGCGCGCGCTTTCGCAGACCCTGCCGATCATTTTCCTGTCGGCCCGCGACTCCGATTTCGACGTCGTCGCCGGACTGCGGCTGGGCGCCGACGACTACCTGACCAAGGACGTGAGCCTGCCACATCTTTCGGCGCGCATCGCTGCGCTCTTTCGGCGAGGCGACCTGCTCGCCGCGCCCCACGCGGTCGAGGAGTTGATCGAGCGCGGCCCGCTCGAGCTCGACCTCAAGCGACTGACCGCGTACTGGGCGGGACGACGCGTCGACCTCACGCTGACCGAATTCTGGATGGTGCATACGCTGGCCAAGCATCCGGGCCACGTCAAGGATCGCGACAGCCTGATGCGCGATGCCAGCATCGTCGTCGACGACAGCACGATCACATCGCATATCAAGCGCATCCGGCGCAAGTTCATCGCCGTCGATCCGGCGTTCGACTGCATCGCGACCGTCTACGGGATCGGCTATCGCTGGAACGCCGGGGAGCGATGAATCGGCCTCGCATCGCACTGGGTATCCGCGCGCAGCTGCTGCTGGTGCTGACGGTATTCCTGACGATTCCGTGGCTGGGCTACGAATACGTGCGCGAGCTCGAGCGCTTCCTGCGCGACGCGCAGCAGAAGACGCTGGCCGGCACCGCGCAGGCAGTCGCGACCGCGCTGCACGACCGGCCGCGGCTGTTCGAAGCGCCCGCCGCGGCGCGCGAGTCGCTGGCGGCGCAGCGTCTGCTGGACGGCGCGCCTGAAAGCGACATCGCGCCGGAACCTGTGCGCTCGCCTGCAACCGCCGCCGCTTCGGCGGAAATCGGCCAGATCATCCAGGGCCTGTCGCGGACGACGGCGCGCATCTGGGTCATCGATCGCCAGCTCGACGTGCTGGCGCGCGCGGGCAGCCTCAAGCGAGCGCCGCTGCCGGACGACGAGGCGATCGATTCCGCGATCCCGCGCCTCTGGCGCTGGATCGAGCGCGAGACGCTGCACCCGCTGTACACGCTGATCCTGCGGCAGCCGACCGATGATTTCGTCGACGAAATGGCCGCGCATGTCGCGATGCCGGCGCGCGAGGTCGATGGCGCGCTGTCGGGAATCCTGACGACGGACAGAAGGCTGACGGGAGACGGCAAGGCGGTGGTCGTCTCGGCCGCGCATCCGATCTGGGTCGGCGACCAGGTCAAGGGCGCGGTGATCGTCGAGGAGACGACCAATGCGGTGCTGGCCGAGCGCAACCGCGCGTTCGAGCGGCTGTTCAACATCGTTCTGGCGGCGCTGCTGGTCGGATCGGTGGCGCTGACGCTGTACGCCTCGCGCCTGACGGCACGCATCCGGCGGCTGCGCGACGAAGCCGAGGCGGCGATCGACCTGCAGGGCCGCGTCCGCGGCGCGATGGCGCCGTCCGGCGCGGGCGACGAGATAGGCGACCTGTCGCGCAGCTTCTCGAGTGTCATTGCGCGGCTGTCGCAATACGCGAGCTACCAGCAGAACATGGCGAGCAGGCTGTCGCACGAATTGCGCACGCCGATCGCCGTGGTCCGCTCGTCGCTCGACAACCTCGGCGCCGCGCCGCTGTCTGACGAGGCGCGAGTCTACATGGACCGCGCGCGGCAGGGACTCGCCCGGTTGACGCACATCCTGACGCGGATGAGCGAGGCGACGCGACTGGAGCAGAGCCTGGGCGATGCCGAGCGCCAGCGCTTCGACGTCGGCAGCGTCGTCGCCGGATGCGTCGACGGTTATCGCGCCGCCTATCCGGGCGCACGTTTCGCGTTCGCGTCGCCGGCGGAGCCGCTGCTTTTCGACGGCGCGCCGGACCTGATCGCGCAGATGCTCGACAAGCTGGTTGCCAACGCCGTCGAATTCGGCACTCCGGGAGCGCCGATTTCGATCGCCCTCGAGCGGCACGACGGCAACGTACGTCTGCGCGTCGACAACCACGGGGCTCCGCTACCCGTAGACATGCAGGAGCGGCTTTTCGACTCGATGGTCTCGGTCCGAATCCAGGAGAAAGGCGACGATCCGCACCTCGGCCTGGGCCTGTACATCGTCCGCCTGATAGCGGAGTTTCACGGCGGCAGCGTCGGGGCGCAGAACCGCCCCGACGGCCAGGGTGTCGTCGTCACCGTGCTGCTGCCGCAGTACTGGCACCAGCCCGATGCACGCCCGCGGCAATGATGGCTAGGGTGCCGTCTCGAACGGCGCACGCCTCAGATCCAGCGCTGGGTTGCGATCGAAAAAGTTCGCCGAGTTGATCCGGACGGACTGCCGCCGTCAAGGGCGGCATCGGCGATAATACCGCGCGTCGCCGCCCTAGTCGTCAAATCCGATGCCAGCCCATTTTTTCCAGCACCCCGTGCTCGCCGCCGCTCTGATGTTGACCGGATCGAACCTGTTCATGACCTTCGCCTGGTACGCGCACCTCAGAAACATGCAGGGACGCGCCTGGTGGATCGCGGCGCTGGTGAGCTTGGGTATCGCGCTGTTCGAGTACCTGCTGCAGGTCCCGGCCAATCGCATCGGGTACACGGTGCTCTCGCTCGGGCAGCTCAAGATCATGCAGGAAGTCATCACGCTGACGATCTTCGTCCCCTTCGCCTTCTTCTACATGGACCAGCCGCTGAAGGTCGACTACGTCTGGGCGGCGATCTGCATGATGGGCGCCGTTTATTTCATTTTCCGCGCATGACCGCGCTCACCGACCTGCTGGCCAGCGCCGCGCGCAACGCTGCCGCCGGGCGGGTCGACGACGCGCTGGCCAAGTACCGCGGCGCGCTCAGGCGCTCGCCCGCGCTCGCCGAGGCGCACTACAACGTCGGCGTGCTGCTCGCACGCAAGGGCGAACTGGCCGCGGCCGAGCGGAGCCTCGACGAGGCGGTACGGCTGAAGCCCTCGTGGGCGCAGGCGCATCTTGCGCTCGGCCACTTCTATTTCCGGCAGAAGCGATTCGCCGACGCCGAGCGCGCGTTCGGCCGGGCCGCGACGCTCGCGCCGGATTCGGTCGAGCCCTTGTTCAACCTGGCGACCGCACGCGACCGGCAACGGCGCTGGAACGAAGCATTGCCGCCGCTCAAGGCTGCGCGCGAGCTGGCGCCGGACAACGAGGAAATCTGGTTCGCGCTGCGCGGGCACCTGCTGCTTTTTCACCGCGACGAGGAGGCGTTCGACGACTTTCGCCGCTTCGAGCCGCACGCGAAGCTGTCGGCGCGCGTCGTGGCGGCCGGGCTGCTGTCGGCGCGCATCGCGCCAGGCGTCGACTATGAGAGCAAGTACCTGCCGCTGGCGCTCGACTGGCCGTACGAGGCGGGCGAAGGCGCGTACGCGGCGGTCGCAGTCGCGCAGGCGCAGTATTTCGACGTTGCGCGCGCCGCGCTGCTGCGCGTCTACCAGGCGCACGACCGGGTGCGCCAGGCGGAGCGCGGATCGCGCGCCGACTTCGCCGCGCCGCGCGCGCCGGCCGGCG